>ONFE01000143.1 GCA_900316985.1 uncultured Prevotellaceae bacterium
ATGGCAAGGTTGGATACTCTTCGGAGGATCTATGGCAGTAGTCTTTATCCTGGGACTGCTTGTGTCGTCGCTGATGGAGCGCAGGGCCGAGGTGGCCAGCGTTTTCAACAACAAACGCACCGTGTTTGAGGACTCGATTGTGGCCCAGAACGAGAAGTTCAAGGCCGACTATCCGCGTGAGTACGAGACGTGGGCAATGACGGAGGACACCACGTTCAAGTCGAAGTACAACTCGTCGCAAGAGGTTGACGTGCTCGAGCAGCGTCCTGAGATGGTAGTGCTGTGGGCTGGCTATGCCTTCTCGCGCCACTATAACACCCCTCGCGGACACAAGCATGCCTTAGAGGATATGCGCAAGATTCTGCGCACAGGCAATCCTGGCATTCAGATTACGCCCGACTCCATCGCCGGAGACATGCAGCCCGCTACGTGCTGGACGTGTAAGGGCCCTGACGTGCCAAGAATGATGCGTGAGCTCAGCGCCTCGAAATCGGTCATGGACCCCGCTAACTTCTACGCCAAGAAGTGGAGCGAGCTGGGTGCCGACGAGGTGAACCCCATTGGTTGTAGTGACTGCCACGATGCCCGCACGATGGACTTGCGTCCTGCCCGCCCTGCCCTCTACGAAGCTTTTGCCCGTCGTGGTCTGAATGTGAAAGATGTGTCCCATCAGGAGATGCGCTCGCTGGTGTGTGCCCAATGCCATGTGGAGTACTACTTCATCAAGCCTAACGACGAGAAGAATCCCGGCAAGGCAAACTACCTGGTGTTCCCGCACGACAAGGGGCTGACCTGCGAGGCTGCTGAGGATTATTACGACGAGATTGGTTTCTACGACTATATCCATCCGCTATCGAAGACCAAGATTCTGAAGGCCCAGCATCCTGGTTGGGAGATGTCGCAACAAGGCATACATGCCCAGCGCGGCGTGTCGTGTGCTGACTGCCACATGCCCTATAAGCAGGAGGGCGGCGTGAAGTTCTCTGACCACCAGATACAATCACCGTTGGCCAAGATTGACCGCACCTGCCAGACCTGTCACCGTCAGGATGCAGAGGTGTTGCGCCAAAATGTGTATGAGCGCCAGAAGAAGTGTAACGAGGTGCGCACCCGTGCCGAGCAAGAGCTTGCCCGTGCCCACTTCGAGACAAAATTTATCATCGACAAGGGTGCTACCGAGGCTGAGCTGACTCCCATTCAGGCATTGCTCCGAAAGAGCCAGTGGCGTTGGGACTATGCCATCGCCTCTCATGGTGCCACATTCCATGCACCACAAGAGGTGGTGCGCCTACTCTCTCATTCGGTTGACTACGCCCAGCAGGCCCGCCTGCTTATTGCCCGCGTTGCAGCCAAGCATGGGCATACTGATGCCATCCCCGTGCCTGACTATAGCACCAAGGCAAAGGCTCAGGCTGCCATCGGCCTCGACATGAAGGCACTGAATGAGAACAAACAGCGCTTCCTACAGGAAATCGAACCCAAGTGGATTGAGGAAGCAAAGAAAAAAGGCAAATTAATTGAAATCTAAGATTTTTGTTGTACCTTTGCAGCAAATATCTTTGGATATGTGGACTAAACCTTGGAATATGAAAGAAGGCTTCCTCATTGGAGGAGGCCTTATCATTGCAGGACTGGCACTACAGTTGAGCGTCGGTCATGTAGCGTGGGATTCGTTTGCTTGGCCTGCCAACGGCATTGTATTGGTAGGGTTCCTGGCAATCATCGCCGTCCTATTTTTATTAAGAAAGCGGGTGTATGCCTTCCAGTTCATAAGTACTTACCAGGCCGCCATACCAGCATTGGTGTATGCCGTAGTGCTGACCATCATCATGGGACTCACCCGCCAGCTGAAAGATGGCACCTGGCTGAACAATATGCTGTCGTTCTGGCCCTTCGTGCTCATCTATGTGTATATAGCGGTCATTCTGGGAGTCATCATTTTACGCCGGCTGATGCACTTGAGTTCATGGAAGCGCGACGTGCCTTTCCTACTGAATCACTTGGGCCTCTTTATAGCCCTTATTACCGCCACGCTTGGCAATGCCGACATGCAACGCGTAAAGATGATAACCACCGTTGGCGAGCCTGAATGGCGGGCGCTGACTCAGCAGGGAGTTGTCAAGGAGATGCCCATAGCCATTGAACTGAAGAAGTTTATTATGGAGACCTACGACGACGGAAGCCCCAAGCGCTTTGCCTCAGAGATTCAGATCCTGACCAAGACGGGCAAGAACATGGTGGACGGTTGGAAAATCTATCAATACGGCTACGACACGCAGATGGGTGCTAAGAGTCAGATTTCTATATTAGAGATCGTCAGCGACCCCTGGTTGCCGTTGGTATATACGGGCATCTACATGATGCTGGCAGGAGCGGTTTGTATGTTTGTAATTGGAGGGAGGAGACGCGCATGAGCTGGGAGCAATTTATTTATTTTGCAATGGCTGCAATCCTGCTTTGGGCTATAGGAGCATGGGCGGCATGGAAAGAAAAAACTGGTTTTGCCTATACGGCAACCATCGTCGGACTGGTCGTTTTCTTTTCGTTTATTCTCTCCATGTGGATTTCCCTGGAGCGTCCGCCGCTTCGCACAATGGGTGAGACACGCCTCTGGTATTCGTTCTTCCTGCCATTGGCGGGTTTCATTGTCTATTCGCGATGGAAATACAAATGGATACTCACGTTTTCCACGATTCTTGCTTTGGTGTTTATCTGCGTGAACCTGTTTAAGCCTGAGATTCACGACAAAACGCTGATGCCAGCCCTCCAGAGTCCTTGGTTCGCCCCTCACGTCATTGTCTATATGTTTGCATACGCCGTACTTGGTGCAGCTACGGTGATGGCCGTCTATCTGCTTTTCATCAAAAAGAAAACAACGGAAAACGCTAATCAGCCCATTGCTGATGAAGAATCAGATATCACCGATAATCTCGTCTATGTAGGCCTCGCCTTCCTTACCATTGGCATGCTCTTCGGTGCTCTCTGGGCCAAGGAGGCATGGGGGCACTACTGGTCGTGGGATCCCAAGGAGACGTGGGCGGCCATCACCTGGCTGGCCTATCTTGTCTATGTACACTATCGTAACCTTCCACACCATCGTGAGCGCATTGCTCTCTGGATGCTCATCGTCTCTTTCGTCCTCTTGCAGATGTGCTGGTGGGGCATCAATTATCTTCCCTCTGCCCAAGGCTCCAGCGTACACACCTATAATGCTTGACGGGAATAGCCGTTGGAAAGGGGATGATGCGGTTTTTCAGATTCTTTAAGATAAAAATATTTGGTTGTTTCAAATATTATGCTTATCTTTGCGGCGTCAAAAGGTTAATAGATTGTTTTAGGTTCTAAGCCCTCGTGAGAGGGGGAAGGATTTTATTGAAAGGTTAAACATTATTTGTTTAGCAG
>ONFE01000011.1 GCA_900316985.1 uncultured Prevotellaceae bacterium
GATAATGATATATCGGGTGACCTTTATCCCACACGCAGAAACAAGACGCTTAGCAACAAGTCGACTCCCGCAGCTCTGTTCTACAGAAATAATACGGACAATACCAAAAATGCCAATATTACCTTGGCGGATATCACCCAGAATCCTGACGGTACCATTGCCTTCAACTTCTCATTGGAAGAGGGATCTTCTTCTCAGGGAGGTGGCGATACCCCGGTAATTGAACCCACGGATGAATACCTGTTCTATGAGTCGTTTGACCTGTGTACCGGAAAAGGCGGTAACGACGGTCAGTGGAATAGTGTCTCATCCCCCTTTGTGCCTGATAACGAAGGATGGACTGTTACGGGAGATAAGTGTTATGGCGGTGACAAGTGTGCAAGATTTGGAACCAAAGATATTGACGGCATTGCAACCACCCCTGCATTTATGCTTGAAGGAACGACCACGCTTTCTTTCAAGGCTGCTGCATGGTTTTCAGATAAATGCAGTCTGGTGCTCAGTGTAAACGGAGAGCCTTATGAATCTTTCGACTTGGGTAATAGGGAATGGACGGAATATACTGTGGAGATTACGGGTAAGGGTGTTACCCGACTAACCTTCCAACCCACGCAAAAACGTTTCTTCCTCGATGAGGTGAAGGTATTGAATCCGGCAGCAACCACATCCGTTAACAATGCCGTTTCCCGCCCGTTATCTCGTAACAGGCAGGGCGTATGGACGCTCGACGGCCGCTATCTAGGTACGGACATCCGCCAGTTACCTCCAGGCATCTATATCGTGAACGGACGCAAGGTAGTGAAATGAAACAGAAGGATGCATTCTAAAGATAGGGTGCATCTTTCTTTTGACTACACTCCCAAACTCCTATATTAATAATATGTACGCGTACGATAATTTTAACTACTAAACGTTAAGAAATAGTACGGAAATGTTGTTATTTGGTAGGAAATAGGGGAAAAATCCGTTTTTTTTGCAGAAAAGTTTGGACTTTTTTAAAAAAGTGTTTATATTTGCAAACTGTTATTATTCATAATACCATTTGAAACTATATATATTAACTAACGAGAGAATATTATTATGCAAATGAAAAAGTTCTTGATGGCACTTCTATGTGTCCTTCTAAGCGCGACAACAGCCCTGGCGCAGAACAACGTGACAGGTACAGTTGTTGACGAGACAGGTGAGCCGGTTATCGGTGCATCAGTCATGGTGAAGGGAACGAAGACCGGCACCGTGACAGATGTCGATGGTAAGTTCTCGCTTGTCAATGTTCAAGGCAAAACCCTTGTTGTTTCGTACATCGGTTACGACAATAGTGAGGTCAGAGCCCAGAACGGCATGAAAATTCAGTTAAAAAGCAATTCCCAGACACTGGGCGAAGTGGTGGTCACGGGTATGACCCGCATGGACCGCCGTATGTTTACCGGTGCCACTGATAAGGTGAATGCCGATGATGCCATGATCAATGGTATTGCCGACATCTCCCGCTCACTGGAAGGCCGTTCTGCCGGTGTGAGCGTGCAGAATGTGAGTGGTACCTTCGGTACGGCTCCTAAGATCCGCGTTCGTGGTGCTACGTCTATCTATGGTTCATCCAAACCTCTTTGGGTGGTTGACGGTGTAATCATGGAAGACGTGACCGATATTGATTCTGACGCCCTTTCTTCCGGTGACCCTGAAACGCTGATTTCATCGGCCATTGCCGGCTTGAACAGTGATGATATTGAGTCATTCCAGATTCTGAAGGACGGTTCTGCAACCTCTATCTATGGTGCTCGCGCCATGGCAGGTGTGATTGTCGTCACAACCAAGAAAGGTCAGCAGGGTCAGGCCCACATTAACTATATGGGTGAGTTTACCACCCGTCTGAAGCCCAGTTATTCCAACTTCAACATTCTGAACTCTCAGGATCAGATGGGTATCTATCGTGAGTTGAAGGACAAGGGATGGTTAAGCTTGAGCAGTGTGCTCAATGGTTCCGACTATGGTGTGTATGGTAAGATGTATGAACTGACCAACACATACGATCCTGCCACTGGAACGTTTGCACTTCCCAACACTGAGGAGGCCCGCAACCAGTATCTTCAGAATGCTGAGTTCCGTAATACAGACTGGTTTGACGAACTGTTCTCCTATGGTCTTCAGCAGAACCATTCAATCAGCATGAGTGGTGGTACGGCCAAGTCGAACTACTACGGTTCTATCTCAGCCATGGTTGACCCGGGATGGTACAAGCAGAGCAAGGTGAACCGTTATACGGTTAACCTGAACATGTCTCACCATATTCTGGATAACCTGACTCTGAATATGATCGGTGGTGGCAGTTACCGTAAGCAGCGCGCTCCTGGTTCGCTGAGCCAGGATGTGGACGTGGTGAGCGGTAATGTGAAGCGTGACTTCGATATCAACCCGTATTCTTATGCGTTGAATACCTCACGTGCACTGGATCCCGACACCTACTATCATTCCAACTATGCTCCTTTCAATATCCTGCACGAACTAGAGTCTAACTACATTGATGTGAACTTCGTTGATGCCAAGTTCCAGGGTGAATTGAAATGGAAGCCTATTAAGGATTTGGAACTTTCTGCTCTGGGTGCCGTTAAGTTCACCACTACCTCTCAGGAATATAAGATTTTGGACGATTCTAACCAGGCTGAATCTTATCGTGCGATGGGTAACAGTCTGATTCGTGATGAAAACAGATATCTTTATACAGATCCTGATGTTCTCTATTCACTGCCTATGACAGTATTACCTTCAGGTGGTATGTACAGACGTACGGAGAACCGAATGCTCGACTACAACTTCCGCGCTACGGCCAACTATACCCACACTTTCAACAGAATCCACTTTACGAACCTCTTCGGCGGTATGGAGACCACCAGCATTGAGCGTACACGCTCTTGGTTCAACGGTTGGGGTATGCAGTATTCTAAGGGTGAAATACCATTTTATGTGTATCAGTTCTTCAAGAAGAGCATTGAAGAAAACACTAACTACTTCACGTTATCAAATACCAATAGCCGTTCGGTGGCATTCTTTGCGAACGGTACCTATGGCTTCAATAACCGTTACGTGCTGAACGGCACCTTCCGTTACGAGGGTAGTAACGCCATGGGTAAGAGCCGTTCGGCCCGCTGGACTCCCACTTGGAACGTGGCTGCTTCTTGGAATGTGGATCAGGAGAAATTCTTTGAAAGTCTGCAGCCTACACTTTCACACTTGAAACTGAAGGCCAGTTATTCTTTGACCGCAACACCTCCTCCCACAAGTTACACTAGTTCTACTGATGTATTCAAGGCTTACAACCCATATCGTATCTTTACTACGGACAAAGAGATAGGTATTCAACTTACAGATCTTCAGAACGATGATTTGACCTACGAGAAGAAGCATGAGCTCAACTTTGGTTTCGAGGCTGGATTCCTTGATGACCGCATCAATGTGGCCTTTGATATCTATTCCCGTAAGAACTTCGATGAAATCGGTCCTGTAGCTACGCAGGGTATCATGGGACAGATTATCCGTTGGGCCAATGCAGCCGACATGAAATCGAGCGGTCAGGAATTCTCTGTTTCTTCCACAAATATTAAGAGCAAGGATTTTAGCTGGACAACCTCTTTCGTGTTCTCACACACGAAGACTGAAATCACCAATCTTACTAGTCAGGATCGCGTGATTGACTTGATTACAAATATGGGTGGACGTAAGGAAGGCTATCCAGTACGTGCTTTGTTCTCTATTCCCTTCAAGGGCCTGAACTCCGACGGTATGCCTATCTTCATCAATGAGAAAGGTGAGGAAACCACCTACGACATCAACTTCCAGGAGCGTGACAACACGGACTTCCTGAAGTATGAAGGTCCTACAGACCCGACTATCCAGGGTTCACTTGGTAATATGTTCAAGTGGAAAGGCTTCACCTTGAACCTGTTCGTTACCTATTCATTTGGTAATGTGGTGCGCCTGGATCCCGTATTTGCCGGCCGTTATTCCGATCTTACTTCAATGACCAAGGAGTTTAAAGACCGCTGGATGGTACCTGGCGATGAGAATTACACGAATATTCCTGTTATCCTCAGTTACCGTCAGTATAATGAAAATCGCAGTATACGTTATGGTTATAATGCCTATAACTATAGCGATGTCCGCATTGCCAAGGGTGACTTCATCCGCATGAAGGAAATCTCTCTGAACTATGATTTCCCCAAGACATGGATTGCACCTCTGACTAATCTCTCACTGAAACTGCAGGCCACCAACCTGTTCCTGATCTATGCAGACAAGAAACTCAATGGTCAGGATCCTGAGTTCTTCCGCTCTGGTGGTGTGGCTGCTCCTGTTCCTAAGCAGTTTACATTGACGCTGAAGGCTGGTTTCTAATCAGAGTTATGGTTTAAAGTATAAAGTTTTAAAGACTAAAAGAAGATTATGAAAAAATATATTGTTTTATCTGTCATAGCGTTGTCAGGACTCTTCGTTTCATGCGATGACTATCTTGATAAACTGCCTGACAACCGTATGGAACTGAAGACTGCAGATGAAATCAAGAGTCTGCTCGTCAGTGCATACGCTACCCGTAATCCTGCCTATCTTTTGGAAATGTATTCTGACAATACGGATGACTGCGTTAATACGGGTTGGTCAGAAGCAGACCGTTTCCAGCGCCAAGCTTATCATTGGGATGACATTACTGAAATCGGTCAGGACGAGTCTCCGCAGGAGCTTTGGAATGGTTATTATTCGGCCATTGCGGCAAGTAATGCTTCCATACAATTTATCGACGCTCTCGATGAAAGTGAGAAAGCTAGTTACTCTTCCCAATTAGGAGAAGCTTTGGTCTGCCGTGCTTATAACATGTTTATGCTTTCGCTGGTTTTCTGTAATGCATACGATGCCAGTACAGCTGCTACAGAGCAGGGCCTGCCTTATCCCTTAGTCACAGAGACTGTGGTGGGTCAGAAATATGAGCGTGGCACTTTGGCGCAACTTTATGAACAGATAGAGAAGGATTTGCTACGAGGCCTTCCTCTGGTGACCAGTAATTACGAAAAACCGAAGTTTCACTTCACAAAGGATGCAGCCAATGCTTTTGCAGCCCGATTCTATCTGTACTATAACAAGAACGACAAGGCTATTGAATATGCATCCAAAGTGCTCGGTGAAAATCCTGGTGCAAAACTTCGCGACTGGGACTACTACAACTCTCTGAATGCCAACAAGCAGATTCAGCCAGAGGCTTTCGTGGCTGCTGATGAGCGTGCCAACCTGTTGCTGCAGACCGTTTATTCTGAATGGGGAGCCGTTCATGGTCCTTTTCGCTATGCCGAAAAATATGCCCATGGCCATACCATTTCTACTGATGAGACAATGGGTTCAACAGGTCCTTGGGGAGCAAGTTCAGATTTTAAGTATACCATCTGGTATAACAACGCTCTCTCTAAGTACATCTTCCGCAAGGTACCCTATGAGTTTGAGACCACCGACGTACAGGCACAGATTGGTTTCGCCCATTCTGAGTTTGCTGTGTTTACAACGGATATTCTGCTCTTGGAACGTGCTGAGGCCTACGCTTTGTCAGGAAATCTGCAGGCTGCTGTTAATGATATCAACACGGAACTGGCTGCTTTCCATTCAGCCCCTAAGAAACTAACAGTTGAAAATATCACGGAGTTCTATAAGGGCATTGAATATTATGAGCCTAAGGCCGCAACGCCTAAAAAGCATCTGCATCCAAAGTTTACCATCGATGCTGAAGGAAGTGACCAGGAGAGCGTGCTGCAGTGTATCCTGCATCTGCGCCGTATCCTGACGCTGCATGAAGGATTCCGTATGCAAGATATCAAGCGTTATGGTATTACCATCTATCGCCGCCAAATGAACAGCAACTACGACATCACGAACGTTACCGACACGATGGAGCCTGGTGACAAGCGTCTGGCTATCCAGCTGCCGCAGGATGTTATCACTGCCGGTCTTCCTGGCAATGAGCGCATTCCTTTAAAATCTGCAGAAAGCCTGGCTGTTGAGATGCCTATAGCATATAAGGCACAGTCTGAGTAAAACAACATATAAATAGGAAAAGACAATGAAAAAGATATATTTATTTTTATTGCTGGCTGTTTCAGGTTTTGCTTTCACAGCATGCTCTGACGATGACAAGCCCGGTGGGGAGAGCATCTTCCCCACAACATCTCCGCAGCGCGATGCCTTTGAGGAATGGTTGCTGAAGAACTTTACTTATCCTTATAATGTGGATTTCCAGTACAAGATGCAGGACATCGAAACGGATAAGAAATATACGCTGGTACCAGCTGACTCGGCAAAATGTGCCAAGCTGGCCAAGATCGTCAAGTTCCTTTGGTTTGATGCCTATGCAGAAGTAGTAGGACAGGATTTCGTGAAGGAGAACGTCCCCAGAGTGTTGACTCTCGTTGGCTCACCAGCCTATAATAGTGAGGGTACGATGGTGCTCGGTACTGCAGAGGGTGGCTATAAGGTGACACTCTATATGGTGAATTGGCTGACAGATGAGATTCTGGGTGACTACAATACCCTGACAGAATACTATTTCACGACCATGCACCATGAGTTCCAGCACATCCTGAACCAGAAGATTCCTTACGATACTTCGTTCGATCTTATTTCCGAGGGTGACTATGTAAGTGGTGACTGGTATCTGCAAAGTACGGAGACCGTGGCTCTGCCTAAAGGCTTTATCCGTAACTATGCCATGGTGGAGCCCCGTGAGGACTATGCTGAACTTTACTCTCAGTACATCGTCGACACGGATGAGGACTGGAATCGTAAGATGAGACTTGCCGGTGAGGAAGGTAGGGCTATCATTCAGGAAAAATTGGAGTTGATCAGGACCTATATGAAAGAATCTTGGAATCTTGACATCGATGCTCTGCGTGCAGCTGTCCAGCATCGTGGTAAGGAACTGCAGTCACTCGATTTGGAAACGTTAAATTAAAAAGAAACTGACGATTATGAAAAAGTTATTTTTATATATGATGCTTGCAGCCGTATCGTTCTCCATGCAGTCTTGCCTGCATGACAACGATGAGATTTTCGAGAAGTCTGCGGCTGAGCGTATCGATGAGGCCGTTGCCAATGCAAAGTCCTTGCTTTTATCGGCTGACAATGGATGGAAATTTGAATACTATCTTGGATCAGAATACTCTTATGGTGGTTACAATTACATCGTCAAATTCGGAAATGACGGTAAGGCTCATGTTTCCGGTGAGATTGCAGATGCTGACATGGTGACTTCTTCCAGTTGGGATGTCGTGAAAGACCAGGGCCCCGTGCTCACTTTCAACACTTACAATGCCATCATGCACGAACTCTCACAACCGATGCAGGATCCTGTTGACGGTTATGAGGGCGACTATGAGTTCATCATCATGCGCACGACCAACGACTCCATCTACCTGAAAGGAAAGAAATGGGGTAATGAAATGTTGCTTACACGTATGCCGTCTGACCAGTCATGGGTAGATTATCTCACATCTTTGGCTGATTTGAAGGAACGGATTTTCTTCAACTTCGAAGGTAAATACGGATCAATTGATGCAACGGCAGAGATTGGTGAAAGTGATAATTGGTTATACGTGTCTCTTCCCGATAGTACAGTAGAAGTGCCGTTTATCTACACGGTAAATGGTCTGAAATTACAGACCCCGGTTGAAATAGAAGGGAAACAGGTACAGAAGCTAATTTATGATGATGCAAGCCAGACGTTGGCATCAGAGGATGGCTTGTTTAAGATGGCAGCCCTGCTTCCTGAAGGTTGGCGTCCGTTTGATTTCTTTGCCGGCAAGTATGATTTTACCTATAATTATGGTACATTCCCTGTAGAACTGGTTCCTGACAAAGCAAGTAACCGCTATCTGATGAAAGGGCTCAATGATAAATATGATATTGTGATGACTTACTCACGCAGTTCTGGCCGCCTGAACGTCAACGCACAACTTCTGGGCACAGATGAAAGTGGTGTTCAAGTTTGGTTAGCCGCTTGGGATATTGCCGGAGGTGGTAGCCTGACATGGAGTACAGATGCTGGTGTTTCCCTAGTGTGGAATGGCGACGAAACCAATCCGGAGTTTACTTTCGAGGATTTGGGCAATTATCCTGGTATCAATACCGACTCGTTTATTCTTTGGGGAATGCTTAACGGATCCAGCAACGGTGCCTATGAAGGAGCTGACTGGTTTGCGAAGGGGTCAACTTCTTTCCGTATCCCCTATTGGAAATCCCTCAAGAAGACGGGTAACTAATTATCAATGTTGAAATCATTAAAGTAAATAACAATGAAAAGCGTATTATATATGTTCACACTGGCTGTTTGCGGATGCCTCTTCCTGGCGTCCTGCAGCAGTGATGAGTATGAAGATAAGGTGAGCTCTGTGGTATCCACGGCAGCCGACACACAGATACCTGCAATAGGTGGAACCAAGACCATCACAGTTACCGGTCAGGGTATTACAGCTGCAGCTGAAGACAGTTGGCTGAACGTGTCAGTCAGCGGAAACACTATTACCGTTTCGGCTGATGCCAACAACTCTCGTGAGTCACGTCACACCATAGTGGTGGCTAAGGCTTCCAATGGTGACAAGGCCATCATCAACGTGTCGCAGATGGGTACAATCTTCTTTGTAGAGGATGCAAAATTCGATCTTGATGATGAGAAACGGACAGTCACGACTAACGTTATGACTTCATCCCCATCACAGACTGTGACCGTCAGCAGTGAGGATTCCTGGCTTACAGGAACGTATAATTCCCAAACCGGTACCCTGACAGTTAACGTAGATGCCAATAACACAGGTGTTTCACGTACAGGTAGTTTAACTGTATCTAGTGGTGATTATAACAGTGTCATCACGATTACTCAGACTGACTTTAAGAAGGACGTTTTGGGTGAGTATTACTTTGTCTATTCAAAGAATGTCAATGGCACCCAGTGGGTTGATATTCCCGCAGAGTTGACCACCAATAGCCTTAAGCTCTATTTGTCTGAGGAATCTCCTTTGGTCATCCCCATCAAGATGCCTAACGGTAACAAGGCTCCTTACGAATTGACAGCTGATTTTGGCAGTTATCTCGGTGATTTTACGTTGCAGGAAAAAACGTATAACTGTTATTTGGGCTTTGATAACGATGATTATAAATTTCTCTCCCGCTATACTGCCTACTTCTTTAAGTATATGGGAGCTACTCAGGCTACTATTTCACTCAGTATGAATACTGAAGATAACGGTTACGTATGGTTCGGTGGATTTGGAGAAGGTGTAGTTGACGTTGATGGAGACGAATATGGTGATATCAGTACTTGGTACATTCTCGCCATGTCTCAGAAGGAGTTTGCACAGGCAAATTTGGTTGGCTCTTTGTCGACGATGTACTGGCCATATCTGGAGAAGGTAGTTAAGGAGGAAGAAGGCGGTGCAAAGGCTTTCGCAAAGCGCGGCGCTCCACGTCGTATCAAGAAGTAATTGATAAACTCTATGATAAGAAAAAAGGCTTCCACATGGAGGCCTTTTTTCTTATGTCCACAAGGAGTCAGGGTGTGAAGGCGTCTTCAAATTAGTTTGCTGTATAGGAATTTTTGTAAGGGTGTCAAACCCCGATAAACACAGGGCCTGCACCCTGTTTCAGAGGGTGTCAAGGGTGTCATAAGGGTGTCAGGAGACCCACCTCAGCCCATTGCTTTTCCCTTCGGCTAGCGACCGTTGGTTCCCGCTGTTGCGCCTACCCGTAGCCTTTGACTTCCGCTTCGCACGTCGATTTTCAATTCCCTTAAGAGGGAGGGAGTTTTAAGCCTCACACAGAGTGAACAGAGTACGCAGAGACGAAAATAAAAACCGCGGAAGAAATATATCCTCTGCGAACTTCGTTCACTTTGCGTGAGGATATATACAATTCTCTAGAGAATTTTTTGTTTCTGATGATGTTTTGCAATCTTTCCGATGATAGAATGGAGAAAATTCTCTAGAGAATTTCAAAACGATAACGATAACCTTAACCCTAACCCTAAAGACATAACTCCCTCCCTATGCAGGGAGGGCTGGGGTGGGTCTCCTGACACCCTTATGACACCCTTGACACCCTCTGAAACAGGGTGCAGGCCCTGTGTTTATCGGGGTTTGACACCCTTGCACCCTTAAAACAAGAAAATCTATGTATGAAATGAAAAAGGGGATGTGTCAATTAAAACACATCCCCTTTTGTTTATTCGTTCACTACCTTTTGGATAGTGCCGTCCTCGTTGTAGAACAGGCGCTGTATCTTGAGTGAGCGCAGGTGCGTGACGTCATTGCTGGGAACGCAGTCGTGATAGCACAGATACCACTGGCCCTTGAACTCGACGATGCTGTGGTGGGTAGTCCAGCCTACGACGGGGTCGAGGATGACGCCCTGATAGGTGAACGGTCCGTAGGGATTGTCGCCGATGGCATAGCACAGGAAGTGGCTGTCGCCGGTGGAGTAAGAGAAATAGTACTTACCGTTGTATTTGTGCATCCAGCTGGCCTCGAAGAAACGGTGTGGGTCGCTGGCCTTCAGGGGCTGGCCATCCTTGTCGAGAATGAGCACGGGACGCGGAGCCTCGGCAAATTGCAGCACATCGTCGCTCATGCGCACCACATTGCTGGGGATGGCGAAAGCTTCGGGCTTGGCAAAGAGCTCTGACTTATGGTCGGGGGCCGCACCCAGGTCTACGAGACCGTTCTGGTCGCCGTACTTGCCGGGGATGGTATTGAAGCCGTGGAACAGCGGACGCCACCACTGCAGCTGACCGCCCCAGAGTCCGCCGAAATAGACATAGATTTGTCCGTCGTCGTCCTTGAAGGCACAGGGGTCAATAGAGAATGAGCCGCGGATGGGCTGCTCCATGGGCTTGAACGGACCTTCGGGCTTGTCGGCAACAGCCACGCCCAGACGGAACACACCGTCGTAGGCCTTTGCCGAGAAGATGAGGTAGTACTTGCCGTCTTTCTCCACGACATCGTTGTCCCACATCTGCTTCTCGGCCCAGGGCACGTCTTTCACGTCGAGAATCACGCCATGGTCGGTGGCATCGTCGTTTTCTACATCGGCCCAAGAGAGCACGTGATAGTCTTTCATCTGGAAGTGTCCGCCGTCATCGTCGAAGCACTCGCCGGCATCCCAGTCGTGGCTGGGATAGATGTAGAGGCGGTCGTTAAACACATTGGCCGAAGGGTCGGCCATATAGTCACTCGGGAAAAGATACTTTGGTTTCATAATATTCTGCTTTTTCGTTATGTCGTTATGACGTTATTACGTTATGACGATTTATTTATAAAGTTTAATAATCTCGTTGACGACCGGCTTTGCCTTGTACTGGCGGTCGAAGAGCAGCGGATAGTTAGTGCGCCCCTTGATGGGCCAGCCGTTCAGCCAGGAGTTGTCGTCGCAGACGCCCCACAGGGTGATGCGGCCAATCTGCGAGCGGTGCTTGTAATAGATCTTGAAGAGGTCGAGCCAGCGCTGGTCGAGTTCCTTCTGCTTGTCCTTAGGCAGTCCGTCGACGTAGGGGTTGTACTTCTGCTGCAGTTCAAAGTTCTGGGCGATGTCGGCACCGCCGAACCCTTGGGGATTGGGCAGCACGTTGATGTCGAGCTCGGTGATGAGCACTTTCACGCCACAGGCTGCGAAGGCATCGATACTTTTCTCGTATTCCTCGAGGTTGGGATAGTCAAGTCCGTTATGGCTCTGCATGCCCACGCCGTCGATGCGCAGTCCCTTGGCCTTCAGGTTCTTAACCAGGCGGCACACGGCCTCTCGCTTTTTCTCGCCAGCCATGGAATAGTCGTTGTAGTAGAGCTCGGCATCGGGGTCGGCCTCGTGGGCAGCACGGAAGGCTATCTCGATGAACTCCTCGCCCAGCAGATTATAGTACTTCGACTTACGGAACGAACCGTCGTCCTCGATAGCCTCGTTGACGACATCCCAACCAAAGACCTGGCCCTTGAAATGGCCCACGACGGTTTTGATGTGCTTAATGATTCGCTCTTTCAGTACTTCCTTCGATACGGGACTGGCAGCATAGCCGTTGGTGAACCACCAGTCGGGGGCCTGCGAGTGCCACACCAGACAGTGGCCGTTTACCTTCAGGCCCAGCTGGCGGGCATAGTTGACGAACTTGTCGGCCACGCGGAAGTCGAAGATGCCCTCGGCAGGAGCCAGCACTTCGGGCTTCATGCAATTCTCGGCTACCACACAATTGAAATGCTTGCTGAGCACGGCATCGGCCGCAGGCACCTGTCCGTCGCTCTGCCACTGGTTGATGGCGGCACCAATCAGACAATATTTGCCAACGGCATCCTTCAGACCCTGAGCCTGAGTGGGGCTGAATGTTGCCATGAGCAACAAAGCCGCAGATAACAGTTTCTTTATCATTTGATTATTTCTCATTTTTTGTGGCGGGCCTCAATTTCGCGATTGATTTCGTCAAGCTTTTCATCAGTAAGAGGATACTTGTAAACAAGGTATCCTACGACGAGAAGAAGCAGGGCGGGAATGATACAGGTGAACCACAGGATGGCATTCTGTGCAATTTCAGAATAATTAGCCAGTTTCGGATAATATGCATTTACCGGTCCGCTGATAAATGAAGCCAGAAACACTACAACAAAGATGCTCAGCACCAACTGGAGGCACTTGCTTGCCTTGAAATCCTGCCACATTTCTCCGAATGAAACAGGCTTCTCGGGTGTGGTGGTGATGTTTTCCCTGCTGCCCATAAAGCAAAGAAGCAAAAGGACAAAACCGACAATTGCAAATAGAGATGTTACTGTAAACCATGCCATGGGATCAGTAGGCAAAGCCGACTGCTCGCTGGCAAAGTTGAAACCAATCCATCCCATTACCAACGGCGTAATCCAGCCGGCAATAGAGAAGCCAGCCTTAAAAGCAACACCGGCGAGAGCGTTGAATGTGGCTGCAGGTCTGTTGCCCGTGCGATATTCTGCCTCGGTGATGACTTCAGGGACCAATGCCCACATCAGTGAACCCACAAGAAGACCTACGCCTGTCATAACCTTTGCAATCTGCACAAGTGTGTTATATTCCTGAACATCAAAGAACTTGCCGATGGTGAACAATATGGCGAATCCGATCAAACCGATGGCGAGCAGCAGATAATAAAGACCTTTCTTGCCAAACCATTTCTTCAGTATTGGCAGAGAAGGCAGGATGACGAAAGCAGGTATCGTGCCAATGGCCATGAATGTAGCCTGATTCCAGTCTATTGCCGAATGAATACACATGGCAAGTCCAATCGGGAAACCGGCCTGGACAATAATCTGACCGATGTTGGCGCATACCATTCGTGTGGAAGTAAGGATAAGTACTTCATCGTTATCACGGGTCATACTGGCCATGATGGAACCGTATGGAATGTTCACAACGGAATAGATCATGCTCAGAACGGTATAACTGACCGTAGCATAGACCAACTTCATACCCATAGACCATGTGGCAACCTGGGGAAGCATCAATAAGCAGGCGGCAACTGTAAGTGGAATACCTCCGTAAAGAAGATAAGTACGATACTTGCCTAACTTGGGATTGCGATTGTCAATGTAGCGACCCACTACAGGACTCCAGAAACAATCGATGAGTCGGACGGTGAGAATCAGTCCGCTGACAAAGGCCGGATTTAATTTCAATACCGTAGTCAGGTAAATCATCAAGTAGCAAGCTACTGTCTGGAAAATGAGGTTTTGCGCAAGGTCACCGGAACCGAAACCGATGCGTTGCAACCAGGTAAGTTTGTAGAAGCCATTGGCTTCGCTTGTCGAATTGTTTGTTTCCATAATTGTTTTATAAAGGTTTAAATTTTATACTTTGAATGACGGCGGTGAGCCAGTTCTGTCTGCATCTTCTCATTGTAACTCTTTGTGATGGGATAGAAACACAGGGATACAATTCCGACAATGAGGAGGAGGGCAGGGAAGAGACTCGAAACCAGGCGGATGCCTGTGACCGTCGTTTCCGACTGCAGACTGCCAAAGCCCGACACATAGCCAAACAGTGAGAGTATCAGTCCGGCGATGGCTCCGCCGATACCCATTCCCGATTTCAGTGCAAAGATAACGCCTGAGAAGCAGAAACCCGTGGCACGGCGGTGGTTGATGTATTCCATGTGGTCGGCTGTATCGGCCACCATTGCCCACAAAAGCGGGATGGTGGGGCCGTAGGCAAGACTCTTCAAGAAGCAGAGCAGATAGACCATTCCTACATCCTGAGGTGAGGGAAGGAAGAAGAGTGCCGTGAAGAATGTGCAGAGTGACAGTCCCACCAGAAAGGTCGTCTTCTTACCAAAACGGTTAGCCAGAAATCCCGACAGGAAGAGTACGCCCATAAACTGCACCACGGCATTGAGGGTGTTAAACAGGCTGAAACCGATGATATAGGCGTTTTCAGTAGAAACGTTGAATCCCAATCTGCTCAAGAACTGTTCAAGGGCAGACTGGTCAAGATAACTCTGGAAGTAGAAATTGGTGGAGGCCCCCCACATGGCCAAGGCTATGAACATAAACAGCACGAGGACGAAAAGGCTTCGCCAAGGTACACTGCCAAAGGTCTTGACCACGTCCTTCTTGATACTCATCTGCTGCTGGGGTGGCGGTTGGATACGCTCACGGGTACTCAGGAAGCAGATGATGAGAAAGACAAATGCCAGAATGGAGAAAAGAATGATGGTACACCGCCAGCCGTGAGCAGGATTACCGTTGCCGAAATGGTCAACGAGTGGCAGTGTGAATCCCTGTACGACAAACTGTGCGATACTGGTACACACGAATCTCACCTTGTTGATGCTGGTACGCTCACGGATGTCATCGGTCATCACGCCGCCCAACGAAGCATAGGGCGTGTTGTTGAGCCCATACATCGTGAGCAGCAGGATATAGGATACCGTGGCATAGACGGCCACCAGCGTCTTATCATGGATGCCCGGATTCCAGAAAGCCAGGATGTAGAATACCGAGAAAGGCAGGGCTGTCCAAAGAATCCACGGACGGTATTTCCCCCAGCGCGTGCTGGTACGGTCGGTAATAATGCCGATGAGGGGATCGGCAAAAGCGCTGACCAAAGGTGCAATCAGCAATACGGTTCCAGCGATGGCTCCATCCAGGCCGAAGATATCTGTATAGAACTTCAGCTGGTAGATCATCATCATCTGGAAAGCAAGGTTGGCGGCTACGTCTCCCAAAGAGTAGCCAACCTTCTCTCGCATCGTAATGCCGTGCTTCATGAGTTACTCCTATTTAATCTGTTCGGCGGCAAACTTACCCATGGCCTCATAGCCTTTGGGGTTGAGGTGAAGCCAGTCGTCGCTGTATTCTTCAAGGAGTTGTGAAGGATTCTGCGGGTCGCGGACCAGAGCGTCGAAATCAATGATGCCGTCGGCTTTCTTGTTGGAACGTATCCAGTCGTTGACCACCAGACGGGCAGCCTCGTGGAAACGGGAATCGTAGAAACTCTTTCCGAAGGGCGTTATCGTGCCCATAAATACCTTGATGCCCTGAGCATGGGCCTTGTCAATCATTTCGCCATAAACTTTGATGAGTTCCTGGGCTACCTGCTCGGCATTACCTCTGGAACCACCGATATCGTTCACGCCTTCGAAGATAATCAGCTTCTTCACGCCACGCTGCCCAAGGATATCACGGTTGAAACGCTTTACGGCAGGATCGGAAAGGCCGTTGCGCAGCACGCAGTTACCGCCAATACCCAGATTGAGCACGCCCATCTGACCGTCTAAGGCCTCGGCTAGGAAATCTGTCCAACGGTTTTGGGCGTTGGTCGTCGTTCCGCGTCCATCGGTGATGCTGTTTCCCAAACAAGCCACGACGGGAGCATCGGCTTTGACATCCAAAGCAGCGATGTTGTACCAATGCTCCAAATCTTCCGTGTCAACAAAACGGGTCTTGGGCTTGGCCGTACCATTATATATATAGGAAGTGGTGCGGGAACCGCGGTGTGAGGTACTGCATTCCGGAACCGAATCACCATAGCAGACAGTGATAGCCAGTCGCTGCAGTGGTTTCAGCGGATAGCTGAACACATCGCTGAAGATAGAATCGCCGGCGGGAATCACACATTTCTGCTTGCCGTTAAACTTCAGGTAACGGGCCGAACGAACATCAATGTCGCTTCCCTCCTTGGCATCGGCGATGAATACCGACTTGATCTCGACAGGTACAGAACTATATACGTTGCTTAATTGCAGGCGAAGTTGGCTGCCTCCAAGTGACACATGTACAATCTGACGGATACTGCGGCCTGCCAGTGAAAAAGCAGGCATGTCTTTCAATGTGGTTGGTTCTACTGCTGTTGCCCAAGTGCCGACCCAACCGTCGTCAGCCTTAACTTGTTGGGCCATGCTCAGGAAGAACAGGGCGATGAGTAATGATAGATGACGCTTCATGATGTTGAATTTATGGTTTATCTGACTGCAAATTTACTCCATCTCATCGATACTGCCAATTAAATTTGTAACGCATACGTTTTTTTATGTTTCATTTTTAATTTTTTCAAGATTATAATTCGGAAGATATGTCTCAAAAAACTAACTTTGCACATGTAATCAATAAATTAAACCTATGCGACTGATTAGCTCTTTTGTCATCTCCATGCTATTATTGGCTGTTGCAAACAGCCGTGCAGCCAACACTTTCGTTGACTTCAATCAAGGTGATTTTCAATTAAATAAAGGAAACCGGGTGACCATTGGCGTTGCCGACAATGAGCAGCGTGGCGTGCTCCGTGCAGCCAAGAATCTCAGTGTTGACCTTAAGGCTGTTTGTGGCGCTGATGTTTCATTGGGCAACATTTCTTCTTCCACCATTGTAGCTGGTACTGTGGGAAGTAGCAAAATCATCGATGAAATGGTTAAAAATCGCGTCTTTGATGCCAAAATGCTCAAGGGTAAACGTGAGATGTATGTCATTACAGTGACGGATGGTCAGGTGGTCATTGCTGGTAGTGACCGTAGAGGCACCATCTTTGGTATTTATGAATTGTCACGCCAGTTGGGCGTTTCTCCTTGGTATTACTGGGCAGATGTACCTACCGAACATCATTCAGAAGTCTTTTTGCATAAAGGTACCTATACGGACGGAGAGCCAGCCGTACGCTATCGTGGACTGTTTCTTAATGACGAAGCCCCCTGTCTGACCTCATGGGTGAAGAATACTTTTGGCACGGACTATGGCGACCACCGTTTCTATGAAAAGGTCTTTGAGTTGATTCTCCGCCTGAAAGGAAACTTTATGTGGCCGGCCATGTGGGGGTGGGCTTTCTATGCCGATGATCCAGAAAATTTGAAGACTGCCGATGAAATGGGCATCATGATGGGTACTTCCCATCATGAGCCAATGGCACGCAACCATCAGGAGTACGCTCGCGACCGAAAGGGTTGGGGCGCATGGAACTATAACACGAACCAGAAGAACCTGGACCGCTTCTTCCGCGAAGGCATTGAGCGCATGAAAGGCACTGATGATGTAGTGACTATCGGTATGCGTGGTGACGGTGATGAGGCTATGAGCGCAGAAGCAGATACGAAATTGATGGAGCGTATCGTGAAGAATCAGCGTCAGATTATTGCCGATGTGACCAAACGGCCCGCCAAGGAGACGCCACAAGTATGGGCGCTCTATAAGGAGGTGCTTGATTATTATGATAAAGGTATGAAAGTTCCTGATGACGTACTGATTCTGCTTTGTGACGATAACTGGGGCAATGTGCGCCGTGTGCCCAATGCCCAGGAGCGTAAGCACAAAGGTGGCTGGGGTCTTTATTATCACGTTGACTACGTGGGTGCCCCTCGCAATTCAAAGTGGCTGAACGTGACGCCTTCGCAGAATATGTGGGAGCAACTCTCCCTGGCTTATAATAACGGTATCGACCGTATGTGGATCCTGAATGTCGGTGATTTGAAGCCCATGGAGTATCCTATCCAGTTGTTCATGGACATGGCATGGAAGCCAGGTGCTGTCAGTGTGGATGTGGTAGGTTCGCACACCTTGCCTTTCTGCATAGAGACTTTTGGAAAAGAACAAGCTCCTGAGGCTGCCCGCCTGTTGAACCAGATCTCTAAAATCAACGGTCGTAGTACGGCTGAGATGCTGGATGCCAGAACCTATGCTTTGGATGAGTGGCCGCGGGTCATCAGTGAATATCAAAGTCTGGAAATTGCTGCTTTGGAGCAATTTTCGTCCATTTCATCGGAATATAAGGATGCCTATCGGCAGATTATCCTGTTCCCTGTTCAGGCCATGAGCAATTTGCATCAGATGTATTATGCACACGCCATGAACCAGAGACTCTATAAGGAACAGAATCCCGAGTGTAACCGTTGGGCAGACGAAGTGGACCGTTGCTTCAAAAGAGATGCAGAACTCTGTGCCTATTATAATCAAGAGATGTCAGACGGAAAGTGGAATGGCATGATGACCCAGAAGCATATAGGCTATCGTTCATGGAATGATGACTTCGCAGCAGGCGACGTGATGCCAGTCGTGAATCGGATCAAAGAGCAGGATGGTGGCAATGTGTTCACGGAAAAAGACGGTTATGTGGCCATAGAGGCAGAGCACTATTATCAGAAGAATGAAGCTGCCGGTTCTCCACTTCTGGTGATTCCTGGCATGGGACGTACGTTAAGTGGTGTTCGCATTGATGGAGGTAGCCTGCTCTATAAATGGGAAACAACCAGTGATTGTCAGCAGGCAACCGTTCATGTCGTCGTGAAATCAACGCTTGATTATCTTAACAAGGGTGGTCTGGAATATGAAATCAGTGTGGATGGTGGGACTCCTCAGGTTGTGAATTTCAATTCTAACCTGAACGAAAAACCGGAGAACATCTACAGTACCTATTATCCCACAGTAGCCCGCAGAGTGGTTGAGAGCACCGTCAAGTTCCCCATGACCAAAGGCTTGCATACCCTGAAGTTTGCCCCTAAGGATCCGAATATCATACTGGAGAAGATTGTGATTGACCTTGGCGGCTATCACCGGCAATTCCTTTACGGCGAGGAATCCCCCCGTAAATATGAATAAAAATGAATGAAACATTTTGAAATGTCATACTAAAACCGTATTTTTGCGGTTGAATCCCTTTTGCTGAATGAAACAACTACGAACTATCATTATCATAACCCTGGTCACAGTGATTTCCGGTCTGCTACATGCGGATATCGGACATCTTTATACTGGTGAGCAGATGTCGAGTTCTCTCATTGAATGTGTGACGCAAGACAAATATGGATTCCTGTGGGTGGGTACTGAATATGGCTTGAACAAGTTTGACGGCTACCGCTTCACCAGTTATTTCTCCGACCCCAAAGACAGTACATCCCTTGTGGTCAACGAGGTGGTGCGCCTGTTGAGCGACAGTCAAGGCCGCCTTTGGGTGGGTATGGGTAAAGGTCTTGCCAGGTTCGACTATGAAAAGAATCAGTTTCAACGCTATCATTTCCCGATAGCTGATTTGCCCCGTGTCAATTCTCTGATTGAAACTTCAAACGGCGATATCCTTATCGGAACGGCTGGCTTCGGACTTTTCAGTATCCGTAAAGGTGAGCAGCATATCACAGAGGAGAAAGCCTTTTGCAAACGACCTATAGATGATTACTTCAGCCGTATGTTTGAAGATGACCAGCATAATATCTGGCGCAGTTCGCATCTGAATGTGCTGACTCGTTTTACCGTTAACAATCGCAAACCTACTGCTTTAAAGGATTTCGTGTCGCCCTATGGATTGCCTGTAGCCTATCTTAAGACAAACGATGGCGGGTTCCTGGTGGTTTGTATCTCAGGTATTTTACGCTATGATTACGCCACGGGTCAACTGACCGATGCCGGCTATGATCTGTCGGCTCTTAACTCTCAAGTCTCCATCAAGCGCGCTTTGCGCAATAGTCAGGGAGACATTTTCATCGGAACTTCCGGCAATGGACTGATGGTGATTCCTAATCACAGCAATGTGCTTCAGCCTGTCGAGTCATACAGTGGCCGTTTCAATCTTGCAACCTCCAATATTGCCGATCTCATTGAGGATAAGGACCATAATTTATGGCTGGGCTGTTATCAGAAAGGCCTTTTCCAACTGAATCAGGGCGAGGATGCTTTTAGCAGTTGGAATTTCTCTGAGCAGAACTATTTCATCGGCAGTAGTGTGTCTTCCATTGAAGCCGATGCAGCGACAGGCGATCTGCTTTGTACTGTCCAGAACAATGGCGTCTATCGGTTCAACCGTCAAGGTAAGGTCGTTGGTCGTCTTGCTACGCCATCCGGCGCGAATTTCATCTACCACGACCGGCAAGGGCATTGGTGGCTGAGTACCTTGAATGCCCTTTATGCCTATAATCCTGTTACAGGCGTCAGTCAGCACAGGCAGACTTTTGATGGATGGGGTGTGAACTGCATGGCCGATGACGGGCAGGGACGGCTTTATCTCTGTAACTATGGTAAGGGTATGGTCATCTATGACACTGCGTCTGGTGAAGCGACCAAGGTTTTTATGCAGACTCAGGATGGAACTGGAAACACGCTTTGCAACGACTGGATCAAAACAATGTTCATTGACCGATACGGTATGCTCTGGATTGGAACGAGTAATGGCCTTTCTTGTATGGACACCCAAACGCGCCAATTCAAGCAATTTGGGAAGCGCGTTTTGCTGAAAGGCATTATGTGTACGTCTTTCGGTGAACAGCGTCAGGGAAATATCCTCGTCGGAACCAACAACGGTCTTTTTATCTACGACCGTATCAAGAATCAGTTGACCGAATTCCCAGGAGCGGAGAATCTCCGTAACAAAATTATCTATGGCATTGTCTCTGACCGCGAAGATGATCTCTGGATCAGTACGTCAATGGGCATCTGGCAGTATTCTCAAAAGAATAAGCAGTTTATTCCGCATATCCATGGCAATGGATTGACCAACAAGGAATATGTTCAGAATGCCGTCACCCAGACGGCTGACGGGCTGATTGCCTTTGGAACCAATGATGGTATCACTGTCTTCAATCCGGAAACGGTTAAGAATAGCAGTATGGAAATGGGAGAGGTGTATCTCACCAACTTTATTATCGGCAATCGACAGCTCAATTGTCTGGATGACCATTTCGAGATTCCATACGATGAAAGCACGTTCACGATGGAATTTTCGCTGTTGACTTATAAGAATTCGGAAAACATCACTTTCGAATACCGCATTAATGGAGTCGGTGACTGGACCTCTACCAACGAAGGACAGAATGCCATTTCGTTTAATAAGATGAAACCTGGAAAGTATGTCATCGACGTGAGGGCGGTGAGTAACGGACAGACCTCAAAGAGCATCAAGACCATCACGGTAATCGTACAGAATCCGTGGTATGCTTCCCCTTGGGCCTATCTGCTGTACGCGTTGCTTTTCGCCGGACTTTTCGTGTTGGGCGTTTACTGGTTTGAGCGTCGTCGTAAGGCTGATCTCGAAGAGTCGAAGATGCGTTTCCTCATCAATGCCACTCATGATATCCGCTCCCCACTGACACTTATCATGGGTCCATTGAAGAAACTGAAGATGCGTGTCAGTGATGAGGAGAGCCTGGAAGACATCGAGACCATAGACCGCAATGCACAGCGGTTGATGCAACTCGTAAACCAAATACTCGACGAGCGTAAAATAGATAAGAACCAGATGAGGCTGCATTGCAGGGAAACGGACCTTGTTTCATTCATGCGCGGTATTTTCAAGCTCTACGAATACAACGCCCAGCAGCGAAATATCAAATTTACCTTCACGGCCAATAGTTTAGTAAGCGGTCATGACATGAACGCAAACGAAGCACCCCTTCAGCCCAAAATTATGGCATGGGTGGACCGCGTGAATTTTGACAAAGTGATATCCAACCTGCTATCCAATGCCTTCAAATATACTTTTGATGGCGGAGAAATCAATATTGAACTTGTAGAAGAGGAAAAGCAGATAGTCATTAAGGTGCGCGATAATGGCATCGGCCTGGATGAAGACAAGCCCGAGCGTCTCTTTGACCGCTTCTATCAGGGGAGCAACAGCCGTGACCTGCATCTCGACGGTACGGGCATCGGCCTCAATCTCTCCAAGGCCATCGTCAATATGCATGGCGGTGAGATCAAGGCGATGAACCGCGAAGACGGCATGCGTGGCACGGTATTGACTATCATGCTGAAGAAAGGCAATAGCCATCTGAAACCGGAAGAAATAGAGTCCAAGGAAGAAATGGGTGATTTGAAATCCTCTGTCAAAAGGCAGGCTTCCAAGAATTTCCGTATTCTCATTGTCGATGACGATGCAGAGATAGCAGGATATGTTCGTAACGAACTGGGAAATTGGTATCGTTTCGATGCGGCTCCTAACGGCAAGGAAGCGCTGAAAGCCTTGCTCACGGGTAAATACGACCTTGTGATTTCGGATGTGCTGATGCCTGAGATGGATGGTATCACGCTGCTGAAGAAAATCAAGGGCAATCCCAATATCAGTGACATTCCCGTAATTTTGCTGACCTCGAAGACCGAAGTCAGTGACCGTTTGGAAGGATTGAAACGCGGTGCCGACGCCTATCTTTCGAAGCCGTTCAATATGGATGAACTCCATATCCTTATCGATAATCTGATTGATAATGTCCGCCGTCTTCGCGGAAAGTTCTCAGGCGCACAGAAACAGGAAGAGAAAATGGAAAAGGTAGAGGTGAAGAGCAACAACGACAATCTGATGGATCGGATAATGAAATGTATTAACGAGAATCTTTCCGATCCTGATTTCAATGTGGAGAAACTTACCGAACAGGTAGGTATCAGCCGTGCGCAGCTGCATCGCAAAATGAAAGAGATAACGGGTATATCTGCAGGGGACTTCATCCGTAACCTTCGCCTGGAACAGGCCGCCCGCCTGATTGTGGAGAATAAGATAAATGTGACGCAGGTAGCATATGCTGTGGGATTCAATAACCAGACTCACTTCTCTACAGTGTTCAAGAAGCATTATGGCATGACGCCTACGGAGTATCAAAGCAAAAAACTCAATACGCACTCTTCCCAAGAAAAAGGGAGTAGCCTTTCAAAATCTTGATTACAAAAAGAATATAGACTTTAAATAAAGAAAGAATGAGGAGAAATACCCTAAGCTGGAAACGTGTTGTTTCATGCGTACTGTTTGTAATTGCTCCCACCCTCATTGGGAGAGTAGGAGCGGGGCTTCTGCATGCAGAAGACGGTTCTCAATTGTGGCTGCGCTATGAGAAGGTGAACACCTGCAAAGTGATAACCAGCGAGAAGTCGCCTACGGTAGAGATTGCTGTACGCGAACTGTCGGACTATTATCAAGGAAGGACTATCACCTTGCTCATCGACAAAAATCAGGAAGAGCCACTCATCAATGACGGTTTCTTCATCAAGAATGATACAATAGTAGCCAGCAATGATCTCGGTCTGCTTTATGGAGCCTATGAACTCCTGCGTCTGCAGAAAATAGGCAACCCCCAACTGAAAGGGAGAGGTTATTTGGAAAGAGGACTCAGGAGTGAGCCTTTCTTCTCGCTCCGTCTACTCAACCATTGGGACAATCTCGACGGGAGTATTGAGCGTGGTTATGCAGGTAATAGCATTTTCTGGGCAAAGGACCAAGCTGGTCTTTCCAAAACCAATACCCAGCACCTTGTTGAATATGCCAGGGCCAATGCCAGTATCGGCATCAACGGAACTGTGCTTAACAATGTGAATGCATCGCCTAAGATTCTTACCAAACCCTATCTTAATGAGGTGAAGCGCATTGCTGACATTCTTCGTCCTTATGGCATCCGCGTATATCTCTCCATTAACTTCGCTTCCTCAAAAGCCCTTGGCGAAACGAAAACTGCCGACCCACTGGATGCCAAGGTGAAGGCATGGTGGAAACGTAAGGCAAAGGAAATCTACAATCTGATTCCAGATTTCGGAGGTTTCTTGGTAAAAGCCAATAGTGAAGGTCAGCCCGGTCCTTTCGATTACAACCGAACGCATGCCGATGGAGCCAATATGCTGGCAGATGCCCTGAAACCTTTTGGTGGCATCGTGATGTGGCGCTGCTTTGTCTATGGTGCTGCCCATAAGGGCGAGGACCGCGTGAAACAGGCTGTTTCAGAGTTCAAGCCATTAGACGGTCAGTTCCGTGACAATGTCATTCTCCAGACCAAGAACGGCCCGCTTGACTTCCAACCACGTGAACCATATAGTCCGATTTTTGACCAGATAGTGCAAACACCGAATATGGTGGAGTTGCAAATCACTCAGGAATATCTCGGACAGTCGCGCCATCTGGTCTATCTGGCACCTATGTGGAGAGAGTTTTTCGAATACGTTCATCCCACCAAACTCCGCGGTATAGCCGGTGTTGCCAACATTGGTGATGATGCCAACTGGTGTGGGCATCATTTCTCACAGGCCAACTGGTATGCTTTTGGCCGTCTGGCGTGGAGCCCATTCATCGGTAGCGAGCAGATTGCCAGAGAGTGGCTCCGTCAAACGTTTACGATGGAAAGAGGATTTGTGGAGGCTATGCAGCGTGTGATGATGGAGAGCAGGGAGGCTTGTGTGAACTATATGATGCCTCTCGGACTACATCACATATTTAAATTCGACCACCATTACGGTCCTGAGCCCGATGGCTTCAAGGCAGATTATCCTATAGAATGGTGCCCCGTCTATTATCATAAGGCAGATGCAAAAGGCATCGGTTTCGACCGCAGTTCTACGGGTTCAGATGCTGTCAGCCAGTACCGTGAACCGCTGAATGAAATCTATAATGATTTAGGGAGTTGCCCCGAGGAGTATCTGCTGTGGTTCCATCATGTGCCTTGGAATTATCAGATGCGTAGCGGTCTCACGCTCTGGCAGGAGATGCAGGAGAAATACAACAGTGGTGTACGCGACGTGGAGCGTTTCTGTATGATATGGGATAATATGAAGCCCTATTTCCAGAATGATATGCAGCGCTGGAACGAGGTGAAGACCCGATTGGATCACCAGTTGGAGAATGCCCGTGAGTGGCGCGATGTCTGTTTGAAATACTTCGGTAGTTTTGCTAATTCTAACCAAAACAATAAATAATGGTTTCCAAACACCTCATAACTATTCTTCTACTGCTGTCATTCTATGTAGTTTCTGCTTCTGGTGCTCAGCGTGACGTCAACCGTCTTTTCATCCTGGGCGGTGAATTGAGCAACAGTGCGGCCACCTCCGTGGAGGATGTTGACGAGGTGATGCCGCGTATGGCAGCCCTTGGATTGAACACCGTGCTCGTGCCTGCCTATTGGGATTTGATAGAACCCGTGGAAGGACAGTATGACTGGACACTTGTGGATCGCGTCATAGATAAGGCTCGCGAATGCAAGTTACAGGTGGTTTTCCTATGGTTTGGCGTGTGGAAGAACTCTATGTCGTGTTATGCTCCTTTATGGTTCAAGCAGGACACGAAGCGTTTCCCCCGTGCCATGACAAAGAATGGCAAGCCCTTAGAAATTGCTTCCGCTTTCTCGGAGAATGTATTTCAGGCTGATTGTAAAGTGTTTACCAAACTCATGGAACATTTGGCGCAAAAAGACCCACGGAAGGAAACGGTCATTATGCTTCAGATAGAAAATGAGATAGGTATGCTTGAAGATGCCCGCGACCACTCGCCACTGGCCGAGTCCTTTTACCGCAAAAGTCAGTATCCTAATACATTGGAAGGTGATGAGGCCTTTATGGCTGAGCATTATGCACGTTATGTGGAACGTTTAGCCCAAGTGGCCCGCAAGTTTTATGATGTGCCGCTCTATGTGAATGCAGCCATGAATAGCCGTGGTCGTAAACCCGGTGAGTATCCTTCGGCCGGACCGTTGGCCCATTTGGCTCCTATCTGGAAGAAATACGCGCCGAGTATCGATATGCTGGCTCCGGATATTTATGATACGGGATTTAAGGGATGGGCTCGGCAATATGCACTTCCTGATAATCCATTATTCATTCCTGAAAGCCGTTGCTGCGAGAATAGTGGTGTGCGTGCACTTTATTCCTTTGGCGCTTTTGATGCCATCGGTTTTTCTCCGTTTGCCATCGATCAGTCACCGGCAGAAGATACCCGTCATGTCTCGGAGGCATATGGCCTGATCTGGCAGATGAAGAACTACCTGCAGAAAGCCCGTGAAAAGGCTTGGGAGAAAGGCCGTTGGCAACAGGACAACGGCTTGTGGGGCGTTCTTTTCGATCATGAAGACAAGGAAGAAATGATTTCCGATGGCAATATAGTCTTGACTTGCCGCCATTATTTCACCCTGCCTTGGGATGCGCGTGCCAAGGCTGACGAATGGGCAGAAGGAGGTGCTATTATATATAAGGTGGCCCAGCATGAATACCTGATAGCAGGCAGCGGTGTGGTCGTGGAGTTCAAAACCCAGAGCGAATTGCGGCAGGAAAATCGTACGACGTTAGGTGAGGATGGTTTTGTGGATAAGGGAAATGTAGACCTCAGTAGTGTTTCTTCTGCAAAAGAAGCTCGGTGGCAGGGCAAACGTATCGGTATTGGATACGTGGATCAGGTGAAGATAGATGAAGTTGGAAACTTGATTTATATTCGTCGTGATAACGGCGATCAGGACCACCAGGGGCGTCATGCCCGCATCTCGGTGGGTGATTATAAGATCCTCCATGTGAAACTCTACGATTATTGAGCCAGTTTCCTCACTTTATTCTAAATAAGCAGAAAGTTTATTCTATGTCTCAAAAAACTTTCTGCTTTTTTCATTTTATGACGTGACGACACCATTTTTCGGATAGAGACAATCGTTCATTTGTATGAAACAAACTTTAATTTCACTATATAATTATTTATATAATTTTGCAGCGGAATGTGAGACATATCGTTTGTTGCACTTTCTGTCTGGCTAAGAATCAAATTTAAATTATTAACTTAATACAAATCTTAAATAATTGCTTATGACGTAATAAAAAACTGTTCTTTTGACATCACTCTTCCTGTTGGGGAGATTTATGTCGCCTTTTAACTAACCAAAGCATAACCCAAATTAAATAATTATGAATTCAAACCTTAGAAAAACAGTCTTGTTGCTGGGATTATTCGCATCCGTAGGAATGGTGAATCCCTTGCAAGCAATGGCAACGCCTGAAGGCAACTCAACAGAAGCCTTGCAACAGGCAAAGAAGATTACCGGTAATGTGAAGGACTCCCAGGGTCCGCTTATCGGTGCAACTATTATGGAGAAAGGAACCACCAATGGTGCCGTAACTGACATTGATGGTAATTTCTCGTTGAACGTTAATCCAGGTGCCACACTGGTTATTTCCTATGTCGGCTACATCGATCAGGAAATAAAGGTTGGAAACGCTTCGGATTACAACATCGACATGAAAGAAGAAGGCCACAACCTGAACGAGGTGGTGGTCATCGGTTATGGTACGCAGCGCCGTGAAGCAGTGACGGGTTCTGTAGCCAACATCGGTGGTGAGAAACTGAACCAGATTGCAGCTACCAACGCAGCTCAGGCCCTGCAAGGCCGTGTAGCTGGTGTGCTCATGACGCAGACCAGTTCTAAGCCAGGTGCCGAGATGCAGATCCGCATTCGTGGTCAGCGCTCACTGAGTGCAAGTAACGACCCGCTGATCGTGCTCGACGGTATCCCCTTCATGGGACAGCTTTCGGATATCAACCCCACCGACATCAAGTCGATGGACATTCTGAAAGATGCCTCTGCAACGGCCATCTACGGTTCCCGTGGTGCCAACGGTGTGATCATCATCACCACCGTGAAGGGCTATCAGGGCGCTCCCGCCAAGGTGACCTATAATGGCTACGTGAGCTTCAAGAAGGTGTTCCATAAGTATCCGATGATGGACGGTCCTGCATTTAGTAAGATGCGTCAGTATGCTGGTAAGTACCAGAACTCTCTGGACGAGAGCGACGACACCAACACCGACTGGCAGGACCTGTACTATCAGACAGGTGTAAGCCATAACCACGACGTCAGCGTGGCTGGTGGTACCAATGGCGGCAGCTACAGTTTCGGTGCCGGTTACTATCATGATGAGGCTGTCGTTCCCACGGAGGGTTACGACCGTATCTCTGTTCGTGGTAATTTCGACCAGATGGTGGGCAAGTGGTTCCACTTCGGTCTGAGTACCAACAACAGCTATCGTAAAACTCAAGGTGTCAGCGGTATGTACAATGTGTTGTCAATGAGTCCGCTGGCCAGTCCCTATGATAAAGATGGTAATATCAAGCGTTATATCACTATGCCTAAGGATGATCAGCCGGTTATTACCAAGGATGTTGTAGAGAGCCTGAAAGACTTGTGGTTGAACGAGAATAAAGGTATTGGCTCATATAATACTCTGTTCGCAGAACTGAAGTGTCCATGGGTGGAAGGTCTGAGTTATCGCATTAACATAGGTTTGAACTTCCGTTCTTCAAAACAGGGTGGCTTTACAGGCACAGGTGTCAACAATAAGGACGCCAATGCCGTGAACAGCGGTTCTGTCTATGAGAACCAGACTCGTAACTGGGCTGTTGAAAACCTGCTCACTTATGATCGCACCTTCGCAGAGAAGCACAATCTAAATGTCGTGGCTATGTATTCAGCTGAGCAGACCACATATGAACAGTCAGGCGGTCGTGCACAAGATATTCCTGCCGACTATCTTCAGTACTACAATCTGGCAGCAGCTACAGGTGAGGCACTGCTTGACGGCTATAACTACTGGCAGAGTGGCTTGATTTCCTGGATGGGACGTGTGATGTACTCTTATGACAATAAGTACATGATTTCAGCTGCCCTCCGTTCCGATGCTTCTTCTCGTCTGGCAAAAGGCCATCAGTGGCACACTTATCCCGCAGTCAGCGCAGGTTGGAACATTGCTCGTGAGGAATTCATGGAGAGCACTAAGTCGTGGCTCGACAATTTGAAGTTACGTGTTGGTTACGGTGAGACCTCTAACCAGAGCATTAATCCTTATTCTACGCTGGGTACGCTGGCTGTTCGTAACTACAACTTCGGTGACAGCTACAAAGCAGGTTACTATGTGACAGGACCAGCCAATAGTGATTTGGGTTGGGAGTATTCCAAAACATGGAACTTCGGTTTGGATTTCTCACTCTTCAAGGGCCGCCTCTCTGGATCGTTTGAGTATTATACCCAGAAGACCAAGGATATCCTGCTCGATGTCTCTATGCCTTCTACCTCTGGTGTAAGCAGTTATACAGGCAATATCGGTAGGACGGAGAACAAAGGTTGGGAATTGGCATTGAACGGCATTATCCTCGACAATAAGAACGGTTGGAACTGGGAGGCTGGTATCAATCTCTATGCTAACCGCAATAAGCTGACAGAATTGGCTTCAGGTGAAGACCGTGATGAGGCAAACCGCTGGTTCGTTGGACATCCCATTGATGTTATCTACGACTATGAGTACGAAGGTCTGTGGCAAGTTGGCGAAGAGGCAGCCATGAACATTCTGGAACCAGGTGGCAACGCGGGCATGATTAAAGTGAAGTATACTGGTGATTATGATGCAAATGGTCTACCTACCCGTCAGATTGGTCCTGAGGATCGTCAGATTATGGATATGGAACCTGATCTTCTAGGTGGTTTCAACTCGACGGTTACCTATAAGAATTTCGACTTTACTGTCATCGGAGCCTTCCAGATTGGTGGCAAGTTAATCTCGGCCATCCACTCTGCCAACGGCTATCTGAACATGTTGGATGGTCGTCGAAACAATATTGATGTCGATTACTGGACAGAAGAGAATACAGGTGCCAAGTATCCGAAACCTGGTGGTATCATGAGTAGTGACAACCCCAAGTATGGTTCGACTCTTGGTTACTTTAACGCAGGCTATCTTAAGATTCGTGCTATCACCTTAGGTTACGACTTTGCCAAGCTAAAACCTGTCAAGGACTTCGGTATCAGTCGTCTGCGTCTCTATGCTACCATTCAGAACCCGTTCGTGCTCTTTTCACCGTTCAACAACGAGAGTGGACTTGATCCTGAGACCAACTCTTGGGCAAACGAGAACACTGCTGTGGCTTATGGTGAGTACTCTGGTAAACATAAGATGCCAATCGTGGGTTACAATACTCCTTCGACTCGTAATTTCTTGATCGGTGTCAATGTGGCATTCTAAATAGTAGTTGGAGAAGTCAAGTTGTTAACTAGTAAAGAATAAAAGAATAATAGTATATGAAAACGAAAAGTATTAAATATATCCTTGCTGCGGGCTTGGTTTGCTGTGGACTTTCTACAGCACTAACCTCCTGTAACGATGTTCTCGATGAGGAACCGCGCAGCACTTTTGACCCATCGTTCTTCACGACGAAGAAGGGTATAGAGGGCGGTTTGACATCGCTTTATGCTCATTTACGCTATTTCTATGGCAACGGTTATTGGCTGAATGCCTGCGAGACGGGTACTGATGAGTACACTTACGGACAATCGGCAGATGGAAACTTTAAGGATGCTGACCTCTCGGGAGTCGGTTCCATGACTTCTACAAGTAGTGTCGCAGGCGGTATGTGGGGTGCGGCTTTTGCTAATATCAATACCTGTAACGGTATCATCGAAAATGCAGCAGACGCAGGCATCAACGATGCTAAGCTACTGGCAGAAGCTTATTTCTTCCGTGGTTTCGACTATTTCCTGCTGGTTCAATATTATGGAGGTGTGCCCCTTGATTTGGGAGCAGGCGAGTTGAAATATAACACGACAAAAATCCGTACCTCCAAGCGTAACACAGTTCCTGAGGTATATGCTGCAATTTTCGCTGATCTTGAGAAGGCTGTTGCCGACCTGCCTGAGAGCCCGCGTCTCACTGGTGCGGTTACCAAGAATGTAGCCCGTCTGTTCCTCTCTAAGGCTTATCTGACATACGCATGGTGGTTGGAGAACCCCAACAACATCCCGACTTACCCTGAGTGCAGCCGTGATGCCGGTCAGGCTAACAGCTATTTCCAGAAGGCTTATGACACTGCTATGCAGGCCATCAACAATCCTGGTCCTTACAAACTGCAACCTACTTTCTACGACGTGAACGTGGCTACCAACGACCGTAACTCGGAGATTATGCTCTATGCCGACCATAATGAGAACGAGAAATTCGGTAATGGTGGAGCCGGTTATGGCTGGGGTAACGGCGGTTCTCCTGAAAACTTCGCTTACTGGATGGAAACCTGGAACTACACCGAGATGATTGCAAAGAATGACAAGGGTGAGAATATCAATCCTATTCAGCGTGAGGCTGTTCAGGCTCTTGGTCGTCCCTGGACTCGTATGGCTCCTATAGCCGACAATTTCATGGAAGGCGGTGTCTGGGAAGATGCTGTGAAGGCTATCGACTCCCGTTACGATGCTACTTTCACTCTGCGCTACCATACCAACTGGCATAAGGCAGGCAATACTTCTCCTTACGTGATTGGTGCCAATGGTTTGCATGTAGCCCCCAATGAGGTTTATTTCAGCTGGGTTCCCGAGAGCGAGGACAGCAAGATCAATTACACTGGTGCTGACGGTAAGCTTGGTTTCGGCGAGATGGCCGGACGTCCCGACTTCGTGGTAGCTGTTAATCATATCAGCCGCAAGAAGTATCCTATTAACTGGAAGATTGGTATCTATCGTACCGATAATGCCGGAGGTCTGGGCTCTAAGGTGAACGGTGGTAGCCCCCGTCCTTGGAACATTGCCAAGTTCTCAGAGTTATATCTCATCGGTGCTGAGGCTGCCGTGAAGCTGAACAAGAATGCTGAAGCCCGTAACCTAGTGAATGTGCTCCGCGCCCGTGCCGGTAAGCAGACGTTCTCTCAGAACGACAATGTAAAGGTTAGTGTTGACCATAGTGCAGAGATGCTGGCTGCTACTCCACAGACCATCACCATCGACTATATCCTTGACGAGCGTTCGCGTGAGTTCTGGGGTGAGGGTTACCGTTGGTACGACCTTGTACGTACCCAGAAGTGGGCTGAGCGTGCAGGCACTTACCGTATCGCCGGCAGTGGCTACACCGACAAAAACCTGGAGACCTTCAAGCGCGATATCCCCGCTGGATATTATCTCCGTCCTATTCCTCAGGGTCAGCTCGACGGAATGGAGATGTCTGATGAAGATAAAAAGAACTATCAGAATCCTGCCTATAGGTAATTAGTTTGATATAAGTATGTTTGATAAAGAGGGCGTGTCTGGGTGATACGCCCTCTTTTCTTTGACAACAAAGTAAATTAGTTTGTTCTGCTTCCAGGCTTTGGAAGACCTGCAAGTAACCATCAGATGGCGGACAAAGTAAATTAGTTTGTTGTCGGCCTAAAGCCTACACGTCGGGCTAATTGCAAAACGCACTTGTCAAAAGGCTTGCTGGCGGCGATAAAAACCATAATAAAAAAGAAGAAATTTCTTTGCCTTTCATTGTTTTCTTTGTAATTTTGCAAGCAAAATAGCAAGATAACAATTAATTACAATTATGGCAAAGAAAGCATTATTGATGATTCTCGATGGATGGGGAATCGGACAGCATGGGAAGGGTGACGTGATTTTCAACACGCCGACGCCTTATCTCGATTATCTAACCGCTGTCAGCGCACACTCACAGTTGGCGGCTTCTGGCGAGGACGTGGGTCTGCCCGACGGACAGATGGGTAACTCGGAAGTTGGTCACCTCAATATCGGTGCCGGACGTATTGTTTACCAGGACCTTGTGAAAATCAACCGTGCATGCAAGGATGGTTCTATCCTGCAGAATAAGGGTGTTGTTGAAGCATATAACTACGCCAAGGAGAACGGTAAGAAGCTTCACCTCATGGGACTGACCTCCGACGGTGGCGTGCATTCCAGCCTTGACCATCTTTTCAAGTTCATCCAGATGGGTAAGGAGTTCGGACTGAAGAATCAGGTGTTCGTTCATTGTTTCATGGATGGCCGTGATACAGACCCGAAGTCGGGTAAAGGTTTCATTCAGCAGGTGACTGACTGCTGCGCTCAGAATGATGCCGCCATTGCCAGCATCGTAGGCCGCTTCTATGCCATGGACCGCGACAAGCGTTGGGAGCGTGTGAAGGAAGCCTACGACCTCATCGTGGCCGGACAGGGCAAACAGGCTCAGGACATGGTGAAGGCCATGCAGGAAAGTTATGACGAAGGCGTCACCGACGAGTTCATCAAGCCTATCCACAATTCTACTGTAAACGGTGTTATTGAAGAGGGCGACGTGGTTATCTTCATCAATTTCCGCAACGACCGTGCCAAGGAGCTCACCCAGGTACTCACTCAGCAGGATATGCCCGAGCAAGGCATGAAGACTATTCCTGCCCTGAAATACTACTGCATGACTCCCTATGATGCTTCATTCACAGGCGTCAGCATCCTCTTCCCCAAAGAGAACGTGGAGGATACGCTCGGCGAATATCTCTCCAAGCTTGGCAAGAAACAGCTTCACACCGCAGAAACTGAGAAGTACGCCCACGTGACATTCTTCTTCAATGGCGGACGTGAGAAGCCTTTCGAAGGTGAGGACCGTATCCTGGTGCCTTCTCCAAAGGTGGCCACCTACGACCTGAAGCCCGAGATGTCAGCATATGAAGTGAAAGACAAATTGGTAGGCGCTATTAATACCCAGGAGTACGATTTCATCGTGGTGAACTTCGCCAATGGTGATATGGTGGGACATACCGGTGTCTATAACGCCATTGCCAAGGCCGTATGGGCTGTTGACCATTGCGTGGAGGAAGTTATCGAGGCTGCCAAAGCCAATGACTACGAGGCCATTATCATTGCCGACCACGGTAATGCTGACAATGCCATCAATCCCGATGGCACGCCCAATACCGCTCACTCGCTGAATCCCGTGCCGTTCATCTACGTGACCAACAACAATTCGGCCACGGTGAAGGATGGCCGTCTGGCCGATGTGGCTCCTTCTCTCCTCCATATCATGGGACTGGAACAGCCCGCCGATATGACCGGTGAGAACTTGATTTCAGATAATAAGTAATAAACAAAAATAATCCCCCTGCCGTAGCGACAGGGGGATTATTGTATCTATAGGTCAGCGCACGACCTTGCGCGCCTTTCCGTTGCTCATTTTCAGAATCTGGATTCCGCGATATGCGGGGCCCACTTGCTGTCCGTTCACGCTATAACGGTTGGTGATGGTGGGCTTCTGGACTTCAGTTGCCGGCTGGATGCCATTGACCTCCGAAAGGTAGGTCAGCCGTGGGATGATGGCCAATGAAACGGCTTCGTCCTGTTTGTACCATTTATAGGTGCCCAGCGGCTTGTGGCTCAGCGGGTCCTCGTCTTCGAGATAGTGGTAAACGGTGGATTTCCCACCTTCATCCCGTCTTACCGAAAGGACGCTCATGTCATCTTTGGCGTAGGGATTATCCTTTTCGTTATTGGTCATACCTTCGATGACGACGAAGAACTCCGAATCAACCGTTACCTTCTTGTCCAGTTTAAATTTCGTGGGCATATAGTAATCTTGGTCGTACACGAGTTCGCTGGCAGGCAGGGTGGATGAAGCAATCACTTCTCCGGGCATGCCGTCGGCATCGGGCAGGCAGATGCTTACGGTAATGGGTGTCGTTTCGTCGATGGCTGTGGTTTTGTCGAAGAGCACCTGCACGGAGTCTATCTCAACAGTCACGGCCGGTTTGTCGAAATGTTCTGCGTATTTGAGCATGCCAAGCCAGTTGGTTCCTCCGTAGTAGCCGTAGAAGCCCATGGTGATGGTTCCGAGTAAGCTTTGCTCCTCGACAGCGATGTTCCATGCATATTGCGAACCGCCCACTTGGATAGCGTTCTTCATGAAGTCGCTGGAGCTGCCTGCGCCGTTGCTCACGTCGAGCGTCATGCCATAGACTCCCTCTTCAGCATAGGTCACCGAAGGATTCTGTTCGCTACTGGTGGCTGGCTCTCCGCCTTGGAAGGTCCAGCTCCATGAAGTGGGCTTTCCGCGGCTCTGGTCCTGATAGGCTATCGTGCCGCCTTTCGGGATGAAGAGTGCTGCCCATGGTGAATAGTAAGGCATGTCGGGCAGGCCGATATAGGCATGGGGAGCCTGTTGCTTCACAATTACGTATTGCTGCCGGGTGTAGGTTGAACTGCCGCTTCGGTTGCTCGCCTTCAGCGTCACGCTGTAGGTTCCGGCATTGGGATAAATCACGGTGGGGTGCTGTTCGTTGCTTGTTGCAGGCTCTCCGCCTTCAAAGGTCCATTCCCATGAAGTGGGATTGCCGGTCGATTGGTCTTGGAAGTGCACTTTGTCTTCCTCATAGATTTCCACGACGGCATCCTCGCTTTCATTCTTCTCCACCAACTTGAAGCCGTCGATGAAGAGGTCTTCACCTTCAGGACCATTATACCGGAATGAGAAGGTACACTTCTTGCCGGCATAACTGTCGAGGTCAATGCTGAACCGCTGCCAGAGGGGACCGGTGAACTCATGGTCCTGCGACCATTGGAAGCCGCTCAGTATCTTTTCTATCTTATCGGTTTCTGTGTCATAGATATACAGTTCCCAGTCTGCATAGACAAGATAAACGGATCTGAAACAGGCATAGAATTCGAGCATGCTGTTGGGGTGTATGTCCAATATCGGTGAAGAGCACAATTCGTTCTGATAGCTGCTTGAGGAGTAGTTCACACCCAGCGAATACTTGCTGTTCTCGTCGATGGACGAGAATGGGGGCTGGCCACTGTAGGTGGGGTTCTCTGCAAGATACCATGTGAACTTGCCGGAGTTGCTGGGACTGTACGACCAGGAGTTGATTTCTTCCTCAGTGTCCCAACCCTGATAATAATAGGTGGAACTGGATTCCAGGGCGGAAAACTTTGCTTGTGGTTGTGCCGACGAAACAAGACATGCCATAAAGGCTAAAACGATTAGAAAAAGATGCTTCATAATCTGCTATTATTAATAAGGTGTACGTAATTATTTAGAGGCTAATGCTTTCGATGCGCAGCCGGATGGTGCCGGCAGGCACGCGGGCTTCTACCACGTCGCCCACTTTCTTGTTGAGAAGTGCCTGGGCGATGGGCGATTTCACGGAAATCTTCCCTTCCCGGAGGTTGGCCTCATTGGGGCTGGCGATGGTGTAGGTCATTCTGCGGTTGTTGGCAAGGTTGGTCATCTCCACCTTGCAGAGCAGCTGCACGCTGTCGTCGCTCAGCCGCTTCGTGTCAATCACACGGGCATTGGCAAGTACCTTTTGCTTGTAACTGATTCTGCTGAGCAGCCTGGCCTGGGCACGCTTGGCAGCGTGATACTCAAAGTTCTCACTGAGATCACCCTTGTCGCGGGCCTCAGCGATGGCTTCCCTGACCTGAGGCAGTTCCACGCTTTCCAATTGATGAAGTTCGGCCACGAGTTTGTCGTAGCCTTCCTGTGACATATATTCCATATTGTTTCTTTTTTGCTTGCAAAGATACAATTAAAAATGAAGAATGAAGAGTGAAGAGTGAAGATTTTTTATTATCTTTACGTCTCTTCGATCCGTGTAGATAGGCTGCATTCGGGAAAATTCAAAATAAATTTTGATTTTCCGCTCATTTGCACTATCTTTGCAGTATGAATGTACAGATAGAAGAAAGTTGGAAGCAACATATCGGAGCAGAGTTTGAGAAACCGTATTTCTCAGAATTGGTTAACTTTGTGCGTCAGGAGTATAGCACGATGACCTGCTATCCACCGGGACGTGAGATTTTTAATGCCTTTAACCTGTGTCCCTTTGATAAGGTAAAGGTGGTGATTATTGGACAGGATCCTTATCATGAGCCAGGGCAGGCTGAAGGACTTTGCTTCTCGGTGAAAGACGGTGTGATGATGCCGCCTTCACTCATCAATATCTTCAAGGAAATCAAAGATGACCTTGGTACGGATATGCCCCGTTCGGGTTCCTTGCGCCGATGGGCAGAACAGGGCGTGCTATTGCTGAATGCTACGCTTACAGTGAGAGCGCATCAGGCGGCTTCACATCAACGGAGAGGCTGGGAGGAATTCACGGATGCAGTCATTCAGGCTGTAGCTCGCGATAAAGAGCATGTGGTTTATATGCTGTGGGGCGGTTTTGCAAAGTCAAAGGCGCGTATTGTGAACCCGCAGCGCAATTTGGTCTTACAGAGCGCTCATCCATCGCCACTGAGTGCAAACCGTGGCGGATGGTTTGGTAATCACCATTTCTCGCTGTGCAACGACTATCTGGTAAAGACGGGACAAACTCCGATTCAGTGGTAATATGATGATACCTCCTATTATAGATGTTGCTGGCGTACTGGTTTCTTCGGATATCATCACCGAAAGATTCTGCTGCGACCTGGAACAATGCAAAGGTGCTTGCTGTGTGGAAGGCGATGCCGGTGCTCCGGTGACACTCGATGAAATTGGCGAGATAGAGGATGCACTGGATGTCGTATGGGAGGATATGACGGCTTCCGCTCAGGCCGTGGTGGATAGGCAGGGTGTAGCCTATACGGACCTTGAGGGGGAATTGGTGACTAGTATCGTAGGGGGAAAAGATTGCGTTTTTACTTATTATGACGATTTGGAAATAACTAACACCCAACACCCATCACCCATCACACATTGTTGCCTGTGTGCTTTGGAAAAGGCTTACAGGGCTGGAACCTCGAAATTCTGCAAGCCCATCAGTTGTGCGCTTTATCCCATTCGTGAGAAACGGTTCAGCAGTGGTCTTATCGGGTTGAACTATCATCGTTGGAGTGTGTGTGAATGTGCAAGAAAAAAGGGAAAGTCACTTGACCTTCCCATATATCGTTTTCTGAAAGAACCGCTTATTCGCCGCTTTGGCAAGGAATGGTATGCGGAATTGGAAACAATCGTCAAAGAATTGGCTGCGCAAGGGTTTGAACTATAATCTTTAACTCTTCCTGTACTTTGACGGTGACATCCCGACATGCTCTTTAAAGAACTTCCCGAAGAAACTCTGGTTGGGGAAATGAAGTTGTTGGGCAATCTCCTTGATGCTCAGCGCTGAATCCTTCAGCATGACACGAGCCTCGAGAATGACGTAGTTGTCAATCCATTCGTTGGGTGTGCGGCGGCTGACCTGCTTTACTGACTCAGAGAGATATTTGGGCGTGATGCAGAGTTGCTTGGCATACCAACTGACTCGTTTCTCTTCGCGGAAATTATTCTCTACAAGGTCGATGAATTGGGAGAAAATGACTTCAGCGCGCGATTGTTTGCGGTCGCTGCTTTGAATACGGAAAATAACATTGCCCAGATCGTAGATCATCGTCATCATCAGGGAGCGTACCACATCACGGCGGAAATGGTGGTCCTGTTTGTCCATTTTCTGCTTGATGCCCTGGAAATAGGTGCAGATATTGTTCACCTCGTCCTTGTTGAGTGTGAAGACAGGATGCGTGCGTGAGAAAATGAAAATTGAAGATAGTTCGTGAATGCCCTTGATGATCTCGTGAAAGAAGTCATCGCTGAGCATAATGGCAATGCCTGAGAAACCGCCGCTAGGATGATAATTGTTGACCACCTGTCCTTCACTGATGATGATGATGTCGTTGACGCTTACGGTATGGTTCAGGGTGTCTACGCTGTATTGCGCTTCCCCTTTCAGGCAAAGCCCCAGCAGGATGCATCTCATCTTCATGGGACCTTGCGGCATGGGCACCTCGCTAAAGTCGTCGAAAAGCAGGATGTCGTCTTCAATGTGGCTACCATTATATATCTGTCTGGTGGCGGCTATGGAAATGTCAGTCATTGGATGTTTTTCCATTTTCCTTTCTTGATTTTAATAGTCTTGCTAATATGGTTGAAATGAACGGTGACGGTGCCGTTTTCTTTGCCGTAGATTCGGGCTGTCTTCACCTGTCCATCCTCCCATGTCATATCGATTTCAAAACCGCCGCGGGCACAAAGACCGCTTACACTACCGTCCTGCCATTCTTTTGGAAGGGCCGGGAGGAGCGTGATTTGCGTTGTGTGATTGGTGATGGAACTTTGCAGAAGCATTTCGCAAACACCAGCTGTTCCACCGAAGTTTCCGTCAATCTGGAAAGGTGGATGGGCATCGAAGAGGTTTGGATAGGTGCCTCCACTGCGACGGCGGTCTGGCCCTCTGTAATTGTCAGGACTGACGTAGGTGAGCAATTTCTGATAAATATGATAAGCCTGTTCAGCCTCACCGAGTCGTGCCCAGAGGTTGATGCGCCATCCTGTACTCCACCCTGTTGTCTTATCACCTTTCTGGATGAGCGTCTCTTTACAGGCTTTCAGTAAATTGACATCCGTAAGATGGTTACCAGGATAGAGTCCTATGAGGTGACTCTGATGGCGATGCTTCGGGTCGAAGTCATCCCAGTCGTAGTACCATTCGTTCAGGTCGCCCATGTGTCCTATTGTATATGGATGTAGTTTGTTTAAGGTAATATTCATGGGGATGCAATCGTCAACGATGCCCCAACCGTTCTGCTTATCGCCATGCTTTACCAAGTTTTTGTGGGCAGCAATAGTATTGGCGAGCAGTTCTCGGATGATGGCGAGGTCGGCTGTGCCGCCATAGCAAGTCATACCGTGATAGCCCTTGTCGGTAACATATTCATTCTCCGGCGATGTGGATGGCGCGGTAATCAGTTCGCCTGTTTTTTTAGGATTCTCAATGAGCCAGTCAAGACAGAAGTCGGCGGCTCCCTTCATCAGCGGGAAAGCCACATTGCGCAGGTATTCCTTGTCCAGCGTGAAAAGGTAGCGCTCCCATAGCGTGTTCACGAGCCATGCACCGCCCAGGTTCCAGTTGGCCCATTCGGGCTTTTCGTTTTTCTCACCCACAGGATTGGTCATGGCCCAGATGTCGGAGTTATGACTGCTGCACCATCCGCGGTCTATTCCATAGTAATTCTTCGCCGTATAACGCCCATTTTCCGACAAGGCTTTCACAAAGCCGTCGAGCGGCATGGCCATTTCTGCCAGATTTGCGGTGAAGGCTGGCCAGTAGTTCTCCTCCAAGTTGATGTTCACGGTATAGTTGCCACGCCAGGGTGACCACTTGTGTGGGGTCCATAGTCCTTGCAGATTGGCAGGAACGCCAGGCGTGCGTGAGCAACTGATGAGTAGATAACGGCCATATTGGAAATATAAAGTCTCAAGATAGGTGCTTGGGCGCCCGTCGCTATAGGCCTTGAGCAGTTCGTCCGTGGTCATGGCTTCCGACTCGTAATCATCTGAGAGACTGAATGTTCGGCCTGCTACCTTTTGTTTGGTACTTTTGCCTAATTCCAACTGTACCCGGGAATAGTATTGACGGTAGTCTGCGATATGACGTTCGCGCAATTGCGGCCAGGTGAAGTTCACCAAGTGCCAAGCCATGTCAGTTGCATCATTGATGTAGTCGGCTCCTTCCGTCACCGGATGTTTGTCGAAACCGTTGAAGCTTGTGGCGTTGACGAAGCAGAGCGTCGCTTCGTCAACATCCCTGAGTTGCAACGTGGAGTCGCTTACCACCACAGAGCCGCCATTATTGAACACACGGAGGATGGAACAGAAATGAATGCTGTTCTTCTCGTCCCCGATGGCATGTCCCAGCATGGTTAGTTGGTTCTGGCTGGCTTTCACATGGTGAGGAACCTGTGAAGTGAGCCTGAGGTCTACGTTAATAGACCGTGCCTTGTTGGCCGTCAGATGCACAGCAATCACCTTGTCGGGGTTCGATGCTAAGTATTCGCGCTGGAAGACAACGTTGTTTCGCGAGTAAAGCACCTGTGCAACAGCACTGTCGAGACTCAGCTCGCGGTGGTAACCTGTGATGCTGCCTGCATTGCAGTCATCGATGTAGAGCATGCCCAACGGTTGGTAGAACTGAGAGTTATGTCCTTGAACATGGAGTTGTAATGAATCAGCCAAGGCATAGTCCTCGTTGAACAAAGCCTCGCGGATTTTAGGAATCCATTGTGATGCCCCGGCATCCTCATTTCGGTCAACGGGCTGACCAGTCCACAAAGTAATATCATTCAGGTACAAAGAGTCTGTATCAGCACCGCCATAGAGCAGGGCGCCGATCTTTCCATTACGGTTGTACCACAGGCGCATGGGCTGTTGACGGGCATTTGTCGGAATATTGACAATCGTCAATAGAATGACCGATACAATAATGCTGAGGCGGTATTTTTTCATTATGAGTGTTTTAATAGCTTAGAAAAAACGGCAAGTGGATGATTCCACCTGCCGTTTTATTTGGATGGGGTATTATGCGTCGATGTTGGCGTAGGTGGCGTTCTTCTCGATGAACTCACGACGTGGCTCTACGTCATCGCCCATGAGCATGGAGAAGATCTCGTCGGCCTCGGCGGCATTCTCGATAGTCACCTGTTTCAGGAGTCGGGTCTTCGGGTCCATGGTCGTTTCCCAAAGTTGCTCTGGATTCATTTCACCCAAACCTTTGTATCGCTGTGTATGCAAGGCTGTTGCATTCTCGTCGCCGGCCACATATTTGTCGATGAAAGCCTGACGCTGCTGCTCTGTGTAGCAATATTCCGAGAATTTCTTGTAAGTACACTTGTAAAGCGGCGGTGTGGCGATGTATAGGTGACCTTCCTGAATAACGCGCGGCATGAAGCGGTAGAAGAGTGTCATAATAAGGGTGTCGATGTGGGAGCCATCGACGTCGGCGTCGGTCATGATGATAATCTTGTCATAACGCAGTTTGTCGATGTTGGCTTCCTTGTCGCCTTCACCTTCCACACCAAAACGCACGCCGATACTCTGGATGATGTTCATCACGGATTCGGCTTCAAAGACACGGTGCCATTGAACCTTTTCCACATTCAGAATCTTACCACGGAGCGGCAGGATGGCCTGCGTGTAACGGTCGCGGCCCTGCTTGGCAGAACCTCCTGCGGAGTCACCCTCAACGAGGAATATCTCACATTCTTTCGGATCCTTATTGGAACAGTCGGCCAACTTACCGGGCAGACCGCCACCCGTCATCGGGTTTTTGCGCTGCACACTTTCACGGGCCTTGCGGGCTGCAATACGGGCCGTGGCAGCCAGTACCACCTTGTCGCAGATAAGACGAGCCTCCTTAGGATGCTCTTCCAAGTAGTTGGTAAGAGCCTCACCTACAGCTTGCTGAACGGCACCAGCCACTTCTGAGTTTCCGAGTTTTGTTTTGGTCTGTCCCTCAAACTGGGGCTCTGCTACCTTGATAGAGATAACGGCCGTAAGACCTTCGCGGAAGTCTTCACCGGCAATTTCAATCTTGGCTTTTTCGATATTCTTGGATATCTGGGGGTCAGCATCAGCATAGGCCTTCAGGGTACGGGTCAATGCCATACGGAAACCTGTCAGGTGGGTACCACCCTCAATGGTGTTGATGTTATTCACATAAGAGTGAATGTTCTCCGAATAGTCGGTATTGTACATCACAGCCACTTCAATAGGTGTTCCTTGTTTCTCAGTCTTCAGATAGATGACATCGTCGAAAAGATGGGTGCGGTGGCGGTCCACATAGCGCACGAACTCCTTGAGTCCGTCCTTGGCGTGGAATACCTCCTGCTTGGTCTTGCCATCCTCATCGGGACGTAGGTCGGTAAGCGTGATGGTGATACCGGCATTTAGGAAAGCCAGTTCGCGCATACGCTTGGCGATGGTGTCATAATTATAAGTGGTGGTGGTGAAGACGGTGGCATCAGGCCAGAACTGTTGGCGTGTACCGGTCTTGTCCGTATCACCTACGATCTTGACGTCATAGAGCGGTTTTCCCTTTTCGTACTCCTGCTGATAGATATGACCATTGCGGAATACCTGACTCAGCATATGGGAAGAAAGAGCATTCACACAACTTACACCAACGCCATGGAGACCACCACTGACTTTGTAAGAGCCTTTGTCGAACTTACCACCGGCATGGAGCACGGTCATAACCACTTCCAATGCACTCTTGTGCATCTTCTCATGCTCGTCCACGGGAATACCGCGACCATTATCTTGAACAGTAATGGAATTGTCTTCGTTGATGGTTACCTCTATATGTGTACAGTAACCGGCCATAGCCTCGTCTATGGAGTTGTCAACAGTCTCATTCACCAAGTGGTGGAGACCCTTTTCTGAGATGTCACCGATGTACATAGCCGGGCGCTTACGCACGGCTTCCAGACCTTCCAGGACCTGGATATTACTCGCGGAATAATTGTTTCCGTTGTTTTGATTTTCTGCCATTTTAGTATTTTGCTATTAATAGAGTGCAAAGATACAAAATTTATCGCTAAATACGTAGTATTTAGATGCTAAAAAATTTAAAATAAAAAAGTCGCCAACCTTTTGGGTGACGACCTTTATTTTTTTGTTTGTTTTGTCCTTGCGGTTAGCCTAACTTCGCAATGTGCTTGGCCAAGCTTGACTTCAGGTTTGAAGCCTTGTTCTTGTGGATGATGTTGGTCTTAGCCAACTTGTCCAGCATCTTCTGTACGGTGGGGTACATCTTTACAGCCTCTTCCTTGTCAGTGGTTGCGCGGAGTTTACGAACAGCGTTACGCATTGTCTTTGCGTAGTAGCGGTTGTGCTCATTGCGAGTCTTGGTCTGACGGATTCTTTTCTCCGATGATTTGTGATTTGCCATTTTCTTTTAATCTTTTAATTAATCTTTGAAATTTCGAATGTAGGTCTTATGTCACGAGGACTGCCTTAAAAAAGAAAAATCCCCCATCTTTTCCCTTGGCAATGGTTTGCCTCGTTAGCGCAGTCACTGCGCGGATGGCGGTTTTCTGTAGTAGTCCCTAGGAGAGTCGAACTCCTCTTTAGAGAATGAAAATCTCTCGTCCTAGCCGATAGACGAAGGGACCATCGTGCCTGTAAAGCGGGTGCAAAGGTACGAATAAAAGTGAAGAGTGAAGAGTGAAGCATGAAGAATTTTTAGGAAATTAATAATTTTTAAGAAATTCGTCAGCTTTCAAGCCTCTTCAAATGAACTCCCAATTCTTCACTCTTCACTTTTCATTCTTCACTTTATAGAATGCACTTCAGATTTTTGGCCAACTGTTCCTTGCTGCTAGCGCCTACAAGGACTGATGTAGTGCCGCGCTGTTCCAGAATCCATCGCAGCGCCTTCTCGGCCAGCGTCTGTCCGGCCGCCAGTGCCTCAGCATTCCATGCCTTCAGTTGGGCCAGCAGTTCGGGCGTCAGCATTTCTTCCCGGAGGAATTTGCCTTTGCTCATGCGGCTGTCTTGGGGAATGCCGTTCAGGTAGCGATCGGTGAGCAGTCCCTGTGCAAGGGGGGAGAAGGAAATGAAGCCAATACCGTTGTCAGCACAATAGTCGAGGATGCCCTGCTCCTGCGGTTCGCGGTTGAGCATGTTCAGCTTGTCCTGGAAGATGAGCAGGGGCACATCGCGTTCCGAAAGATATTTGTCGGCAATCTTCAGCGCTTCCAGTGGCCAGCGGGAGATACCCACATAGAGTGCCTTACCTTGACGAACGATGTCCACCAATGCCTGAAGTGTTTCTTCCAGCGGTGTGTTGGGATCATAGCGGTGGCTGTAGAACAAGTCCACGTAGTCAATCTTCATGCGTTTCAGGCTTTGGTCGATGCTTGCCATCAGATATTTGCGGGAACCCCAGTCGCCGTAGGGCCCGGGCCACATATCATATCCAGCCTTCGATGAGATGAACAACTCGTCGCGATAAGGGCGGAAGTCATCGTCCATCAGCCGTCCCATCGTTTCCTCGGCGCTGCCGTAAGGAGGACCGTAGTTGTTGGCCAGGTCAAAATGTACCACTCCGTGGTCGAATGCATAGCGTGCCGTTTCGCGGCAATGCTCATAAACATCGACTCCGCCGAAGTTATGCCAGAAGCCTAAACTCACTTCGGGTAGCATCACACCCGAATGTCCGCAACGGCGGTATTTCATCCGCTCGTAGCGCTGTTCGTCAGCAATATATTTCTCCATTGTTCAGATAGTTTTCGGCAAAGGTACGATTTAGTGAGCACAAATGCAAATAAAACTTGTTTTAATTTGCTTTGTCGAGCGTAAGTACCTTCTGGAAAGGTACGAATAAGTGAGAACAATACCAAAAAGAAACTTGTTTATTTTTGTATTGTCGAACGCAAATACCTTCACGGAGGAACGACGTAAAGGTACGATTTAGTGAGCACAAATGCAAATAAAACTTGTTTTAATTTGCTTTGTCGAGCGTAAGTATCGTTTTAATAGAATCGGAGGGACAGGTTTGAGGTGATCCCAAATTCGTCATCCTCGTACGCGCGTGCGCGAGATTTTTCATTTTAAGGGTGCAAGGGTGTCAGAATGCCGATAAACACTGGCTTTGCACCCTCCTGAAGAGGGTGTCAAGGGTGTCATAAGGGTGTAACGGGAGACCCACCCCAGCCCTCCCTGCATAGGGAGGGAGTTATGTCTTTAGGGTTAGGGTTAAGGTTATCGTTTAAAAATTCTCTAGAGAATTTTCTCCAAACGATGGTTAAATGAAGTGCAAACACCCTTCGATTGCCACAAATTCTCTAGAGAATTTATTAACGATGACGAAAACGAAGACGAAAGCATAATTCTCAACTCTACACTCTACACTAAAAGTATGACACCCTCCTGACACCCTTGACACCCTTCCGAACAGGGTGCAAGCCCAGTGTTTATCGGCATTCTGACACCCTTGCACCCTTAAATCAAAAATTTCCTATGTAAAAAGCATGCTCCCTTATTCTTGTTACCACCAAATATTCTTCATCAAAATGAATCAAAAATTGATTCCTTCCCTTGCTTCACATGGCAGATGCCCGTGCCGTTTTTCTCTCGCTTTAATCTCACAGGGGGGCTGTCCCCCTGTGAGCAGTTAAAAATGATTAATGAGCGGGTGGCTCTGATTTCAAGATTATTGAAAAATGCTATTGTTCTCATGATTTGAAGTGTTATCTTTTAATTGTTGGTAATAAAAAATCCAACAGCCATCCTTTGAATTCAAGTAAGTTTCTAAACCTGCTTCCATACACATCACTTGTGAAAAACAAATGTTCTGTATGATCCCCTGTCTTTATTTCTACTTTAATCTTATCCCCAACATATTGATAATATACTTTTGACTTGCCGTATTTTTCAATTTGATATTTTGGCCAGGAAGATAAATTGATCGTATGTTGGAAGTTAGATATAAGCATCCCCTCTTCAGTCTCTTTTGTCGTGACAGGTTGCATCTCTCCACCATAAGTAAGGATATATAGGCGCCCATCATGTATTTCAAAACCTTCAATAGGGAAGATTTGCTCGCTTTGTAGGCTCTTCTTATTTATGATTTGAAGTGCAAACCGCTCCGAAATCCATGCTTTATCACCGTTGCCCGCTAGTATGTTATTAGCGTAGTTGGCAAATACTATCATGCAGATAATTAGAAATGTTTTTCTCATCATGTTGAACTACTTTATATACCAACCCCAGATTTCATGTATCTCGGGATATGACTGATTTGATTGTGAACTAGATAAACGGGAATAACAAATGTTTTATGAAAAGGAAGGGCAAAACTAACAAAGACTCAATGCCGGTCAGACATTTGCCATTCGGGCCATCAACCCGTTGCCCGTTCTTGTCGATATAGAACCACTCATCGCTTTCCCATTCGCTATGCTCATCCATACTGTTCTTCTTTCCATGATAAGCCACACGCGCACGACCACCCTCAAACGGATATGCACACTGGAACTGAGGTTTAATGACTACATTGCCCAAGGTGTCGGCATAGCCTATCTTCCCATCATCGTCTAAGATTCGGTAGAGTCCCTCATGGACATCATCCGCCTGGAAATTGTCTATCATCATTACCTCGAACAACTTTTCCCCCTTATTGTTAATCATAACGATTCCGACATGAGGTTCCGCCACGATGCCAATAGGGGCTATCGAGTCGAATCCGCAATACTCATATTTGCCGTAGGGTACAATGGTGTCGCCCTGTTCGTTCAGATAGCATACAGGATTGAGAAATTCTGATCCTTTAGCAGCAAACAATTTCTTACCTTTCCATCCTCGGGATCTTCCTGCCTCGATAAAGCCGCAGGGCTCTGGGTTCTGAATAACACTTATTGTGGACAATATCTTGATACGGCACAGCGTATCTTTGTCGAAATAAAAGTATGTCTTGCCGTAAGTGGGATAAAAGCCTACAATCAACACGTGGAAATTGGGAACTTCTTCCTTCATGTGCAGTTTGCTCAGAACACTGTCCCTTGTTTCACCCACATGAATTCCCGACTTCAAGACAATTCGGGGATCTGTAATATTCGCATAAATGACAGTATGGATTGGGTCATCTTCTGTTAATTCCTGAAGAATGATCTGATTATCTTGACTGCTAAATGTATAATAGTTCTGAATACATTGATAATCAGATGTCTTATTCTCTTTAAGGAAAGAAAAATCTTTCCTGTAATCAGCAAAGGGCTTCTGGAATCCAAAAGGATATGGTGCCATGCAGTCACCATTCACGGGTTCAATCGTCAGCGTGTCGTTGCTGTAGATAAAGGTATTAACGTGATCCCCTTTTTCTTCGCTGGCTGTTTCCTGGCGACCAACACAACTGATTGTCAATAAGGCCGCAAATATGAAGATTATTGCTTTGTTCATATCTATCATCAGTAGTTTATTGTTTGTGTGAACGGGGAACCCCGTTCACACGGCCAGTTCAAGGCCAAGTAACAGGGGCTGTCTCCCTGTGAGCAGGTTTTAAGCCTAAGCAATTGTCAATCCATTGCTTTTCTTTCTTGTACTCCTTGGCATATTCGTTAAGTTTTTGTTCCTGCTTGCAAAAGTACAACTTATTTCTATAACCTCCAAATCTTCTAATTCAAAAATGAACACAGAACCGTCCCCCGTTCAAAATAAGTCAAAGAGTCCCTGTGATTCCTTCAGGCCTCGCTATTTGAATGTTTTTAGGGAAACCTATCGTATTTTGAATATATAAAAAATCTTCAACAGACAAGGCCATCTTTTGATTATAGTTCCTAATTTCAGGTATATCAAGTATGCTGCCAAAGATCTCATAATCTGCCCAAGAATTTTCGTAATCGCACCATTTTCCCCAGCTGCAACTATCACCAAAGATGCGATACTTGTTATATGGCATGTTGAATAAAACCGCCGAGATGAAACTTCCAGACTTTAATTGCTCCCAACTAGTTGTAACTGGTATTTTCAGTTGAAACACTGTATCTTCAAGACTATCCTCAACAATATAGAAATAACGATCACCACATGCGTGACAAATCTTTTGGATTAGATGATAAGTCTCTTCCGTAAACATCGGGGAGGAAATCTGAAGCGTCGTTTTAAAATCAGGTTGAAACAGCATACTGACAGGAGATGTGCATATATCAAATTCGTCAACTCCAACGGAGCAGAATACTTTCTGCATTTTAGGAACGCATTCATACTGATACTCATCAGCATTTAGAGCGTACTCTGATAAGAACTTCGATGCGCAACCAAAGCTATCAATAGTTTTAGTATTAGAAAGACCAAACATGTCTTCGTAATAACTGCCAGAATATTTTTTCAAACAATTATTTATTTCCATTGTTTAGAACGTATTTTATAGAGTTTTTCTCCATTATTATAATTAAAAGATCACGGGGACGGTTCTGAAGTGAACCTTTAAGTTGTGTCCAACTTTCTGGGTTCACTTCAAACCTGTCCCCTTGATTTTTTTTGGTCATCATCTTGTGATTTTGCAGTCAGTGATTGCAAAATGTTTCCATATTTTTCACTCACTGCGTAGAAAATGTTTGGGTGATTCTGGTAGAACGATAAGAAATTGTAGAGATTCCTCATAGAAAAGCCTCTCCCATATCGTTTAGCCAATGAGGTTGCCAAGTTTCTCACCACCTGCTCGCCATACTCCGCACGCTTGTCTTTCAACACCTCATGCTGAATTCTAAGGCCTAACAGCCAGTTACGCTTGATTAGAGTCACGTCAACAGCATGATAGGCAGCTGCCTGTGCCTGCTCAATAATCTGACAGGCGTCTTGAAACAACAGTGTCTCTTGTTGCCCTGTTACTATAATGTTGTTTTTCTCCATATAAACTTTTCTGTTTAAGGCGTTCTGTGTGCAAATTTAGCAAATTGTTCTCGAAAGAACAAACTTATTGGTGTTTATTATTTGCTCTCGATTTTTCGTAACTTTGGCTTCGCCGAAGTTACTGGCACTCGGCAATGAAAAGAAAAACGCTTTTTTCTTTTGCATTTCTCTCGTTATTTCGTAACTTTGTCCACATGCTGGTGAAGACGCAGGCTGTGGTGCTCCGCACGATAAAATACGGTGAGAATAAACTCATTGTGGACTTCCTGACTGAACAGGAGGGGCGGCTGTCGTGTGTGGTGGGGATTCCCAAGACGCAGAGGGGAAAACTGAAGAAGCAGTTTTTCCAGCCACTGAGTATTCTGGAGGTGGAACTTGACATTCGTCCCCGCCAGCAACTTCACCATATCCGTGATGCTCGAATCGGTGTACCCTATGCTTCAATTCCTTTTGAACCCAGTAAACTGAGTATCTCACTCTTTCTGGCTGAGTTTATATATTATGGTACACGCGATGAACAACTGAATCCTGCGCTCTATCAGTTCGTGGTGAACAGCCTTCAGTGGCTCGACGGCTGCGAGGGCCAGTTTGCCAATTTCCATCTGGTCTTTATGATGAGGCTGAGCCGTTTTATCGGATTCTTTCCATACGTGGAAGACTATCATGAAGGAGACTTATTTGACCTCCGTACCGCTAATTTCACCTCGCTGACACCCGTGCATGCCGATTTCCTACCACCTGCCGATGCTGCCCGCATCAACACATTGTTGCGTATGAAATATGCCTCCATGCATCTTTTTCGCATGAGCCACGACGACAGAAACCGCATTGTGGATGTCATAATACAATTCTACCGCCTCCACGTGCCTGCTTTCCCTGAACTCCGTTCACTCGAGGTGATGAAAGAACTGTGGCGATAGCCTTAACCTCCTATAAACGCGAAATCCCGAACTGCTGTCACAGCGTTCGGGACTCCTCTCATTTATGATGAATAATTGTTATGATATTAGTCTATGAGAATTTGATGATGCCCTGGATGGCCTCATGGGGGCCTTCATCCTTCGACTTGATTTCTCCGGCAGCCTGATTGCGGATTTCATCTAATACCGCACGTGTACGCTTGTAGGTAGGCGTCTGTTCCACGGCAGAGATGACATCATCGTTGTCGAGGTCTTCCTGACGGAAGATGAAGATATGCGGGCGACGCTTGTACTGGCTGGTGCTGCCGTCCTTGCCATAATAGCGGTTACGGCGGTCCTGGCGCTCGGCTGCCTTCTCTTCCTCGGCAGCGATGCGGTCTGCCTCTTCCTGCGTACGCTTGGTGAAGTGGCCGCTCATACCGTCAACATCTTCAATGCCGAAGCCTGTAGCCAAGATGGTTACCTTCACTTTCTCGCCCAGTTCGGGATCGGTGGCAAGTCCCCATTTGATTTCGAAGTCGCTGCCGAACTTGGCCATGAAGTCGTTCACGTCGTTCATTTCCTCCATCATCAGACCCTGCTTTGACTGTTTGTCGCTGCAGAAAGAAATGGAGAGCAGGATCTTCTTGGAGTTGAATACGTCGTTATCGTTGAGCAGCGGGGAGTTCAATGCATCGTCGATGGCCTTCTTCACACGGCCTTCGCCTTCGCCGTAGCCTGTTGACATAATGGCTACACCGCCGTCCTTTAGTACGGTCTTTACGTCGTTGAAGTCGAGGTTGATCAGACCGTGAACCGTAATAATCTCGGCAATACTCTTGGCGGCCACACTCAGGGTGTCGTCAGCCTTACCGAAAGCATCGAGAACGGTCAGCTCCGGATAGATCTCACGCAGACGCTCGTTGTTGATAACAAGCAGGGCGTCAACATGTTTTGACATCTCCTCCACGCCGTCGAGGGCCTGGTCTATCTTCTTCGGGCCTTCAAAACGGAAAGGTATGGTGACAATACCCACTGTGAGGATACCCATCTCCTTAGAGATACGGGCAATGACAGGGGCGGCACCTGTTCCTGTACCACCACCCATACCAGCGGTGATGAAAGCCATCTTCGTGCCGTCGCTGAGCATGTTCTTCACATCCTCAATGCTTTCTTCGGCAGCCTTGCGTGCTTTCTCGGGTTTGTTACCGGCTCCTAATCCTTCCTTGCCCAACTGCAGATGCACAGGCACGGGTGAATCGTTAAGGGCCTGGTTGTCAGTGTTGCAGAGTACGAAGGATACATCATGGATGCCTTCGCGGTACATGTGATTGACGGCATTGCCGCCACCGCCACCAACACCAATCACCTTGATGATACTGTTCTCTTTCTCGGGCTCACCGAAATCCAATATATCGAAATCTGGTTTCATATTCTTCAAATCTTAATTCTTAAAACTTCAATCTAACTCTGAAAATCAAATTCTACTCGTCCTCAGCTACCATCTTGCGGAAGAAGTTGCCGAGTTTCTTGCCTAACGTTTTTAAGCCGTTCTCCTTGTCTTCGTCCTCTTCTACAGCCTTGGCAGCAGCCTCTTCTGCAGCAGCCTTGGCTGCAGCTTCCTCTACGGCACGTTGCTTCTCTTCCTCTGCTTTCTGCTTTTCTATTTCGGTAAGAACCACACCGCTCTGAATTTCGTTAACCTTGCGAGGCTCACGGTGAATGTCAGCAGTGGTCGTAGTGGTGGCAGGCTTGCTCTCGGCGAAAAGATCGGCATTGGGATCGATTTCAGACCCTGCACAGTTCATATCGCCTTTTGCCAAAATTCCCAGAACGGTATTCATACGACCATCTTTGGCAGTAATGAGCGGGTCTTTGGCTGTGATGGCCTGGGTAACGAATTTTGCAATGCGGATTTTCTCTACATGTGTATGGTTGCGGAAGGCCGTCTCGATGTTTGTCATGTTCGAGCCGCCACCCGTCAGAATGATACCACCCAGCAACCGGTCGGCATACTCGCTTGGAACCTGATACCAGACGTTCTCCACGATTTCCTGCATACGTCCTTCCACGATTTCCACGAATTTGCGGCTTTCGATGGAACGGTCGCTGTCGATGCTGAGATTGAGTGAGGAATCAATGTCGCTGTTGTCGGTGTAGGCCGAGGCATATTTCAGTTTCATCTCTTCGGCGTGACTTTCCTCCATCTGCAACGAAGCGATGTCTTTGGTGATATTGTTACCACCAAGAGGAATGACAGCCAAATGGCGCAGCACATTCTTGAAATAGACAGAAACAGTAGTGGTATCGGCACCGAGGTCAACAAGCACGCAGCCGGAGCGCTTCTCGGCATCGGTAAGTACCGAGTCGGCGAGTGCCAGCGGAGCGAGATACATCTCAGCAATGGCGACATTGGCCAGGTCAAAGCACTTGTTGAGATTGCGGTAGAACATCTTGCGCCAGAGAATATTCAGGAAGTTTCCTTCCAGACGGCTGCACTGGATGCCCACGGGATCCATCTGATACTGGTTGTCCACCTTGTATTCCTGTGTGGCGGCATCAAGAATCTCCTGGTCTTGGTAACTCATATTGCGGTTACCGTCCATCAGTTCGTTGACCATTTCCTGTGTAACGATGGTGTCTTCGGGAAGATTCTTCACAATATTGTTTTTCACACTGCGAATGCTCTGTCCTCCCACACCGACATAGACGTGTACAATTTCAGTCTTCAGTGTAGTGGTTAACTTCTTCACGATGTTTGAGATGCACTGGGCTGTCTTGTCAATATTATAGACCACGCCCTTGCGGATGAAACTCCCTGACTCCTCTGTGACTACTGCGAGAACAGAGATACTGCCGTCAAGATTCTTCTTTCCTGCAATACCGGTCATTTTTGATGATCCCAGTTCAATAGCGACGATAAAATCCTTTGCTGCCATACTGTTTCGTTTTTTACTGTTCTATATCTGATTCTTTTTTCTTTTCTTGCAAATAATCTGGTTGTCAAATTCCAGATTGATGTAGGCATATTTGTTCCAGCCTGCCTGACTGAGGCCATAACGGTAGAATTTCTCCAGACGGGCCAGCTTGCCGTTGATGAAGTCGCTTACCAGTTTCTGCCGCTCTTCGAGTATTTTGGTCTGCGGGAGATGACCTACATAGATGACATGGTCGCCCACGCGGGGTACGATCTCGATACCCAAATCGGGCAATACATTAATCTGCTCAATCTGGTTCTTCCACAGTTCACTTTCCATTAGGGCGATGGTGAGGTGTGAGATGTAGTTCTTGGCAAACCATTTCGTCACATAGCCCGTGCAGATAATAAGGTCACTCGTGTATTTGGAGTTAGGCATGATGCCACCCTGGTCATCTACATAATAATCCTCGCCCTTGATGTTCTTGATGCGGACAATGGGCAGGCGCTGGGTAACGTTGATGACAACGTGGCCGTCTTTGGTCTTATAGCACTGTGACGTGTTTACAAACGAACTGCTTTTCAGCGCATCCTCAATGCTTCGCGGATTGACATTGGCCATGGGCTGTTTGTAGGGGTAGAGCTTCTTTTGCTCCAAAATGCGCTTAATCTCCTTGGCACTGAGGAATCCGTTGGTGGTCTCATCGTCAATCTGGATGCTCACATTGGTGCACGCCTTCATCGTCTCGTCCGGATTGTTGAACGAAGTCATTGCAAATCCCAGATATACGGCAAGTACGATATCCAGTAGCACGATGATGGTTTTCTTGACGCTGACCTTCATTTCGTCTTATTTGTATTTCTCTTTAAGGATGTCGGTGATCTCTGGCACCTGGTTGTCCAGGTCGCCGGCACCTAAAACGATGAGTACCTCGAAGTCGTGGTTTTTCACGAACTCCAACACGTTTTTCTTCTCGATAATCTGTTTTTCTACGCCCGGCTTCAGGTTGTCGTAGATGAGTCTTGAGGTTACTCCCTCAATCGGCTCTTCGCGGGCTGGATAGATTTCCGTGAGAATCACTTCGTCTAACTGACTCAATGCATCGGCGAAATCCTGATAGAAGTCGCGGGTGCGGGTATAGAGATGCGGCTGGAAAATAGCCGTGATCTTCTTGTCTTGATAGAGTTCACGGATGCTCTTCGCACTCTGGTATATTTCCTTCGGATGATGGGCGTAGTCGCTGAGGAAGGTGATACGGTCGTTCTTCAGTTTGAAATCGAAACGACGGTCCACGCCGCCGTAGGTCTTCATACCGTAACGCAGTTCCTCGGCATTGCATCCATTCAACTGTGCCATAGCCATAGCTGCCACACCGTTCTCGATATTGATGGGCACGGGTTGGCCGAGTTCCACGTTCAGGACATTCTCAATCGGTGAGATGAAGTCGAAAGTGATTTCTCCATTCTTTATGACGATGTTCTCGGCGTGGAAATCCCCTTCGTGGAGACTGTATTCATAAACCTTTACTCCATCTTGTACGTCAGCCTTCATCTCCAGATCTTTGTGGATGATGAGCGCGCCGCCAGGCTGGATAAGTGTGCTGTAATGGCGGAAACTCTCCAGATAGGCTTCCTTGGTACCATAGATGTCGAGATGGTCGGGGTCTGTGCTGGTGATGACGCTCATCCACGGGCGGAGCCAGTGGAAGGAACGGTCGAATTCGTCGGCTTCGATAACCACAAAGTCACTCTTCTCTGAAAGGATATAGTTGGTTCCGTAGTTCTTGGAGATTCCTCCGAGGAAAGCGTTGCAGTCGATGCTGCTTTGGTGCATGATATGCGCACACATCGTGGAAGTGGTTGTCTTTCCGTGGGTTCCTGCCACGCAAAGTCCCTTATGTGTACGGGTAAGCATACCCAGGACCTGAGCTCGTTTTTCCACATCGAATCCGTTTTCCTGGAAGTATACCAGTTCCGCGTGATCCTTGGGGACTGCCGGAGTGTAGATGACAAGTGTGTTGCTGCTATTTTGGCATGCTTTTGGAATGAGGTTCACGTCTTCTTCATAATGAATCAGTGCTCCCTCTTTTTCCAATTGCAGGGTAAGTGCAGACGGTGTCTTGTCGTAACCGCCTACAATCATGCCTTTTTTGAGGAAGTAGCGGGCAATGGCACTCATGCCGATGCCGCCAGCTCCTACGAAATACACAGCCTTTATATCTTTCAGTTCCATTTTGCTTAAGCGTTTGATTTTCCGGAATAACCGGTGAGTTTGATAACCTCGTCAGCTATGATGTCGGCCGAGTTGGGCAATGCCAGTTTCAATATGTTTTCACTCAGAGAGCGGAGGGCCTGCTCATCCTGCACGGTTTCCAGGGCTAGGGAGATAACCTTTTCAGGAGCCTCGGCATCTTTTACATAGAGGGCAGCCTGTTTGTTGACCAGCGCCATGGCGTTCTTGGTCTGGTGGTCTTCAGCCACATTGGGTGAGGGAACGAGGATAACCGGTGTGCCTAAAAGGCAGAACTCAGAGATACTCAGAGATACTCGATGCACCGGCACGGCTGATAACAAGGTCGGCAGCCTTGTAGGCAGCTCCCATGTCGCTGATGAAGTCCATAACCTTCACATTCGGCAGAACGCGGCCTTCCAGTTCCTTGATGATGTTGTCGTAGTAATACTTACCTGTTTGCCAGATTACCTGTACATCACTCTTCTCGATATCATCCAAGTGTTGCATCACACTTTTGTTTACCGTCCCGGCACCAAGCGAACCACCTACAATCAGAATGGTCTTCTTCTGTGGATCGAGTCCGAAACTTTGAATGGCTTCTGCCTTGGTCATCTTGTTCTCCAGCAAAGCCTGACGTACTGGATTGCCTGTCATGATGATTTTCTCGGCAGGGAAGAAACGATCCATCCCTTCGTAGGCCACGCATATTTTGTCGGCCTTTTTTGCCAACAATTTGTTGGTCACGCCAGCATAGGAATTCTGTTCCTGAATCAGACAGGGAATGCCCATTGCTGCGGCTTTGTTGAGTGTCGGGCCACTGGCATAGCCACCCACACCCACCGCGGCCATAGGACGGAAGTCCTTGATAATCTGTCTGGCCATACGCTGGCTTTTCCATATCTTGAAAAGAACTTTCACGTTCTTCAGCAGATTCTTGCGGTCGAAACCCTGAATGGGGAGACCTTTTATTTCATAACCAGCCGCGGGGACGCGTTGCATCTCCATTCTGCCGAGAGCCCCTACAAAGAGAATCTTTGCATCAGGATGCTTTGCCTTGATGGCATTGGCAATGGAAACAGCCGGGAAGATGTGGCCTCCCGTGCCGCCGCCGCTGATGATAATCCTTAATTCCTCGTTCATATTTCGCATGGTTTATATTTAATGGGCAAAAGTACTATATTTTTTTCTCTTTAGAGAAAGAATAGTGTTATTTTATGTTATGCCGAAGCCAAAGCTTGTCTTACTTCATTTTTCTTGTTTGCATCCACCTTTTTCTTGGCTGTGTAACTGACACTTAGGATGATACCGACATACACGCAGTTCATAATGGTGGAAGTTCCACCACGGGAAATGAGGGGTAGGGGCTGTCCGGTGACAGGTGCCAGTCCCACGGCCACCATCATATTGAAGAAAGCCTGTGTGACGAGCAGCAGGGCTATGCCCATGATGAGTAGGGCGGGGAAGGCGTTGGCACAGCGGTTGGCAATGGTTGCTGTACGGAAAAGTAGGATGACATAGAGCAGACAAACGAAGAAGGCTCCCCAGATACCCATCTCTTCGATGATGATGGCATAGATGAAGTCGGAGAAAGCCTGCGAGAGGAAGTCGCGTTCCACGGAATTACCGGGGCCCTTTCCTACAATGTTTGAAGAGGCGATGGCGATATTGGCATGTGCCACTTGTCCGTCTTTGTCGAGGTCATAGTCAGCCGGCGCTATTTCTTCGTTGCTGAGAAACTTGTCAATACGTGCCTTCCAGGTGTCGGCACGGTGGAAAATCTTGGACAGGCTGCCTTTCTTTTCCGGTGTCTCCACTTGCTCTGTCATGACCATCTTGCTGTCTGCTTCCTTGGCTTTTGCTTCGTTGTTTCCCATCAGCATGATGGCACCGAGGCCTAAGGCAGCCATCAATACGACGACGCCAATGGTACGGTTCAGTTGGCTTTTGGGAACACGTCCAACAAACATCATGATGAAAAGGGTAATACACAGGAGCATGGCCGTTGAGAGATTCTCCATGGCGATAAGCAGGACAAACGGCAGACTCAGCCAGCAGATGTATTTGAAAGCACGTCGGTCGGCTCCCGTTTCTGTCTGCATGGCACTCAAGATCTGAGCTTCGGCCAAAATCAGTGCACCCTTAGCCAATTCGGAAGGCTGGAATTGGATACCGAAAAGACCGATCCATCGCTGTGCTCCGTTCGTACTTTGTCCGACGGCCAGTACGGCTATCAGCATAATCAGTGAGAGCAACAGGGCGAAAGGTGTGACAATCTTAAAGTATTTACACTTGATGTTCATCGTGGCCACCATAAATACCACTCCGATTATCAGCAATCCGGTATGGCGCAAGACGGGGCCGAAATAACTGCCGCTCTTAAACGTCAGCGTACTCGAAGCGCTGAATACCTCGATGATACTGATGATACAGAGGAAGAAGAACACCATCCAAATGATGCCGTCACCTTTGATCTTGAGTTTTAACAGTCTGTCTATCACGTAATTATAGTTTCAAGTTCTTATAATGCACGGGCGAGCGATTTGAACTGTTCGCCGCGATCCTCCATATTCTTGAAGAGATCGAAACTGGCGCAGCAGGGAGAGAGCAGCACGGTCATACCGGGCTCAGCCATTTCGTAACAGGCTTCCATGCACTCTTTCATAGAGTGGGTGTCACGTACCGGCAGTCCCAGGGGATCGAAGAAATTGTGTAGTTTGGTGTTGTCTGCACCGAGATACACCAGTCCTGCACATTTCTCCAGCACCAGGTCCTTGATGGCATTGTAGTCATTGCCTTTGTCCTTACCGCCAATGATCAGGATGGTCTTAGTCTTCATGCTTTCCAGCGCATACCAGCAAGCATCCACATTGGTGGCTTTGGAGTCATTGACATAGCGGACGCCGCGAACGGTCGTCACATATTCCAGGCGATGTTCCACACCAGGGAAGTCGCTCAGACTTTTCCTGATCACTTCTTTCTTGATACCGGCTACATCTGAGGCAATACCTGCCGCCAGCGAGTTGTATATATTATGCTTGCCCGTCAAGGAGAGTTCTTCCTGTTCCATGTTGAAGGGCGTAGGCTTTTCTATCTTGTATTGCCCTTCCTCAATGTAGGCTATGGAACCTTTCTCCTTGAGTTCAGAGAAGGGCAACTGGATAGCCTTGATGTCGTATTTTTTCAATTCCTTGCGGATAATGGGATCGTCGTTCCAATAGATAAATGCATCTTCGGGTTGCTGATTCTGGATAATGCGCATCTTGGCGTCCACATAGTTCTGCATACAATTCTGGTAACGGTCCAGGTGATCAGGGGTGATGTTCATCAGGATAGCGACATTGGCTCGGAAATCATACATGTTGTCTAACTGGAAACTGGACAGTTCGATGACATAGTATTCATGGGGTGTCTCTGCTACCTGAAGCGCAAGTGAATTTCCGATATTACCTGCCAGTCCCACGTCATAGCCAGCTTCTTTGAAGATGTGGTAGATGAGGCTCGTGGTGGTTGTCTTGCCATTGGAACCGGTGATGCAGATCATCTTTGAATTCGTATAACGCCCTGCAAACTCTATCTCGCTGATGATGTGGATGCCCTTGGCGATGATTTTCTGTATCATCGGGGCTTCGTCGGGAATGCCGGGGCTCTTGATGATCTCGTCGGCATTCAGTATCTTTTCTTCCGTGTGATGGCCTTCTTCCCATTCTATTTGGTGGTCATCCAGTAGCTTTTTGTAACGATCTTTAATTGTTCCCATATCGGAAACGAATACGTCAAAGCCTTCCTTTTGGGCAAGGACGGCAGCCCCTGCACCACTTTCTGCGGCTCCTAATACAACAATTCTTTTCATCTTCTTATCTAATCTTCAACGTTATGATGGTCAATGCAGCTAAAATGATGGTGACAATCCAGAAACGGATGGTAATCTTTGACTCGTGGAACTGACGTTTCGGCCAATTTTTGAATACGTAGCGACTGGTCTCGTCGAGTTGTGAGTCAAGTTTTCTGAAATTATCGTGAATAGGCGTGGCACGGAAAATACGCACGCGTAGTCCCTTTCTCTTGTTATATTTGAAATAGAAGGTCTGGATCATGACACTCAGACTCTCCACGAGGAAGATACCGCAAAGAATGGGGACGAGCAGTTCCTTGTGGATGATGACGGCACAAACGCCGATGATGCCGCCGATTGTCAGTGAACCTGTGTCGCCCATAAATACCTGAGCGGGGTAAGCATTGTACCAGAGAAAACCGATCATAGCACCGATGAATGCGCACATGAATACTACCAGTTCCTGAGAACCAGGTATGTACATAATGTTCAGGTAGGCTGCATATTCCAAATGGGAACTTACATAAGCCAGAATACCCAAGGCCACTCCAATGATAGCCGAGTTTCCGGCAGCCATACCGTCCATACCGTCATTCAGGTTGGCACCGTTGGAAACAGCCGTGACTACGATGATGGTCATGATGACAAAGAGCACCCATCCGGCAGCCGTCTTGTATTTGCCCAAGAAACCAAAGGCCTGTCCATAGTCAAGATTATGGTTTTTCACAAACGGGATGGTGGTCTTTAGGGATTTCACCGGTTCGGATTTGTGGACAACTACCGTTTGCTGGTTTTGTCGTTGCATTTCAACGTTCTCACGTACTTTAGCGTCGGGGCTGGCCCAAAGAACAAGGCCAACAATCAGGCCGATGCTCACCTGGCCTACAATCTTGTATTTGCCTGACAAGCCTTCTTTGTTCTTTCTGAATATCTTGATATAATCATCCAGGAATCCGAGGAATCCGAGCCATACCGTCGTGATGATCATCAAGATGAGATAGATATTGCGCATGCGGCCAAGCAAGAGGGCTGGTATCAGAATCGAGACGATGATGATGATGCCACCCATGGTGGGTACGCCTTTCTTGGCAGTTCCAAAGGGGTCTATGGAAACGTCGCGCTGTGTCTCTGAAATGTTTTTACGTTTCATGTATTTGATGAAACGCTCTCCAAACCAAGCCGAGATAATCAGGGCCAGGATCAGTGCAAGTAATGCACGGAATGAGATGTATCCCCATACGTGTGAACCGGGGATGCCGAATTGTTCTAAGAATCTGAAAATGTAGTATAACATAATTCTTATCTCTTAATTCTGAAAAATCTCTTTCACCACCTCTTTGTCGTCGAAGTGATGCTTTACACCTTTTATCTCTTGATAGTCTTCATGGCCTTTGCCGGCAATGAGGATGACATCGCCCTTTTCGGCCATCATGCAGGCCGTGCGGATAGCTTCTCTACGGTCCACGATACTCACTACTTTCTTCATCTGTTGCTTGTCCAGTCCGGCCAGCATGTCGTTGATGATGTCCTGCGGTTCCTCAAAGCGGGGATTGTCGCTGGTGATGATGACTTTGTCACTTTGCTTGACGGCTTCTTGTGCCATCAGCGGACGTTTGCCCTTGTCGCGGTTTCCACCGGCTCCACAGACGGTGATTACCTTGCCTTTTCCGTTCAACACTTCGTGAATGGCTTTCAGCACATTCTCCAATGCGTCAGGGGTATGGGCATAGTCAACGATCGCGGTATAGCCTTCTGGAGATTGAATGGGTTCCAGCCGTCCACTAACGCTCTTGAGGGTGCTCAATGCGATAAGGATGTCTTCGGGCTTCTGTCCAAGCATGACAGCAGCACCATAGACGGCCAGCAGGTTGCTTACATTGAACTTGCCGATAAACTGCACGCCAACTTCATGCCCGTCAATTTCCAGATACATTCCCTCGAAGTGGCATTCCAGGATATGTGCCCTGAAATCGGCCATAGAACGTGTACTGTAAGTCTTGATTTGTGCCTTGCAGTTCTGAACCATCACCATGCCGTTCTTGTCATCTGCATTTGTAATGGCAAATGCCGACTTGGGCAGTCCGTCAAAGAATGCTTTCTTGGCATTGCGGTAGTTCTCCACGGTCTTATGGTAATCCATGTGGTCACGGGTCAGATTGGTGAAGATGCCTCCCGCGAATTTCAGTCCGCCGATACGCTTCTGGTGGATGGCATGGCTAGAGCATTCCATAAAGGCATATTGGCAGCCGACCTCCACCATCTTGCTGAGCAATGCATTCAGTTCGATAGGATCTGGCGTGGTATGGTCGGCAGGAATAGCTTCCCCTTCAATATAGTTGCAAACGGTGCTCAGCAGTCCGCACTTATAACCCAGTTTGCGGAACATATTATATAATAAGGTGGCGATGGTTGTCTTACCGTTTGTTCCAGTCACACCCACCAATTTCAGTTTCTCACTGGGATTGCCATAGAAGATAGTAGCAACCTTGCCAACGGCATCTTCGGTGGAAGCCACTTGTATGTAGGTTACGTTCTCTTTTAGTTCAGCAGGCAGATCCTCACAGAGGATGGCAGAAGCGCCTAAGTCCAGTGCTTTGGGAATAAACTGATGACCATCCACTTGTGTGCCTTTCATCGCCACGAACAGATGTCCTTGCTTTATCTTACGGCTGTCAATATTGACGCCTGTGATGTCTGTGTTCTCATCTCCCACGACCTGTGTGGGCTTGATGTTCTTCAGCAACTCCTTCAGTCTCATATCTCTAGTTTTAAGTTACATATATCACCTTTCTTTATTTCGTGGCCGGCCGGCAGACTTTGGCCTACGACCTTGCCGCGGCCTGTCAGTCTTACACTGACGCCACGACTTTCAAGCATAAAGACCGCATCGCGCGCACCCATTCCCAAGACGTCGGGGATAAGGTTCTTGGCATAACTCTGGCCCTTAGCCAATTGCACGGTGTTGTTCTTGAAAACAGCATTTCCCCAGATGGGGTTGCCTTCTGTATAGCTGCCACTCCAGTTGTTGTCTGTTTTGATGCCCAAATGGCTAAGTACATAGTCGGCAGCCAGCAGGTTGCCATTCTTCACGTCGGGCAGCATAATGGACAGAGAGTCGCGGGCGTCTGCCACGCTCAGTTTCACATCCTGGGCCATAATACCCTCTGCAATATGGTGGAAGACGACGCCGCTCATACCGCCACCAGAAGCTGGCAGACCGCTTTTCTGGATGCAGACAATACAGGAATAGCGCGGATTGTCGGCAGGGAAGAATCCTGCAAAACTCAGCAGGTAAGCAGCCGTATTACCGAAACGGTTCCATATCTGTGCGGTACCTGTTTTTCCTGCAACTTTGAAACTCTTGGAACCGGCCTTTTTACCCAATCCCTGACTGACCACATGGGTCAGGATGGTTTGCATCATCTTTACCGTTTCAGGATTCTTACAAATCATCTCGCGCTGGACAACAGGTGGGAAATCCATCAGTACTTCGCCGTTTTTCACCACTTGCTTGACAAATCGCGGGCGCATCATCTTACCGTTATTGGCAATGGCGTTATAGAAAGTCAATGTAGATATCGGTGGCACCTGCGTCTCATAGCCGATACTCATCCATGGCAGGGCTGTTTTGCTCCAGTTAAGCCATTGTCCGCGTTCGTTCTTTTTCGGCATGCGGATTTTTGCTGGAGAGGAACCCACCAATGGTATCTCCAGGTTGTCATGGAGTCCTGTACGATATAACCCCTCTACGTATTTCTCGGGATTCTTTCCATAGTGTTCGTCTATTATACGACTCACACCGATATTCGAACTAACTTCCAATGTGCGAGGCAGTGAGATCCTGCCATAACCGCCACGCCGCCAGTTGTGGTCACGCATCTTTGCACCGTGCATGTCCATCACACCGCCGTAAGTTTCCACCCAAAGGTTGGTGTCACATTTGTGGTCGTCCAGATAGACAAGGATGGAAGCCGTCTTGAATACTGAACCGGGCTCCAGCAAGTCGCTTACGGCATTATTCTTGACTTCGCGGTAAACGCCATCCTCACATTTCGTCATATTCACGATAGCTTTGATGTCGCCGGTCTTCACCTCCATCACAATGGCAACACCGACATTGCCGTTGATGAGTTTCAGCTCGTCGATGACCGAACGTTCAGCCAAATCCTGCATGTTGACGTCAATAGTCGTCACGATGTCGGCTCCATCCACAGGCGGGCGCTCGGTGATGCTGAGGTATTTGTTCATCACCTTCTTGCGCTGTACGATGCCCGATTTTCCGCGCAGGATAGTATCGAATGACAGTTCAAGTCCGCAGCGTGCCGTGTCCTTTGCACCGAACATATCTCCCACGGTGCGTTGTGCCAGTGAACCGAATGGGCGTTGGCGGGAATTGAATTCCTCCACATGGAAACCGCTCTTGTATTTTGAGAGGTTGAAGAATGGCAGATGCTTGACTTCTGTGTAGGTGTCATAGCTGACACGTTTATCCCAGATAGCCCAGTGGCGGCTCATTTTTTCCCGGCCCTTTTCAAAATGGCTCTTGAATTCCGCGGCGGTCTTTTGGGGGAATATCTCGTGTAATCCTGTGCAGACGCTATCTATCTTTTCTTCCCAAAGTGAGTCGCTCTTGCTGTCTTCAATGGCTTTGAAGTCGAGGAACAGCTTGAATTCCGGAAGTGAAGAAGCCATCAGTCGTCCGTCACATGAAAGGATATTTCCACGTACTGGCTTTACATCCACAGAGTCGCGTTTCAGGCGGTCTGCCACCTGCATCCAGTAGTCACGTTTCACGGTGGCAATATAGAATGCTTTGCCCACGATGAGCAGCCCCAACACGACCATTACATATCCAATGATCTTGTATCGGGGAATAATCTTTTTTCTGTCAAACAGGCTGCTCATACCTTATTATATATAGTTGATGTCTTTTTAATTTGGAATTTCGATAATGTAGGGCGGTTGGGCCGGTATCTTCAGCAGGGAGTCCTTGTTCGTCTTCAGCATATCCAGGACGTTGCTTTCGCGGCAGCGTTCCGTGAGTTCGCTGGCTGATGAGAGTGACTTGTATTTGGCATCCTGCAGTTCAATGTTCAGCTTGTCTATCTCCAGCATTTTCTTTTGGCAACTGTAACGGTTGGAGATGTAGATAATGATGAAGACCACACACAGCAGAATGACGCCGATCTGACGGCGCAGCATCTGCGTTGTCAGAAAGTCACCGCCTAGGATACGGCGCAACGTGAAAGTCGACGACTGGGCAGCCTCGTCTTCACGGGCCTGCTCTTTAATGGCTTCTTGCAGGGAAGGTGTCTCTTCGTCCTGACGGGGAGACTCTTCCGTAACGGGAGTCCCATTTTTCTCGGGCTTTTCAGACTTTTCCGCAGAAGCATTTTCCGGCTTCACGTCCATAGGTCGTTCTTCTATGTAGTTTTCTTCTGTCATTTCTTTTCTGCAATTCTGAGTTTCGCACTCCGGCTGCGCGGATTCCGCTGTTGCTCCTCTTCCGAGGGTGTGATGACCTTACCGTTGACCAACTGGAAAGGCGATTGGATACGGCCGAAGAAGTCTTGTTCCACTTTCCCTTCGGCATTGCCGGCCTTCATCACGTTCTTTACGATGCGGTCTTCTAGCGAGTGATAGGTAATGATGGACAGCCGTCCACCCTCGCACAGCACTTCTGTGGCACCTTTCAGCATTTCCTTGAGTGCGTCCATTTCATGGTTCACTTCAATGCGCAAGGCCTGAAACACTTTGGCCATTTCTTTTTTCTCCCGTTCTTTGGGAAGCATCGGGCCGATGGCATCAAGCAAGTCTTGCGTGGTTTGGATGCCCATTACAGTCCTTTTCTTCGCGATGGCTGCTGCAAGTCGGCGGGCATTCTTTATTTCCCCGTAGAGGTAGAAGATGTCTGCCAGTTTTGTCTCTTCTGCATGGTTTAGCAGGTCGGCCGCCGTCTGCCCGGCTCTTTTGTTCATCCTCATATCGAGAGGTGCATCGAAACGGAAGGAAAACCCACGTGTCTCATCGTCAAAGTGGTGGCTCGATACACCCAGGTCGGCTAACAGTCCGTCCACGTGGTCTACCTCGTAGTATCTCATCCAGTTTTTCAGGTAGCGGAAATTGCTTCTCACGAAGGTGAACCTTGGGTCATCGGCAATCTCTTTCTCTTTGTCCATGCCCCCTTGTCCTTTTAGGTTCAGTTCGGCATCCGCATCTTGGTCAAAACTGTAAAGGTGACCGTTTTCCCCTAACCGCGAGAGAATTTCTTTGCTGTGGCCACCGCCACCGAAAGTTACGTCCACATATATCCCGTTGGGCTTGATGTTCAGTCCGTCAACACTCTCTTTCAACAGTACCGGAATATGGTAGGGACTCTCGCTCATTCTTTTTTATTTCATTTACGCTTTCGCGCCAATCTTAAAGGTCTTTAATCTTCGTTCTTCACTTCTTTCATCACATCTTCCAGGGCCTCACCGAACAATTCAGCTTCCATGAAAGGTTTCTCGGCCTTCTCGGCAGCCCAGATTTCGATGGTGTCGTCCATTCCGAGGAATTTCACGTCACGGTCGATTCCTGCCAGTTGAAGATAACGCTTGCCAATGAGGAAGCGGCCGTTGCCGTCAAGCTCTATCCGCTCTGCATCGCTTACGAACTGGCGCAGAATCTCCTGATGCTGGCGGTTGTAACGGTTCAGCTTGCTGCGTAGCAGGTCCATCTGTTCGTTCCAGACGCTTTCCGGATAAAGTTTCAGACAGTCCTGAAACACGTCCTTGCGCATCACCAAGGCTTCTTGGCCCGATGCTTGGAGCACCTTGCGGAATGCAGCAGGCAGAAATACCCTGCCTTTGGCGTCGGTTTTGGCTTCTATATTACCTAAAAAACGCATACGTACATTATTAAATTCGAATTCGTTGGCAAAGATAATCATTTTCCTCCACTTTTCACCACTTTCCCCCACATTTTTTTTAAATTAACTAATTTTTGTTTGTTTACCTCAATTTTGAACGTGATTTCTCAAAGATTGGAATGCTGGTTATTTGATTTTGGCCAACGAATAATGCTCTATCAAAAGTGTGCTTAGTCGTTATCAGACTCGACGTTTTGTTGCAAAAAACCAAATTAATGAAACATTTTTCTTGAAAATGTGCACGTTTATGAAAAATAAGTGCTATTTTTGCACATCGTTTTATGTTTTTATGAAAGAGATAGCAGAAAAGACAATCGACATAGAACAGATTCTTCGTGGGAAGATGGGCGCGAAAGCTAAATTCGTGCCAGGGTTTTTAGTAAACTGGCTGAAACGCATCGTTCACGAGGATGAAGTGAACCGTTTCCTCTGGGAAAGCCGTCACCTGACGGGCACGGAATGGTTAGAGGAGTGTGTCCGCTATCTTGACATGACGCTTGAACTGGAAGGCGTGGAGAATCTTCCGTCAAAGGACGATGGCCGCCTCTATACTTTTGTGAGCAACCATCCTCTGGGTGGTGCTGACGGCGTAGCACTGGGCAGTATTATCGGCCGCCATTATGACAGCCGTTTCCGGTATTTGGTCAATGATCTCCTGATGAACCTGCCTGGTTTGGCTCCACTTAGCATCCCTATCAACAAGACTGGAAAGCAGAGCCGTAACTTCCCTGCTATGGTTGAAGCAGGATTTCAGAGCGACAACCACATGTTGATGTACCCTGCCGGCATCTGTTCTCGCAAGATTAACGGTGAGATTCACGACGTTCCATGGACGAAGACTTTTATCACGAAGAGCGTACAATACCAGCGTGATGTGGTGCCTATCCATTTTAGCGGTCAGAACAGTAACTTTTTCTACCGCCTGGCCAACTTCAGCGACAAGCATCTGAAATTTAATTTGGCCATGCTTTTCCTGGTCGACGAAATGTATAAGAATGTCCACAAGACCTTTAAGGTGACTTTTGGAAAGCCCATACCCTGGCAGACTTTCGACAAGTCCAAAACACCGTTGGAATGGGCGAAATTTGTAGAAGACCGCGTCTATCAACTGTAAAAAGAAATCCACGATCATAAACCATTAATATCAAATCCTAAATCCAAACACTATGTCCGAACAGCCGATTATTCAGCCTGTCGATAAGGCACTGCTTAAGAGTGAACTTACACCCGACAAGCAACTCCGGATGACCAACAAGAGCAACAATGAGATTTACATTGTAACCGCACATAATGCGCCTAACACGATGCGTGAAATTGGTCGTCTGCGTGAGGAAGCTTTCCGCGAGGCTGGAGGCGGTACGGGTTTGGAAATGGATATTGATGAGTTTGATACCTGCGAGAACTGCTATAAGCAATTGATAGTATGGAACCCTGAGACGGAAGAGATTATTGGCGGCTATCGTTACTTGTTGGGAACGGATTGGGAACTTTCAGATAACGGACAACCCAAATTGGCCACGAGTCATATGTTCCACTTCTCGGAGAAATTCCTGAAGGAATATATGCCCTACACCATTGAATTGGGGCGTTCCTTCGTCTCTCTGGGCTATCAGAGTTCCCGTATGGGCGCCAAAAGCCTTTTTGCGCTCGATAATCTCTGGGACGGTCTGGGAGCACTTACCGTAGTTATGCCCAATGCTAAATATTTCTTTGGAAAGATGACGATGTATCCTTCTTACATCCGTAAGGGTCGCGATATGATTCTCTATTTCCTGAAGAAGCATTTCGATGACAAGGAAAACTTGATAACTCCGATGAAACCGCTGAAAATTGAGACTGATCCCGCAGAATTGGCTTCTATTCTCACAGAAGACGATTTCCGTAAAGACTATCGTATCCTGAACTCGGAAATACGAAAGATGGGTTATAATATTCCCCCGTTGGTGAATGCCTATATGAATCTTTCACCCACGATGAAACTCTTCGGCACGGCAATTAATTACGGTTTCGGCGATGTAGAGGAAACAGGTATATTGATTGCTGTGGATGAGATACTTGCAGAAAAGCGAATCCGCCATATCGACACTTTTGTCCGCCAGAATCCTGATGCGCTCCATATCACTTCCGGAGCCAACAGGATCATCACTAAGGAAAAGTAAATAGCTGCTAAATAATCTGTGCCCGAATCCCTTAGGGTTCGGGCACTGCTTTTATGGTATTAAAACAGGTTTTTACCTTTTCCCTTTACCGTCTAGATTAAATCATCGGTTTCTGTGAACCTGCCATAGGGGAAAAGAGGGCATTGCTGTTGTTAACATACATCTTGTCGCTGATAATCTTATAGTTGTCATACATCTTGCTGATGACATTCTTAAATATGTCTTTCATACGCTTCTAATTTTTTAGTTATTACTATTTTTACTGACTCTGAACAACAGTTTCGCTGTTTCTGATAGCAAATATATGGTAGATTTTGAAAGAATGGTCCGTAATTGTCGAAAAATTGTTCAGGTTGTTGCGACAAATGGCCTGATTTACGACAAAGTAAAAAACGCCCTCAAAATCTGTCGCTAACAGATTCTGAGGGCTTGTCTTTTTTGATACCCTTTGCTTTTGTGTTTTACACAATGGGCAGGGAGATGCCGTTGATCTTTTGGTAAATATCAAGGGCATAGACATCAGTCATGCCTGAGATGTAGTCGATAACAGCTAGGATGCGTGTTTCCAGGTTAGGGGAGTCGATATCGTACTGGCTACTGACACGGCGAATGAGTTGCTGGGAATAGAAGCGGTCGGGATGGACTGCGGCCTCAATGAAGGTTTCCATCAGTGTGGCCATGATTTTGTAACCGGAGAGTTCAACGTCCAGAACGGGCTTGCTTTTGTAAATTCTCTTGACTGACATTTCTGTGCAGGTCCTATAGGCTTTTTGTTGCTTTTCGGCAATATGGTCGATGAGGCTTCCTTGGAAAGTTCCGTTGAGAATGGCCTGCTCGTTTTCCATAAAAGCATCTACGCAGCAGTTTTCGAGTTTGCCAATGACACTTGCTCGCATGTAGATAACCTTTTCATTATCATCTGTGATTCCTTCATCTAAAATACGCTGTTGAATTCTGTTTTTGTCGGTTTCATCGAAAAATCCGAGTAATAGTTGTTGTGTCTCTGCGAAGGATAGGATTTTCAGCTTGTGGGCGTCTTCTATATCCATTATCTCATAGCAGATGTCATCTGCGGCTTCCACGAGATAGACAAGCGGATGGCGGGCGTAGCGGTCTTCGCCCTTGGGAATGATGCCTAATTCCTGTGTAATTCTATTGTAAATATCTTTCTCTTCATGAAAGAAGCCGAATTTCCCTTTCTTGCCGGCTGAGGAAGACGATACCGGGTATTTCACGATGCTGGCCAACGTGGTGTAGGTCATGGCGAATCCCCCGTCGCGGCGACCTTTGAAACGGTGTGCCAATAGGCGGAAAGCATTGGCGTTGCCTTCGAAGTGGGTGATGTCGTCCCACAGTTCTTTCGAGACCATTTCTTTCAGGTAGGCCCCCTTCCCTTCGGTGAAATAGGTCTGAATAGCCTTTTCTCCACTGTGTCCGAAAGGCGGATTGCCCATGTCATGAGCCAGGCAGGCCGTACTGACGATGGTGCCAATCTGTGGAAACAGCGTGTCAATGAGTTCGGGGCTGTTTTGCAAAACTCGGTGGGCCACATCGTTTCCCAATGACATTCCCACGGAAGCCACTTCGAGAGAATGTGTCAGCCGGTTGTGCACGAAGATGCTACCAGGTAACGGGAACACTTGCGTCTTGTTCTGCATGCGTCTGAAAGGAGCCGAAAAGATGAGCCGGTCGTAATCGCGTTTGAATTCTGTGCGGTCGTCATGCCTTTCGGAATGTCGGTTTTCCTGTCCCAACCGCTTATTTGATATGAGTTGTTTCCAGTTCATGGATTTTAATTTTTTGCAAAGATACGAAAATATTTCATAATTCATCGTGAGTAATTCATAATTATTTCCTATCTTTGCAAATTAAAAAAAGATATGATAAAGGTACAGGTTATAAATAAGGGCCATCAGCAGTTGCCCGCCTACGCTACTCCACTGAGTGCCGGAATGGATTTGCGTGCCAATCTTGATGCCCCCGTGGTGCTCCGTCCGCTGGAGCGCAAGTTGATAAAGACTGGGCTTTTCATCGCTCTGCCCGAAGGCTATGAAGCCCAGGTACGTCCCCGTAGCGGACTGGCTTTGAAGCATGGCATCACCGTTCTGAACACACCCGGTACCATCGATGCGGATTACCGTGGAGAGATAGGTGTGGTGCTGATAAATCTTTCCCAGGAGGATTTCGTGGTGGAAGACGGTGAGCGTATTGCTCAGATGGTCATAGCCCGGCACGAACAGGCCGATTTCATCATCGTGGAAGAACTCGATGAAACTGAGCGCGGTGCTGGTGGTTATGGGCATACTGGGGTTAAATAGATGATGGTTGATAGGTAATGGTGATTAGAAAGTTATTCATTGTTCCGCTTGTGGCGCTGTTGGTAGCGTGTGGTGCTGCTTCCAAATCAGGGAAGTCGGTTAATCACCACGCCAACCCCTCTATAGCCTATACTCCGCTCTCGAAGAATGCTTCGCAACGCTTCAAGTATTTCTATCTAGAGGCTATCAACCAGCAGAACAAGGGTAATTATGCCGGTGCTTTCGACCTTTTGAACCATTGTCAGGAAATCAATCCCAATGCTGCAGAGGTGTATTTCATGCGGTCAGCCTATTATTCCTCCATGAAGGATGATTCGCTGATGAGGGCCGATATTGAACGCGCCGCAGCTTTGAATCCCAATAACACTACCTATCTGGAGCGATTGGGGCAGGCTTATATCGCTTGGGGAAATTTTCCGCAAGCCATAGAGACTTATGAGACAATCTTTGCCAATACCCGTGACCGTGATGACGTGCTGAATATCTTGATCCAACTCTACGACCGCCAGAAGGACTACGACAATATGCTTCGTTCAATCGACCGATTGGAGAGTTTGGAGGGGAGCAGTGAGGAAATCACGCTTGCCCGTATGCGGGTGCTTTCCATGAAAGGCGACAAGGAAGCGGAACTGGCGGAACTGAAGTCGCTGTCTGCGAAACATCCCAATGACATGAACTATCATGTGATGATGGGTAACTGGCTGTTGCAGAATGACCGGGCTAACGAAGCACTGAATGAATATCAATATGTGCTGGGTATGGAACCCGAGAACCTGATGGCGCGGATGTCGATGCTCGACTATTACCGCAATGTAGGAGAGGACTCTTTAGCCACAGACTTGCAGGAGAAGATGCTCATCAGCGAGACTACACCTGTCAACAGCAAGATGACGCTGATGCGTAAGGTGGTGGCCGACAATGAACAGCAGGGCGGCGATTCTACGGAAGTGCTCGACTTGTTCCGTCGTATTCTTGCCCGACCACAGAAGACCACGGATATGCACGAACTCTATGCTGCCTATATGACGCTGAAGAAAATGCCAAAGGACAGTATCTGCCAGGCATTGTCAGATGCATTGGCCATCGCTCCCGATAATGCCGGCGTGCGTCTGGAACTGATTCAGTCAAAATGGGGTGATAAGGAATTCGACGAGGTCATCCGCCTGTGCAAGGCGGCACAAGAGTATAATCCCGATGAAATGGCCTTTTATTACTTCATGGGACTGGCCCACTTCCAGAAAAACGAGAAAGATGAGGCACTGCAGTCGTTCCAGTTGGGTGTGAGTCAGATCAATGAGAACAGCAACAAGGAAATCGTCAGCGACTTCTATGCCATCATGGGTGACATCCTTCATGAGAAGAACCGTGAGGCAGAGGCTTATGCCGCCTATGACAGTTGCCTGCAATGGAAGCCAGACAATGTCGGATGCCTCAACAATTATGCCTATTATCTCAGTGAGAAAGGAAAAGACTTGCAGAAAGCCGAGCAGATGAGTTACCGTACCATCAAGGCAGAGCCTGACAACAGTACGTTCCTGGATACCTATGCCTGGATTCTGTTTATGCAGGAACGCTATGAGGAATCGAAGATTTATATTGACCAGGCCGTTCAGAAAGATTCCACGGTGAGTGAGGTGATATTGGAACATGCCGGTGATATCCATGCCAAGGTGGGCGATATGGAAAAGGCTCTTGACTATTGGCAGCAGGCCCGTGAGAAAGGAGCAGACTCAAAGGTCTTGATTCGAAAAATAAAACTTAGAAAATATTTGAAGAAATGAACAGAATAACGATAGTGAAAACAATTGCCTTGACGCTGGTAACGGCTGCAATGCTTGTCTCCTGCGGAACGAAAAAGGTCGTTGCCGATCAGGTTTCTGATGTCAAGACCGTTTCGGGTGTGACTGATTCGGAGCAGTTGAAATTGAATTATATGCGTCGTGTCTATGATAATGCTGTCTATACCAAGAATATCGTCAGCAATATTGATTTCTCGCTAAACGCAGGTTCTAAGGACATCTCCGTAAGCGGTTCGCTCCGGATGCGCAAGGATGACGTGATTCGTATCCAACTCACGGCTTTCGGGCTGATGGAGGTGGGGCGTCTGGAGTTTACCAAGGATTACGTGATGATTGTGGACCGCATTCATAAAGAATATGTCAAGGCCGACTACAACAAGGTGGAGTTCCTGAAGCGTAACGGTCTGAACTTCTATTCCATGCAGGCCCTGTTTTGGAATATGCTCTTCGTGCCTGGAGCAGGGAATATCACTGATGAGCAACTGAAGAAGTTTATGCTTAATCTCAATTCTTCGGCAGCCACTGTCCCCGTAAGCCTGAAACAAGGGAACATGGACTATGTATGGCAGACCGAATCGAAGACTGGCTTGATCAAGCAGACCGATGTGACCTATTCCGACAAGGCCAACGGTACAACCAAGTTGTCGTGTAAGTATGATGATTTCAAGGCTTTGGGCACCAAGATGTATCCCAATCTGCTGATCCTTAACGGAAAGACACAGGCTACGCAGAAGTCCCGCGACATCACGGTGACCATCAAGATGAAAGGCGTAAAGATGGACAACGACTGGGAGACGCGTACCACCCTGTCAGACAAGTATAAGGAAGTCAGTGTCGATGAGGTGCTGGAGAAAATCACAAGTCTGTAAATGAGAGTACTGTTAACGGTCATATTGTCGCTGATGATGCTGGTTCCGACGGGAGCACAGCAGAAGAAAACTGTGGCCAAAAAACCGGCCACCACTCAGCGCTCTGCCGCAAAACCAAGGACGACCGCAAAGCCAAAAACGGCAGCCAAACCGAAGACAACTGCCAAAACAGGTAAATCCAAAGCCAAAACCGGCAAATCCACAACGACCACCAAGAAAGCCCCTGTCTATACGAATGCCGAAATCAAAGGCCTTCAGAATCAGCGTGCTGCCATCAAGAAGAAAATCCAGGAACAGGAACAACTCCTCAAAGCCAATCGGGCGGATGTGAAGAAGCGTCTTGACAATCTGATGGTCATTAACAGCGAGATAGACGAACGCCAGAAGAACATTGATAATATCCAGAAGGACATCACGCATATCGAGGGTAACATCGGATTGCTGAAGGCGCAGTTGGCCACTTTGGAATCACAACTGAAGGAACGTCAGCAGAAATACCTGAAGAGCTTGCGCTACATGGCCCGACATCGGAAGATCCAGGACCAGCTGATGTTCGTTTTCTCAGCAAAGAACCTTAGCCAGATGTATCGTCGTATGCGCTTTGTGCGTGAGTATGCCGCCTTCCAGCGGGCACAGGGCGAACTGGTCAAGGCCAAGCAGGACCAGATTGCTTCCAAGCATGTGGAATTGGAGAAAGAGAAAGGCAATAAGAATACGCTTTTATATAAAGGTAAGAAAGAACAGGCTGCACTGCAAGGCAAGAAGGACGAACAGCAGCAGGTGGTAAATACACTTCAGAAACAGCAGAAGACCATTCAGGGCATCATTGACGATCAGCGTAAGAAAGACCAGGCCCTCAATGCCCAGATTGACAAGTTGATTGCCGAAGAAGTGGCCAAGGCGCGTGCTCGTGCTGCCGAAGAAGCACGCAAGAAAGCTGCTGCCGAGGCTGCTGCCAAGAAGAAACGTGAAGAAGAACTGGCCCGTAAGAAGGCAGCCGCCGAGGCTGCTGCCCGCGAGAATGCCCGTAGGATAGCTGAAGCCCGTGAACGTGAAGCCGAGGCAAAGCGTCTGGCCCGTGAGGCTGCGAAGAAGGATGCTGCCGAACGAGCACGTGCCGATCAGGCTGCCCGTGAGGCACAGGCTGCCCGTGAGGCTGCCGAGCGTAAGGCGGAAGTGGAGAATCGCCGCCATGAAAAAGAGGTGGCTGACGCCAAAAGGGAGAATGAAACGATATCGCTGGTCAGCAGTGTGGACCGTAAGCTGAGCAGTAACTTTGAGAGCAACAAGGGGCGTCTGCCTATTCCCATCACTGGTTCATACCGTATTGTGAGCCATTATGGACAGTATAATGTGGAAGGTTTGAAGAATGTGCGTCTCGATAACAAGGGAATCAACATCTTGGGCTCTCCTGGCGCTCAGGCCCGTGCCATCTTCAATGGTGAGGTCAGTGCCGTCTTTGCCTTCGGAGGAACCAGCGTGGTGATGGTTCGCCATGGCAGTTATATCTCCGTCTATTGTAACCTTCGCTCGGTCAGTGTCTCCCGAGGCCAGAAAGTAAGTACCCGCCAGACATTGGGAACCGTGGGAACAGACAATATCCTTCAGTTCCAGCTCCGTCGTGAAACTGCCAAACTCAACCCTGAAGTCTGGTTAGGCAGATAGTTCTCTTTATCGAAAAAAAGGAATCAACCGATGTGCGTGCCATCCAGCAGTTCAATGTAAGTGCTGATGGCATGTTCTATTTCTGAGATTCTGATGAATTCATCGGCACCGTGGGAACGCGATGACTGTCCCGGTCCCAACTTGAATGAAGGGAATGACATCAGTGCCTGATCACTGAGTGTGGGCGAGCCAAAGGGCACCATTCCCATTTCCACGCAACGTTTCACCAACGGATGCTCCGGGTCAATACGTGAAGAATGCAGACGGAACGAACGGGCTGTCACCTCACTCTTCAGTTTCTTCTTCAAAAACTCATAGACAAACTCGTTCTGGTAATATTCGTTGGTGCGCACATCCACCACCATCTCACAACGGTCAGGAACCACGTTGTGCTGAGTGCCTGCATGGATGACCGTCACGTTCATCACCGTGGGACCCAGGAACTCACTCACTTTCTTGAACTGATGATGCTGCAGGAATTGCAAATCCTCCATCGCTTCATAGATGGCATTCACCCCTTCGCCGCGGGCTGCATGTCCCGACTTTCCGTGAGCTACTACGTCCAGTACCATTAGTCCCTTTTCGGCAATGGCTGGTTGCATACCCGTCGGCTCGCCCACGATAGCCACGTCTATTTTGGGCAACAGCGGTAAGACTCTCGATATACCGTCTTTTCCAGATACTTCCTCCTCGGCAGAAGCCAGATAAATGAGGTTGTAAGGTTGCTTTTTCTTAATCAGCCAGCCAAAAACCTGAAGCAGGGACACCAGTCCGCCGCCACAGTCATTGCTTCCCAAGCCGTAGAGCGTGTCACCCTCTTGCTCGGGACAATAGGGATTGCGCGTCCAGGTAGCCACCGGCTTTACGGTGTCAATATGCGCATTGAGCAGCAGGGTGGGGCGTTTCTCATCGTAGTCAGGATCAGTCACCCACACATTGTTCGCCTCCCGCCGGGGCTCCAGTCCCATATCGCGGATAGCCTGTTCCATTACGTTTGCCGCCTGTTCTTCCGAACGGCTCACCGAAGGCGTAGCGATGAGATGCTTCAGCAGTTCCACCGCCCGCTCTGTCAGTTCAGGGTATTTCATATCAACCATTTTTCTCCTGATGCAAAGTTAATCAGAATCAGCCAAAAACCTTCGTTTCCCCCTCTTCCTTACCTTATTATATATATTTTTTTAACGATTCGTTTTTACAGGTTGCAACTCAGTACCACCTCACTTTCAAAACAAAATCTTCAAAAATCTAGCACAAATTCTCCCTTTAAGCCTATTTTAACGCAACTATATGGCAAAAAAGAGCAGTTCCAGCCAATATTTTTGTGAGATTTTTGTAGATTTTTGTCCTTAGGTGTTTAGTTGAAACCTCTTCACTTCTCCAGGTATGCGAATGAGATTGTAATAGCAACACGTAATCGTTTACGGAACGGAAGAGTGTGTGAATTTCAGTTAAATTCAGTTAAATATAGCGCGTTTTGGTTCGAATTTAGTTAACCGTTTTTTTTTTTTGCGAATTTTTGTAAATTTGCAGCCGAATTATTTTTATTAGTCCAGAGCCCTTAGGGGCAGGATATTAGTTATCCAAGTGGAGAAAAACTGAGAAGCCGAGTATCCATCTTTTAAAAAACTGGCGCTAAAGTCGTGAGACCAACGCGCCATTCTCTGTGAACCAGTTGATAAGAGCAGCGAGCAACTGCATGGCTACGCGATATACTTGTCTGATAGATTGCCATACAGACGCTCAACCCTGGCTGACTCCTCAAACATATAAAAACTCAATAACCGTCCCCATCAGGGCTGAGGACAAATCATGAAGGCCCCAACAACCTTTTCGTGTTAGCGCCTAGTAGCGTAAATTAATTCAAAATGACAATATAATAACAACATTTTAATAACAAACAAGTATGAGAAAACTATTACTGTTTTTCGCTATGCTTTGCGTCTCGATAGGGACGTGGGCACAAGGCGTGGTTGTTTACGACACGGATGGGACAACCCCGATTGCCTATCTCTCAAAAACTACATGGACCAACAATGGTACCGTTGAGGATGTCGTAAGAATCAAGATGGAGAAGGCAGGAAGTCTCGCTGCCGCCATCACTATGTATCAAAGCCTTAGCGACTATTCTAACGTTAAGGTGGCTCACATCTATTTTACGGATACTAACACCGATGGCTTGAACGATGACGACCTCACTGCACTTGCTACCCTTAACGTGGAGACCATCGACCTGCAGGATGCTTTCTACACCAGCAGCAAGACAGCTTTCACCTTCACCAACGCCAATGTGAAGTCGGTTATCCTTCCTGACGGATGGAGTAAGGCCGATGTCAACGCCGCAGGACTGGCTCTCGCCGGAAGCGGCAGCGGCACCAACAACTTCGGTTCGTGCTTCAGCATGACGGTTCACAGCATCGTTACCCGCGATACCAACGGTGATCCTGTGGTTTATAATTATGGCACTGGCAATACACCGGATGGAACATCGGTGATAGCCTATGTGGCTAAGGGCAACACCCTGCGCAACGCTATTCTGCATGTTTACGATGATACACACGCGAACTCTAAGTTGCGTTACGAAGGTACGAGTCAACATAATACCAAGTTGACGAATGTGAAGTCGCTCACCGTGAGCGGATATCCCTCAGCCAGCGACTACACAGAGAGCGCTGACTTCGATACCAACGGACACTTTATCGAGAACTGCGCACCCTTTGAGCATTCATCTACAGTGAATGCCGGCGGAACTGACGGCAAGACAACGCGTGCCCCCTACTACGATGGAACAAATAAAGATGGTGCGATGGCAGGAAGTGAAGGTCTGTTAGTGCTCGACCTGAGCGACGCTGTCATCTATGAGGCATACAATAATGACCTCACGCTGACGTGGACTAATACTCTCGGCGCAACGACCGAACAGGTGTGGATTCCCACCAGCGAAGAGGTTCAGACCATTCCCGCCGACTTCCTCAGTGCAGGCGGACTGGGTAACTTCCGCGAAATCTGTATTCCTGCCAACATCAAGCGCATCAAGACGCGTGCCTTCGCTTCTTCGAGTCATAACCTCGTTCACGTATGGACAACAGGCACCGACAATAACACCGTATATGACAATGGTGCATACACTACTTCAAGTTCAAGTGACAACGATCCTTCCGACGATGTGAAGCATTTCGGTTTTACTGATCTTTGCACCTACAATGAATACAGCAACTCATGGGGTACCTACACATTCTCGCCTAATCTGGAATGCATCGAGAGTTACGCTTTCGCCACGGGCTATCGCGTGAAGGATGTATATTGCTTGGGCACAAAGGCACCCGAGTGCCACGTGGATGCTTTCACCTCGGTGATGTATAACGGTAACAACACATACGACCAGAGTGCCATCACCGACGGTATTATCACCCGTGAGGCTTATACCAACAATAAGCAGAGCCGTATGTATATGACCATGTTGCACTATCCTAAGGCAACTACCACTCCCGACCTGCAGCGCTATACCGACCCCACACGTGAGTACAACGTGGCAACGGGTGAGCGCGACGGTAAAGGTAACACCCTCTACTTCCCCAACCAGAGTGAGTTCACTCAGGCTTACGGTCAGGGAACAACAGGCTACCTGTGGGAAGCATGGGACAATACACGTACTACATGGGGTGACATGGAAATTGTCAACGGCCCTGGTATTCTTACCGAGCATACACAGGCAGTACAGCAGAAAGCCAATGATGCATGGACTTCAAATACATACAGCGGAAAGGGAGACCGCTCGTTCTACGACGTTACCCTTGATGGCACAGAGATAAGCTCGTTCACCACACAGCCCAGCGGACTGGACTACTATTATAACACTGTGTGGGAAGGCTCTACCCTCTATCCGCAGGCCGAGACCTCTACAGAGGCTCACTATAATTATGTGCTGGCCACGCAGGAAGATGCCGACAACAACATCAACCTCTACACCTTGAGTGGCTCAGACTATGTTTCTGCCTCAACTTACACTGAGGGATCAACCTACAAGCGTGTTCAGACTCAGAAACTTGTTGATGGCGAACCTCAGTATGAGACTTGCGACAACGGTCACTTCGTTAAGGACTATCAGTATGTCGCTGATGATGAGGGTGGTTTCGTGAATGAACCTACACTCAATGGATATGTTGGAACAACAACTCCAGTTGACGGCGTTTCTACTTACTATTCTGACGATCAGGGTGCAACCGAGACAGCTCCGAAGGTGCAGAATGGTTACTACTTGCAGGATGGCATGAAGGATGTATATACACAGGTGGATAAAAACAACAGCGCAAATATTGGTACTCAGGCTCCGTATTATACAAAGAACGGTGACACTTATACCGAAAGCAATCTGATGTTCAATAATACTTATTACTATCCTACAGGAAATAAGACTCAGGCCCCTGAATATACTAATATAAATTATGGTCTTCTTGTTCCTAATGTGACATATTATGCACTAAATAATGGAACATATACAGAAACTCTGCCTAATTTCAATGGTACATGGAAGTATTTTGATGAATCTACAAATACTTATGTTGATACAAATAAGTTGATAGAAGGTGTGTGGACCTATTATAAATTTGGATGGCATAGTAATGCTCAGGGTCAATGGGTAGAAGAAACGTATGAAGACACTCCTTATTTGGGAGGTAGTTATTATTATATAAGTGGTTATAATGAAGTTGACGAGTATCTTGGCTCTACATATTATATTGCTGACAAGTCGTGGTATTCCTATGACCAGAACAATAAGACCTACACTGCTATCACTCTGAATTGGTATAATCATTTCACAGGAGATTATTATTATGTCTCAGGCCAAGAGGCTAACATTGTTAGCGCAAATGGCACAGCCTATGATGCAAGCGTGACTTATTATAGTGATGCTGCAGGTACAACTGAGGTTGAGACAGTTAACTTCGACAATACCTACTACTATGCATCTTACACAGACAACTACGTAGAATATACTAGTCAGGAAGGCCAGCGTTATACTCGGAAGGAGTATTATCGCGCCTATACCGACGCTGATGGCTCAGCACAGCGTTATTGCCCCGTTATGGAGGATGTAGAGTTCTTTGACATCAAAGACTCTCACGACTACCGCGGATGGCACCAGTTCGTGCTCGCAGCCTACGGAAAGATGTCGAAGATTGACTATGAGCCCGTGCGCTGGTGGATCAGCGACAACGACTGGTGGACCATCTGCGAGCCTTACGACCTGAAGTACTCCGACCTGATTATGTTCTTCGGAACAGAGGCTGAAAACAACAACGGAAAAGCCAAGCTGCCTTATCTGAGCAAGCTGATGTATGTGGTTCGCGATGGTGACAATGGTAAGATTACTCTCAACTTCAGTAAGAACCTGATGGAGTATAAGGAGATGATTCCTGGTTCAACTAACGCCATCTCTGGTACAGCCTATAAGCATGGTACTTTCAGCGATGACCAGAAGTGGTCTGCACAAGAACTGGCTAATGATCCTGTTATCCTGCATGCAGGTGTGCCTTACCTGATCAAGCCAAACATGACTAAGACCGGCACGGGAACGAATGCTTACTACAACCGTCAGTTCGACATCTATGCTGACACCAAGGCCGACCTTTGGAGCCGCTTGGTTACTGCTCAGAACCTGGGTGGATCGGCCTTGATGAATTTGATTTACGAAGGTGAGTACACCGTTCCCTCATACGTGGTTAGCGGCAGTGAGTCAACATCTGATTCCAAGGAAATTAAGAATAAGGATGGTTCGACGTTTACCTATAACGCTGGTACCATCACTTACAAGGGTGAACAAAAGGAATACAAACTCTCTAACGACTTCACCTACACCTTCGTGGGTAGTTTCTTCAAGAGCGTGATGCCGAAGTTCTGTTACTTCTTGGGATGGGACAGTAAGGCAGGCAAGGCTGCCTTCTGGTTCAACCGTAAGGAAGAGAAAGATGCTTGGAACTGGAACAATGAGACAGGTATCATCTGTCCGAACTTCAATACCAATCTTGAAATCGATCCGGCTTCAGGCCTGAAAGATCCTGCACGCTGGATATTCTCATCAGCCGACATCAAAGTTGATGACTTCGGATCCACTGGCACAGCCAAGAGTTACACCATGGACTTTGGTGCCACTAACTACTTCGAGTGGGATGAGGCTACTGGCGTAAGCGAGATGGTTGTTAAGCCTTTGTTCGAGGAGACCAAGGTTTACGATACCAATGGTCGCTTTATGGGTTCTTCTCTCCAGAATCTGCCTAAGGGTGTCTATATCGTGAACGGTAAAAAATTTGTTGTTAAGTAAGCAGAAAGGATTATAAATCATGAAACTGATATATTTGCAACCAGAAACAGAGGTGTTCTCTTCTTATAGCGAAGGCTCACTGATGGCAGCTACTGTAGAGTCTGACCGTAATGTCAGCGGTGCTGATGGCACTCTGCCAGGAGCTGTAGGCGAGACCGATGAGAATAATAACGGTTATGGTCATGGTGTAGGTGATCCGAGTGATCCTGTTGGCGGTGGTAACCGCTCGAAGAGCAGCATTTGGGACGACTGGGATGATGAAGAATAATACTCGTAATTATTATAAATCATTCGATTCAAAAGAGGAGTTCACTGGAAGTGGTGGACTCCTTTTTTAGCAAAAACACTGACACCACCGTACACCCCCGATAAACAAAGGGCTGTAGCGTGACATAAGGTATGTCACCACTGACGCACCACTGAGACATTTCCGGGTGATGGGTGGTGGTAAAATCTATAGCCTATCTTATTCACACAAGAAAAAGTTTTCCCGTTTTTGCTATCACTGCTATCATTAAAATCGGCAATTGGCTGGTTTTCAATAAATTGCTGAGAAATTTTTAGTGATAGCACAGGTGATAGCAGTGATAGCAAAACGCCGATTGACTCGTCCTGAATAAGGTTGATGGTTAATCCTGATTTTTTATGATAAAAAGCCCGTTTTTTGAGATTATTCACGCAGCGTGCATGGAATCTGCAGAGTGAATAATATCTCTGCGAACTCTTATGACTCGGCGTGAGTTTTCTTAGGAATGGGATGATGGCTGATGATGCGTTAAATTACTGCGAAGGCTCCGCAGTAGTACTGCGGATGATGCGCAGCAGTACTGCGGATGGGTTGCAGGAGTATTGCAACTGGTTCGCACTTTTGCGTGAAACAACAGCGTGTTTTGCGAGAGATAAAAGCGCGTATGCGAAAAACTGAGTGTTTAGGGGCGATTTTTCAGTCAAAGGCCTTTTTGCTATCACTGCTATCACCTGTGCTATCACTAAATTCAGCGTTGCAACTCACAGACATTCAGCTGGTTACTGATTTTAGTGATAGCAGTGATAGCAAAAACATGAAAACTTTTTCTTATGTGAATGATATAGGCTAAAGAATATAGAGCCCCTCCCTAACCCTCCCCCGTAGGGAGGGAATCCTATGAGGATAAAGGCTATGGTTATCGTTGAACATTTTTGTGAGATTTTTGTTTAAAGAAGTGTGTCAGTGTTTTAACGCATAAAATTAGTTTTCAATGGGTGGAATAAGGCTTCTGATGGGAGGGAGCAGAGCCTGTTTCGAGGCGAAAGTGTAGCCAAAACGGCTACACTTTTTGTCGGTGCTGAGTCTTTGGGGAAGGTGGGCGACGGCTGGATGTAATGGTTTTTTTCGGCAAAAATTTGTTTTTTTGATTTTTTTTTGTACTTTTGCGTTTTAATAAAACATTTACGCTTATGCAGACAAGATGTCATTATTCGGTGCTTATTCATAAACAGGCAGAAAAGTATGGCGACCGTGCCGCTCTGATCTACCGTGAATTCGGTAGTCTGAAGTGGAAGGAATGTTCGTGGAATGAGTTTTCCAAGAACGTGCGGATTGTCAGTAATGCCATGCTCAACATGGGCGTGAAAGTACAGGAAAATGTGGGCGTATTCTCGCAGAACACGGTGCATTATCTGTTTACGGACTTTGGTGCTTTCGGCATTCGTGCCGTCACGGTGCCTTTCTATGCCACGAGTTCGGAGCAGCAGATACAGTTTATGATTGGCGATGCGCAGATCAGGTTCCTCTTTGTGGGTGAGCAGGAGCAGTATGACAAGGCTTACCGCGTGCTCTCTCTTTGTCCCACTCTGGAGAAGATCATCATCTACGACCCTTCTGTTCGGAAGGCGCAGCATGATACGATGAGCATCTATTGGGACGAGTTCCTGAAACTGGGTGAGGGCTGTCCGCGTCAGAGCGAGGTGGAAGGTCTCTATGCACAGGCCAATGACGATGATATTGCCAATATCCTTTATACAAGCGGAACGACGGGCGACTCAAAGGGCGTGATTCTGACTCATGGACAGTTTAATGCGGCCATGATTGCCAATGATGAGAATCTGCCGGTGGATGAGAAAGACCGTGTGATGTGCTTCCTGCCGCTGACGCATGTCTTTGAGCGCGGTTGGTGCTTCCTGTGTCTGACGGAAGGAGCCACGGTGATTGTGAACACCTATCCGAAAGAGGTGCAGCAGTCACTCAAGGAGACTAATCCTACGTGTATGAGTAGTGTACCCCGCTTCTGGGAGAAGGTGTATATCGGGGTGAAATCGAAGATTGAGAATTCTGGCCCCGTACAGCGCAAACTGTTTAAACACGCCTTGGCTGTAGGCCGCAAGCATAACGTGGAATACCTGAGCCGCGGCAAGCGTCCGCCCCTGCCCTTGCAGATGGAGTATAAGATGATGGATAAGACGGTCTTCTCGCTGGTGCGCAAGCAGTTGGGTCTGGTGAATCCTAATTTCTTTCCCACGGCAGGTTCGTATGTGTCGCCAGATGTGGAGGAGTTCGTCCTCAGCGTTGGCATCTTCATGATGGTGGGCTACGGACTGACGGAGAGTCTGGCCACGGTGAGCAACGTCCACAAAGACAAGCCTTTTACCATCGGTTCGGTGGGACGTCCCATCAGTGGACTGGATATCAAGATAGGCGAGAATGACGAGATTCTGCTGAAGGGTCCAACGATTACCCGCGGATATTATAAGCGCGATGCCCTGAACCAGGAGGCTTTCACCGAAGACGGCTATTTCCGTACGGGTGATGCCGGCTATCTGAAGGACGGCGAGCTTTACCTGAAGGAGCGTATCAAGGAACTCTATAAGACTTCCAACGGTAAGTATATTGCCCCGCAGATGATTGAGTCGAAACTGTTGGTGGACAAGTTCGTGGAGCAGTTGGCGGTGATTGCCGACCAGCGTAAGTTCGTGAGTGCATTGATAGTACCTGCTTTTGACGAGCTGGAGGAATACGCCAAGGACAATGATATTGAGTTTACCTCCCGTGAGGATCTCTGTCAGAACAAGAAGATATACAAGATGATGGAAGAGCGTATCGAGACGCTGCAGCAGCAGTTGGCCAACTACGAGAAAGTGAAGCGTTTCACCCTGCTGCCCCATCCGTTCACGATGGAGAACGGTGAACTCACCAATACGCTGAAGATCAAGCGTCGTGTACTGAATAAGAACTACGCAGCTCAAATCGATGCGATGTACGCTGATTCGTGAAATAATTAGAATATGATCACGCAAGACCAATTGAAGGATGTCATGCAGCGGGCAGAGGATTTGCACCGCTATCTTGACATCGACCGCAAACAGATAGAATTCGAGGAGGAAGACCTCCGCACACAGGCTCCCGATTTCTGGGAAGATCCCAAGCGTGCACAGGAGCAGATGAAGAAGGTGAAAGACATCAAGCGCTGGCTGGATGGCTATCAGGAAGTGCGTACGCTGGCTGACGAACTGCAACTGGCCTTCGATTTCTATCATGAGGAAATGGTAACCGAGGCGGAAGTTGATGAAGACTACAATAAGGCCATCAAGGCCATCGAAGACCTGGAACTGAAGAATATGCTGCGCCAGAAGGAAGACCCAATGGATGCCGTGCTGAAGATCAATTCGGGTGCCGGTGGCACGGAGGCTCAGGACTGGGCCGGCATGCTGATGCGTATGTATATGCGTTGGTGCGAGGCTCATGGCCATAAGGTAACCATTGCCGACCTTCAGGAAGGTGATGAGGCTGGTATCAAGAGTGTGACGATGGAGATTGAGAAGGGTGAATATGCCTACGGCTTCTTGAAGAGCGAGAACGGTGTGCACCGTTTGGTGCGTGTCTCGCCGTTCAATGCGCAGGGTAAGCGTATGACTTCCTTCGCTTCAGTTTTCGTGAGTCCGCTCGTGGATGATACCATCGAGGTGTATGTGGATCCCGCCAAGTTGTCATGGGATACATTCCGCTCCTCTGGTGCCGGCGGACAGAATGTGAACAAGGTGGAGTCGGGCGTGCGTTTGCGCTATTGGTACACCGACCCTGATACCGGCGAGGAAGAGGAAATCCTCATTGAGAATACGGAAACGCGCGACCAGCCGAAAAATAAGGAAAAGGCTATGCTGCTGCTGAAGTCGCAACTCTATGACCGTGCGATGAAGAAGCGCTTAGAGGCACAGGCCAAGATAGAGGCAGGCAAGAAGAAGATAGAGTGGGGCAGTCAGATCCGCTCGTATGTCTTTGATGACCGTCGCGTTAAAGATCATCGTACCAACTACCAGACCACCGATGTGGATGGCGTGATGGATGGCAAGATTGACGATTTTATCAAGGCCTATCTGATGGAGTTCCCGGTTGATGAGGAGAGTTGAGGAGGAAGAGGTAAGATGTAAGAGGTAAGAAGTAAGATGTAAGAGGTAAGAAGTAAACGAAACTTTAATAAAACATTAAATAATAATAAGATTATGAGTCAAAAAAGAAAATTACAGCGTGCGCGCCACGCCGCTCAGGAAGAAGAAAAGGGTAAGAACATTGTGAAGTGGATCTTCGGTTGCCTGGTGGCACTGGCCGTAATCTACATGGTTTATATCGTCATCACAATGTCCTAAATGAGCGGACTGGAGATAGAACGCAAGTTTCTGGTGCGCGGCGAAGATTATCGCCGGCAGGCTACTTCCAAAAGTCGTATCAAACAAGGGTATATCATGAGCAGGAACGGACGCACCGTCAGGGTTCGCGTCCGCGATGACCGTGGGTTCCTGACCATCAAAGGACCGTCGCAGAACGGCGGCCTGTCACGTTACGAGTTTGAAAAGGAAATTACACTCGACGAGGCAGAGCACCTGATGGAGATATGTGAGCCGGGTATTATCGATAAGACTCGCTATCTGGTACCCAGTCCTGACGGGCAGCATACGTTTGAAGTGGATGAGTTCTATGGTGATAATGCAGGTCTGGTGATGGCCGAAGTGGAACTCAAAAATGAGGGTGAACCGTTCAAAAAGCCCGATTTCATCGGTGATGAGGTGACGGGTGACCGTCGGTTCTATAATGCCCATATGCGTCAGATGCCCTTTATCGTCTGGCGTGGTACCATCCCCACAGAGTTCCGTCACATTGAATTAGAAAGCAGTACCTGATGATCAATTCAGAAAGAGGCAACTTCGGAACAAAGTTAGGCGTTATTCTTGCCACTGCCGGCGGTGCCGTCGGTCTGGGCAATGTGTGGCGTTTTCCGTATGTGACCGGACAGAACGGCGGTGCTGCCTTTATCCTCATTTATATCGGATGCGTGCTCGTAATGGGTATTCCCGTGATGCTTTGCGAGATGATGATCGGTCGCCATGCACAGGCCAATACAGCTCGAGCCTATTCCATCATGGGCAATGGTACGGCCTGGAAACTGGTGGGCTATCTCGGCGTGCTTACCTCGGCTTTGATTCTTGGCTATTACAGCGTGGTGAGTGGCTGGACGCTGCAGTATATCTTCTCTTCTATTGCCGGTAATATCCATGGCACGCCTGAATATTTCAAGGAGTATTTCACTGCTTTCTCCACACATCCTGTCAAACCGATTATGTGGGGTGCCCTCTTGATTGGCTTTACCCATTTCGTGATTGTCCATGGCGTGCAGAACGGCATTGAGAAGGCTTCCAAGATTATGATGCCCCAGCTCTTCGTGCTGCTGATCGTGCTGGTGGTCTGTTCCCTTTCCCTGCCGAATTCGTGGAAAGGCGTGGAATTCCTGCTGAAGCCTGATTTCTCGAAAGTAACGGGGAAGACTTTCCTAGAAGCCCTCGGCCAGTCGTTTTTCTCTCTGAGTATAGCAATGGGCTGTCTGTGTACCTATGCCAGTTATTTCAAACGCGAAACCAAATTGCTGCCTTCTGCCCTTCAGATTGCGGGTATTGACACCTTGGTGGCCATCCTGGCAGGTCTCATTATCTTCCCCGCCGCCCTCTCGGTAGGTGTGGAACCCGACAGCGGTCCTTCGCTGATCTTCATCACTTTGCCCAATGTTTTTGAACAGGCTTTTGGCAGTATGCCCTTGGTGGAATACTTTGTGAGTATCCTTTTCTACCTGTTGTTGGCCATAGCCGCCTTGACCAGCAATATCTCCATTCATGAGGTGAGCACTTCGTTCCTGAGTGAGGAGTTGCATCTGGGCCGTCGGAATGCAGCCCGTCTGGTAACACTCTATGCCGTTATCATGGGTGGTATCTGCTCTCTTTCATTGGGTATGTGGGATTGGTGCTCGCTCTTTGGCATGCCGCTATTTGAATTCCTCGACTGGTTCACGGCAAACTGCTGCCTGCCTGTCGGTGCTTTCCTGACGTGTCTGTTCATTGGCTGGTATGTGGAACACAAGGTGGTGCATGATGAAATCACCAACTGGGGAACCACCAACGTACGCTTTGTCCATCTGTTTGTGTTGGCCGTGAAATATATCTGCCCGTTGTTCATCCTTTTTGTGTTCTTCCATCAACTCGGGTGGATTTAGGTTTCAGATTTCAAGATTCAGGTTTCAAGATTCAGGTTTCAAGATATGGAAAGCAGAGGGGCGTTTGCATCGAAAATAGGTATTGTACTGGCAACGGCGGGTTCTGCCGTCGGCCTCGGCAATATCTGGCGCTTCCCTTATGAGACGGGAATGAATGGCGGTGCTGCTTTCCTTCTCATCTATCTGGGCTGTCTGCTGATTCTCGGACTGCCTGCTATGCTTTGCGAATTTATTGTGGGGCGGCATGCTCAGCAAAATGCCACGCGAGCTTATGGCGGTTGGCCGTGGAAGTTCGTGGGCTATATGGGTGTGTTCACAGGTTTCATCATCATGGGGTTCTATAGTGTAGTGGCCGGTTGGACACTTCAGTATGTCTTCGCTGCTGTTGCCGGACACCTGCAGGGTAATGCCGATGCCATCCAACAGTATTTTACAGATTTCACCAACAATCCAGTGAAACCCGTGATGTGGACGCTACTATTCCTCTGCATCACCCATTTCGTGATTGTTCATGGTGTGCAGAAAGGCATCGAGAAGGCTTCCAAGATTATGATGCCTGTGCTGTTCCTGCTTTTGCTCTTGCTGGTAGTCTGCTCATTGATGCTGCCTGGCAGCATGAAGGGTGTAGAATTCCTTTTCCACCCCGATTTCTCGAAGGTGACGGCGAGTACCTTCTTCGATGCCCTTGGACAGACCTTCTTCACGCTCAGTACTGGTATGGCCTGTCTGGTGACCTACGCCAGTTATTTCGGAAAAGACATCAACCTGACGCGCAGTGCTTTCCAGATAGCTGCCATTGACACCTTGGTGGCCATCCTCTCAGGACTCGTTATCTTCCCTGCGGCTTTTTCCGTAGGCGTTCAGCCCGATTTGGGGCCTTCGCTCATTTTCATCACCCTGCCTAATGTCTTTCAGCAGGCTTTTGCCCCCGTGCCTGTGGTGGGTTATCTCATCGGTATAATCTTTTACGTGCTTTTGGTACTTGCTGCCCTGACCAGTATTATCTCCATGCACGAGACGCCTACGGCTTTTGTCAGTGAGGAATTCAGAATGGGACGTAAGAACGGAGCCCGTATCGTGACGGTACTGGCCATGATTACAGGTGCACTCTGTTCTTTGTCGTTAGGACCTGTTCCCGAACTGCAACTTTTCGGCAAGTCACTTTTCGATTTCTTCGATTTCCTCTCTGCCAACATACTGCTTACGTTGGGCGGTTTCCTCACGAGTATCTATGTGGGGTGGGTAATGCCGCATAAGGCTGTTCATGACCAGATGACCAACTGGGGAACCCTCAGCAGCCGCTATTTCCACCTTTTCGTGTTTGCCGCCAAATATGTGTGTCCTTTGGGGATGCTCTTTATCTTCCTCCATCAGTTTGGGTGGGTGTGAGGATTCAAGTTTCAAGTTTCATGTTTCAAGATTAAAGATTCAATCATTCATCTATGTCACTTAGGGAGTTTTTCTATTTACAGAAATCCGACCGCATGGCCATTCTGATGCTGTTGCTGGTGGCCGTCATTGCAGTGGTGGTCATCTTCTGGGTAGGTGGCCGTCAGGAGGCAACTGATTTCTCCATGACAGACTCTTTGGAGATGGCCCTTCAGCGCGACACGGTCTATCGGTATTCCTCCCGACGATATCCTGTTGCTCATGAGGCTCAGCAAGGAGGCCGGCAGGCAGAAACTTTCCCCTTCGATCCCAATACCGCAGATGCCCGGCAACTGAGTCGTTTGGGACTGAAAGACTGGCAAATCCGCAATCTTTATAAATACCGTGAGGCTGGAGGAGAGTTTCGCAAACCTTCCGATTTTGCCCGCCTTTACGGACTTTCCAAGAAAGACTACGAGCGGCTGTTGCCCTATATCCAGATCAATGAATACTATCAGGAGGCGCACATCGCCTACAAATCCCCCCATGAGGAATTCCACCGCGACACCACGCTCTACCCCATAAAGTTGGTGCCAGGACAAACCGTCATGCTCAACAATTCTGATACCACGGCCTTTCGCCACGTGCCAGGCATTGGCTCGGGCTATGCCCGTCGCATTGTGAACTACCGCCAGCGTCTGGGAGGCTTCTACCGTGTGGAACAGTTGCGTGAAATTGACGGTTTCCCCGAGTCGGCATTGTCTTATTTTGAGTTGGGGGATGTGAATCTCCGGAAGTTGGATATCAACCGCCTCACCCTCGAGCAATTGAAGGCCCATCCCTATATCGGATTCTTCAGGGCGAAGGCTATTACCGATTACCGTCGCTTACACGGCCCGTTGCAGAGTCTGCAGCAACTGCGCCTGCTGAAAGAGTTCTCACCACGGGATATAGAGCGTCTGGAGCCTTATATCCAGTACTGAGATACACAAAAAAACAAAATTTTCGCCCTTTTATTTTGAATTCTCTCTAAATCTCACTACCTTTGCAGTCAGTTTTCAGAACTGACTGCGATATTTGGCTGCATTCGGCCATTTGAAAGTGAACTTTCATGGCGCTCTTTTGCACAAATATTGCACGAATAGATCGGGATGTAGCGCAGTTGGTAGCGCACTACGTTCGGGACGTAGGGGTCGGGCGTTCGAGTCGCCTCATCCCGACCAGTAAAGAGACAGTCGTTTGTTAGGCTGTCTCTTTTTTATTTCCTGTAGAGAATCCCGATGCCGATGAGCAGATAGCCCGCCAGACACATAATGGGTGCCACCGTAATTCTTCGGGTGGAAAAAATATCGGGAATGAAAGACTGTTCGGTACTGCCGGGACCAGCCATCAGGATGTAGCCTGTGATAATGAGTGCGCATGCTGTCAGAAGGACGTGACGATGGGTGATGGTGAAACGTCGGGGATGGTTACTCTTGTTGGTATAGTTTGATGTGATTCTCATATTGATTGCTGTATTGTTGAATAATTTCATTTCTTTCGTAATCTACGGCTGTTGAAAGGGCCAGCTGCATGGTCTGTAGCCATGTGTACCGGGAGTATCGGGATGAAGGACGACGAGCGGGAGTGATGGTTTCTATCCATGAAAGCCATTCTTCGGAGCGGCGCAGCAGACTGCTGACGATTTCATCGCCCTTCTTTGCGTGATGGGTCTGATAGTAGCAGCGGGCCATGGCCAGGGCTGCATCGGTATAAGGTATGTTTCCCGGCGGCATCTCCTGTTGCCATTTCCGGCATACGGCCAACGCCCGTCTGGTGTCATTCTGCTGAAGCAGCGAGTCAATGAGCAAGCCCATGACAAACTGGTGTGTATTGGCAAGATGCCGCACGTCTTCATCCACATAGATTCCCTTGGTGTTCAGACCACCGAAGCGAAAACGGTGCATGACGTTTTCATAGAGTCGTTCTACGTCTATCCGTCGTTTAGTGGCCGTGGGGGAGATGCGATAGGCGAGGCCTTCCAACACCAAATGTTCGCCGAGTAAAGAAAGCATGTCCGTGCCCATGCTGATGGAAAGATAGATAGGACGGCTCCAGTCTGCGTGTGACAGCATTTCAAACACTATCAGTTCGTTCTTGGACAATGCGTTTTTGTCTTTTAATGAGATGACCATATGGCCTATGGTGACGCTGTCTGTGGGTATGCATTGCATGTCTGCCTCCTCGCTGAGCACCCATTTATCAATGATATTCCTCAGCTCGAAAGGTTTTTCGCCCAGGGCTTCCACGGCTTCATCGGGGTATTGCGCCACAAACTGCTCCACGTCCTTTTTCAGTTCTGGGCGGATGGGAATATACTCCCGCGTGCCTTCCTGGTAATCCTCATGACGCCAACTGATGGGCAATGCCGGTGAGTCGTAGGCAGGGCGTTTCATCTGGTCGATATACCAGTCGGTCTGCAGATACTCCATATTGCAGTCGCGCGTGTCTGTTCTGACGCCTTCCACCTCATGATTGTACCAAAGCGGGAAAGTGTCGTTGTCGCCATTCGTGAGGATGATAGGATGGCCTGTCCGTTGCATACTTTCCAGATAGTTGGCTCCGAAGTCACGACAGGTGTAGCGTCCGGAGCGATCGTGGTCATCCCAGGTCTGACTTACCATCTGCAAAGGAACGAAGAGACAAAGCAGCGACAGGCTCGTTTGCTTTCTGCTGATACCCGCCACTCCCAGTCCTATCCAGATGGCATAGGCATAGAAGGAACCCGCATAGGCATAGTCGCGTTCACGGGGTTGGAGCGGTGTCTGATTAAGGTAGACCACGATGGCCAGACCTGTCATCACAAACAGCAGCGTGACGATCCACAGCTGCTGCCGGCCTTCATGTCCTCGCCGCCATTGCCATACGATCCCCACCAATCCGAGCAGTAACGGAAGGGCGAAGTAAACATTGCGCCCTTTGTTGTCGGAAAGGTCTGAGGGCAATTTCGAGGTATCGCACCCCAGCAGCAGGTCGTCAATCCATCTGAAGCCTGTGATCCAATTGCCATGCTCCACCTCACCATTGCCCTGGATGTTGTTCTGCCGTCCCACGAAGTTCCAAAGGAAATACCTCCAGTACATGAAATACAACTGATAGGAAATGAAGAAACGCTGGTTCTCAGCCGTTGTCGGCAGGTTCCCTTCCTTCTCCACTCCGCCCATCCACTCTTCGTAGGCCTTGGCATGGCGCTGGGAGTGCATGCGGGGAAAGAACATGTTTTCTTCATACTCGTATTCTATGTCGTGGCGTATGACGGTGTATTTCTGGGTGTTGGATGATGGGTGTTGGGTGTTAGCGTTAGGGTTAGCGTTAGGGTTAGGTCGGTAGATGGCTTTCCCCTCCCGCTGTTTCGGAACCAGATATTCGCCTATGGGTTCACGCTTCAGTTCGCTGCAATAGGCAGGGCCATAGAATAGCGGTGTGTCTCCATATTGCTCGCGATTTAAATAGCTTCCAAGCGAGAAGATGTTGCCGGGGGCATTCTCGCTCATGGGCGTATTGGCATTGGCTCGGATAAAGATAACCCCATAACTGCTGTAGCCTGCCAGAATCATCAGCACACAGGCCAGCGACAATTTGAGCAAACCTGGTTTTACCTTGTAGTAGGCAATGATGAGTGCTCCCGCAAGCAGCAGGATGTAGACGGTGAGTCCGACGTTGTAGGGACACTCCAATACGTTGGTAAACAGCAGTTCCGCCCAACCGCCCATTTTCACCACGCCGGGGATGAGGCCATAGAGAATGAGACCTACTAATAATCCTCCTGATATGAGTGTCTTTAGCATGCCAAACCGTGTGACACGTTTCGCCTTATGGAAATAGACCACAAACGACATGGCGGGCAGACAAAGCAGGCAGAGCAGATGGACTCCTATGGAAAGTCCCGTGATATAGGCTATGAGAATAATCCACCGGTCACTTTGCGGACTGTCTGCTTCTTCTTCCCATTTCAGAATCAGCCAAAACATCAGGGCTGTCAGAAAACTGGAGAAGGCATAAACCTCTGCTTCAACGGCCGAGAACCAGAAGGTGTCGCTGAAAGCATAGGCCAGTGCTCCCACTGTTCCACAGCCTTCTATACGGATGACATCCGCCATGGTGAGGCTTTCTCCAGAAGGGCAGATGAGTCTTTTGGCGAGGTGTGTAACGGTAAGAAACAGGAAGAAGATGCAGCCCGCACTCAAGAGGGCAGACAGGAGATTGACCATCTTTGCCACCTGCGACGGCTCGGTGGCAAAATGTGAGAACAGATTTGCGGCTAACATATAGACGGGAGCACCCGGCGGGTGTCCAATCTCTAGTTTGTATCCGCAGGCGATGAATTCCGGGCAGTCCCACAAACTGGCTGTCGGTTCAATTGTCAGTCCATAGACGATGGCGGCAATGGCAAAGACCAGCCAAGCCGCCATCATGTTGATTCTGTAAAATGTTGTTTGTTGCATGATACTTCGCTTTTGGGTGCAAAGCTAGCAACAAGGCGGCAAATGCCCGAAAAAACTTCCTGACATTTGCCTGACATTTTATTCGTTTTGTATCTCTTTCACGTACTTGTTGACTTCATCAAAATCGACTACATTGCCATCTTTATCAACGCCAATACTGAAGGGAATGGCGTAGAAGTTGAATTTAGCGGCAAGGAGATTCCACTCGTTGTGCGTCACATAGATGTGCTCACCCTTGATGTTGTTCTTCGTCAGCCACTGCTCGGTGTGTTCTCGTGGACTATCTTTCTCATCGCAGATGTAGAGGAAACGCACGGGGGCGTCTTTCTGTCGCTCCACCTTCTCGCGCTCGTCCAGCATTTCGCGCCGGCAGGGCGCACAGCTCATGCCCCAGAAGTGAACGAGGAGGGTGTTTCCCTTGTATGGCTCAATGATACGCTGGAAGAGAGCATCCGCCTCTGGTGTGGAAGAAACAGTAGCAGCAGCTTTTACTTCGCGCTGCTGTATGTATTGGCGATAGCGCTGCAGGGCTTGATGGGCCACAACTGGATAATTGAGGAGAGGAATGATAGCTGCGAATTTGTCAGTCAATAGGTTGGGGTCGGAGTCTTCATCGAGATTGCTTTCTCTGAAAACGTCCCTGCAAAGCGCCATCTGATGCAAGAAACCGATATTCTTGAAACCGTAGCGCGACGTGATGACGTCCGACGCCTTTCGGTAGTAGTCGGCAGAACTCTCCCCCTTCTCATGGGGCGAGAAACTGATGTCTATCATGATGTAGATCCATGTGTAGTTGAATAAAGTCCCCGGGTTATCGATGGCGAAAAGCATGGATGGATTGTCTGCCAGCCATCGCTCGCGTCCTGTCAGAAAATCGTAGTAGTCGCCAAGTTCTTCTCTATTGATTTGATAATAGCCTCCGCTGGTCATGTTGAAACGATAGTTTTCCATCGCGGCCATGAGTAAATCACCCAGCAAGCTGAATCCCAGCACTTCCTTGACACTGGCACTCATTGAGGTAGGTACGGGCAGGCGGTCGGCCTCAATGTCTGCTATGACGGTGTCCGTCAGCTTCACCATCCGCTGCTTCCACGCAGGAATATCCTCTCTCTCCAGACCTTTGACAAACAAATCCTTGTCTCCGAAATAGTGTTTCTTTACGCCTGGCCATAGGCGATTGACGGCGGCACTCATGCCGTGGCCGCTGAAAGTGACGCCTTTTTCGTTCTCCTCTTGCAGAGCGTCTTTCGTCACTTCCAAAGTATCGCCCACAGCAAGGAAAACATACCCCATATCCTGTATCATTACACTTTGAGAGTGTAGCAGTGGGATTCTGCCCTCGAACGAGCCATCGGCGGCAACGGGGATGGCGTGTACCTGCTCCTCGTCTGAAAACAGGTTGGAAGTGACAACGTTGACAATGCTCCACTCGCTCTCGGCCTTGTTCAGTATGCGCCCTTTCAATACGGCCGAACCGCTGCGAAAGTGGTATTCTTCGATGGTCGTCGCCTGCCCTGTCAACGAGACGAATGCTAGCAGGAGAGTAATGATAGTTGACTTGTGCATAATACGTTTTGCTTTACTTGAATTTCTCTTTCAGCCTGTTCAACGTGAAGTCAAAGTTGTAGTAGCCGTTGAAGTTAAGGTCGTCGCGTACACGGCGGCCATCGGGCGTGATGGTCTCGTAGTGAGGGATGCCGTTGAAGCGGAAGAGCTCCTGCATACGGGTGAAGTCAGTGTTGGAAAGACAGATGGTTTCTTCGTCGGCAAGCCATTCCTTTACATAGTTATGATAGGCCTCGCTACCCTCGGCAGTTCGTTCGCCGGCGATAAAGATGAGTTTGATGTCATCGCGCTTGGCAACCTCTGCCCGCAGGTTCTTACTGTTCTGGATGGCTGAGCGGCAGGGACCGCAGCCCATTCCCCAGAAGTCGATCATCAGGAAGCGGCCGGGATATTTGGCAGAGAGCTTTCGGATGAGGTCGGCAGAAGGATTGTCGGCCGGCAATGGCGTGGAGAGTTCCGTCTGTGCCATCTTTGCGGCATAGAAAGCCTCCGCCTTCTGGTGGATATAGGCATCAGAGAATCTGCTGAGATAGAGGGGCATCATCTTGCCGGGTGACTGAAAGCTGGCCTCTGCTTCCTTGCGCTCATCGGCAGTCATCGTTGTGTCGGCAAGGATGCGCTGGAGTTCATCCTCATCACTGCGCCAGTTGTCGAAACTGCCCGTCATGTCTTTATAGGCGCAGAGTTGCATCATGAAGCCATCGTGGTCTGTTCCCATCAGGTTTCGCAAGGCCAGAAAATTATTGGAAATTATCTTCTCTGCATTTTCCAGACTGTTCACATATCCGCCATTCTCATCCAGCAACCCTTTGTACTTTTGCCTGCTGACAGGTCTGGCATACTGGATGCGGTTGAGGGTGATGGGATAGCTGTCGCTGGTCAGCAGCAAAGGATTGTCGAAATCCACACGATGCAGCGCCTTGTAGCTCTCCGTCTTGTATATCTCGTTCCATTCCAGACTGTCTAGAATGACCATTTGGTAGCGGCCGTCTCGTTGCTCATATTTCCTCACTGCATCCTCGTGATACATCGCATAGTCCATCACGGCATAGGTGAAATGCACCTGCAGGTCGGCCAACGCCAGTTGCATCTCCTGGGGAGTGAAATGCTGGCGGAGACCTTCTTTTTGCAAGCTGTACAACATATTGTTCCACGTGCGCTCCATCATCTCGTTGGCTTCGCTGAACTTCCCTTTAAACATACGTAGGGGGTAAGCCAGGTCGCTCATCTTCAGACTGGATTTCAGCCAGCGCTCCACGTCCTTACTGCTGCCATCGCCGTAGAAACAATCGTACTGGCCGCGTTCATTGGGGCGCACGATAACCTCGATGGTCTCGCCGGGACGGGCGAAGAAAGGTATCGCATCGAAGCCTATCTTTGTTTGTTCAGCAAAGAACATCTCACGGATAGGATAGCTGGCCTGGAACTTCTTTTCGAACGAGCCGTCGGCAGCAATGTCGAACACCAGCGTATTTGCATCTTTCTCAAACACGTCCTCATAAAGGCACTCCATGGAGGAGAAGCCGAACTTCTCGGCATCGTAGCCCTCGAAGCGTCCGCGGATGGTGATGGTGTCGGTCTTGAACCAGTCTTTAGGAACGGCGTATGGATTGGCATCCGATAGCGCTTTCAGCGTCGGAGCCTTTAGTTTGGTTTTCTTGTCGTGGATGCCCAGCAGCATAAACGCTCCTTTCACGTCGCCCTCAATAAAGTCGAAAACCTGCACCCACTTGGGAATTGGCTCGAAGTGCATCGTGAAGTCGGTCACTCCGCTCTCAGGCGACTGCACCCATGTATCGAGCGCGATGCCTTCTGCCGAGCGCAAGGGATAGCGATGGCCGTCCTCGTCCATCAGGTAGCTCTCCTTGACGAAACGATAATACTGTCCCTTGGGATACTCCATCGAGAAATGCACGGTGGTTGCCGTGTCCCTGAAAACCACTTCGCAGGCTTTCAGCCCATCACCCCTGACATTCACACAGGCCATCCACTCTGGGGCCTTTATGGTCTTGTAGGTTTTTGCCTGCCCCCCTATTGCAACGAGGGCAAGGAGGATGGTAATGATAGTTGACTTCTTTTTCAACATAGTTGCGTTAGTTATTTGAATAAAATCTTCACGTTCGAGCGAACAAAATCTTTTGTTTGCTTCTCACTTACTCAGATTTTTGTATGAAATCTTAAAATAATCGAGCAAGGAATTGTTTTACTGATACATACTCCATCTCTTCTATCGGCAAGGTTTTTAACTCATTTTAAGTTGCAAATATACCACTTTTTGCCGATATCGGCAAGAAAATCACACCTTATTGAATAAAATATTCACGTTCGGCCATTTGCAAACGAGTTTGCATGGCACTCTCTTAATCACATTTTTAGATAAAATGTTCACGCTCGGCCATTTGCAAACGAGTTTGCATGGCACTCTCTTAATCACATTTTTCCTTCAATTGGTTACCATTATTTATGGAATACTGCGCCAATGATATAATAATGTGGACCATTCAATAGTTATTTATCTTCTTTTTTAGGTTTATGGGAGAATCGGTAGCTGATGGTAAGCAGGGCATATCGGCGCATGGAGTTAGTCCATGTTTCTGTGCGTCCTTGCGCTCCGATGTTATAACGCAGGTTGGAAACCTGACCTAAGAGGTCGTAGCCGCGAAGTTTGACAACCCACTTTCCTTGTTGGAATGATTTTGTGAGCGAGGCATCCCAATAGAGACGGTTGTCGTTCATTTCCGCGTCAGTATATCCACGGCGTGAATGCATCGTGATGTCGGTGTCGAACGTAAAGTCCCACGGCAGTTTGTAGGTGCCGTTCATACCATAGACGATGTCCCAGATATCAGTTGGCTGCTCGCCGAGCGTGATGTTTCGATGAAGATTGCGATAGGTGAAATCGCCTTTCAAGATCAGGGTAAGGTTGTCTTTCTGGTACTTGATACCTGGTTTGTAGTTCAAGCGAAGAGTGCCGACGCGGCTCAACTCCGATTCGCTGCTCTCCGTAGCAACGGCGAGACCCGTATTTTTGTTATAGCTGAAAGTGAATTCGTTGCCAATGTTCCAGATTTTCTTTTTGCCAAGCGCACGGTCCCAATTGGTGGAAAGACTGAAATACCAGTTTCCGCTGCTGATATTTTCCGGGCGATAGGTGCGAACACCAGTTGTCATGTCGTAGGTGTAGCCTTGTGTTCGTGCATTGTGAGTCAGATTGGCGTTGAGACTGATAGCAATGGTCTGGTTGATGCTGTCGTTGCGCAAACGGTAGTCGGCCATCCAGTTGTGCTGTTCACTCTTCTTCAGATTGGGATTGCCAAGATAGATGTTCAGTGGGTCGCTGGTAATCGGGCGGTCGATTAGGTCGGTAACGGATGGGGTTGTCGGCCACATATAGTATTGCATATTAAGACTGTGCTTCTGATTCATGCTCATGAGATAGAAATACACGTTTGGAGTGAGCAACGTGTAGTGGCGGGTAAATGTCGTGCTGAGCGGTTCGCTGTCGTAATTCATCCGCTGTCGCTCGAAGTTGGCGCTAAGACTACTATACAAACCCAAATACCATTTCCCCATGTTTTTATTGAAGTCAATGCTCAGCTGTGAGCGACGCTCCAGATTCTGGGTGCGCTGTTCGTAACTGTTCTTGGCATCAAACTGGTAATCGATACTATCGCGCAGATACTCGTGACGGTCACTGTTATTGTCGCTTATGCCGATACCAACGGTAGGAGTAATTCGTATGCTTTTCGTCAGCTGATAGTTGTATGATAAACTGCCCTGATAGTTATAGTTGTAAGATGGCGATTCCGTGCGGCGGTCGCGGTCATCTTGTGTGCCCAGTTTGTGATAGGTATAGTGATTTACGCTCGATGACTCTGGATTGTAGCTGCGGTTGAAGTTGCCCTGCACATTGAATGTGAACGAGTCGCCCGACGGCAGACGATAGGCAAGATAGGCATAGCCACTGCCATTGAAAATATCTGACTTGCTGCGCGACCGATACCACGAACTGTTGATGCTGTCGGTCATCATGGCATCGGCTGTGCTTATGTTCCATCCTTCACTTTCGTTACGATTGCGGTTATAACCGATATACGCCGTTGAATAGAAACGGAATTTGCCTGTGGCCCGCAGGGTGTTGCTCAGCGTGAACGAGGAAGGTTTGTTGCGGCTCCATCCTTCCGACTGTCCGAAGGTGCTGGCACCGTTCAGATAGGTTTCGCCGTTGCTTCGGTTTTCGCTGAAATCGTTGTTCCATGTAGCGCTCGCTTCGGTCGAGTTGGTCAGTTTTTCCTCGGGTGCCTGATAGACGAACTGGCCGCCAATCTGCTTGAAGTGGCTGTCGCCCGACAGGTCTGTCTTATCCCTGTATTCAGAGTTCTCTCTGATATACTCCATTTTCTCGTTGATGTTGTTCATGCCGCCGAAGACCACGGCACGTGTGCGGTCGGAGAATCTTAATCCGAAGCCCTTCAGTTTGTATCGGTCGTCAGTGCCATAGCCTGCCTCCACATTCGCTGAGCCACCGATGTTGTACTCCCGTTTCAGGATAACGTCCATCGTGTACTCCTTTTCGTCCTCGTCGTCGATGCCGAGGTATTTGTTCTCTTCAGTCTGCTTCTTATATACCTCGATATTCTTCACGGTGAAGTAGGGCAGGTTTTGCAGCATAATCTGATTCTTGCCCTTGAAGAAGTCCGCGCCGTTGAGCGTCAGGTTATCTATCTTCTTGCCGTTGACGAATATCTCGCCATTATCTTTCAGCTCCACGCCCGGCAACTGCTTGATGAGTCCGTCGAGCATCGAACCCTCGGGCACATTGAATGCATCGGCATTATAGACCAGCGTGTCGCCGCGCCACACCATCTTTATCTTCGTGGCCTTCACCATAACCTCGTCCAGTTGTCCGCCTTCGAAGTGGCTGGCTCGTACTGCCTTTTTCATATACACTTTCGGTCCCTCGATATCATCCCGCCTTCGGCTCACCTTCTTCATCTCGAAGTCCGTAAAGGCCGTTTCATAGTTCGGGTGTTCAAACTTGAGGATATACCTGGCTGGCTCGCGACTGATTTGGAAGTAGTATCGCGTTGTTCCTGCCGAGCGTCCGATGCCGCTGCTGTAGCTGTAGTTCTTCCACACCTTCACCGTGTCCACCACCGTAGAGTCAGCGTTCATCAGCGTCACCCTCACGTCGGGAATCGCAGCTTTCGTAAAACCATCAGCCACCGTTCCGTACATTGAGATGGTATTATCTTTCTTTTTTACCTTTGTAGTGTCTTCCTGTCCATAAACCGCCATTGCGACGAGAGCGAAGAACATGGTGATGATGGTTTGCTTGTTCATGTTCATATCTTTTATATGTTGCTCTTTTATTATATATACACCGTTTTTGCAGAAATATCCCGCTTGGGGGAGTTAAATTATTATAATGATACTATTTAAGTCATGTTACGTACAGAATGCCGATAAACACAGGGCTTGCACCCTGTTTCAGAGGGTGTCAAGGGTGTCATAAGGGTGCAATACCCACCCCTGCCCCTCCCAAAGGGAGGGAGTAGAGACGTTGAATTAGAGACCGACGATAAATTCTCTAGAGAATTTGTTGCTATCAAAGGAAGTTTGCGTTTCATACTGCCATCGTTTGAAGAAAATTTTCTAGAGAATTTCTAAATGATAACGATAACCTTAACCCTAACTCTAAAGACATAACTCCCTTCCTATGCAGGGAGGGCAGGGGTGGGTCTCCCATTACACCCTTGTGACACCCCTGACACCCTTCCAAGGAGGGTGCAAGCCCTGTGTTTATCGGCATTCTGACACCCTTACACCCTTAAACAAAAATTTTCGCGCGTACGCGCGCGCGAAGCAGATATGATATTTCGGGAAAACATGGGACGCATCACTACGGCCCATGTCGTTGCCTTAATTTAAACCTAAAATATGTCATTGAATAAAATCTAATTATGCAGTTTCTTTAATACGGAACCGAGTTCTTCAACATTGCGGGGGCAGGCCACGATAGTGCCTTTTGCATCGATGACTATCAACTCGGGATAGGAACGGATGCCGTAGGCGGTAAGTGCATTTCGCGGGTTGGTGTCTGGATCGGGCATCAGCTGCGGCCATGGCAGTTGGTGCTGCTTTACTTCCTCCCGCCATCTCTGCACACCGAAACTGAAGGCCAAGGTGACGAACTCCACTCCGCGGGAACGGTAAGTGTCGTAAAGCGTCTTCATGGACGGATGGATTTCAGATCCATAACCGCCAAGGCCATCCCAGAAATGCAGCACGACATATCCCTTGCCGATATATTCGCTTAGCTGATGTGGGCGGCCCTTCGTGTCCACCAGTTCCAGGTTGGTGTAGGGAGTGCCGGGACGGCGCTTCTCCAGTCCTTCCACGTATTCGCGCATCGGTGCCAGGAGAATGTGATGCGAGAAGGCATAGTCGTCACGGAGATAAGGCTTCAGTTCCTCGTAACTCATTTCGGTATAGACCTGACTGAGTGCACATGCTGAGATGATATTGTCACGGTTTTCACGCACTGCCTTGAGAAGCCGTTCGCCGCGCTGGCGGTTGATCTCCGCTTTTTTCTGGCTGTCGGTCTCATGGAGTTCGGCCAGGCGTTCGCGCTCTACTGTCTGCAGGAAATCGTTAATCTTTTGGCTGGCCTTGCCGCCTTCTATTGTCAGGTGCTCCATGTCTGCGCTGATGGGATTACCGTCGGTATAGAAGTAAACGACTTCTCTGTTATCGAGATATATCCGGCACACCTCGTTCTTCGGCAGTTTGCAGGTAAAGGAGAATTTGCCGTTGGTGATAGGGCACGTCCCCAATAGTTCAGAGGTAATGCAGCGTCTCACTTCCACTTTTTGGCCTTTCAAGGGGGCAGTGCCACTAATCTGACAATCCACCATCTCCTTTCCCACCATTTCATTCATCAGCATACTGTTATAGACAATGGTCTTCGATACCTGCGTGGTGGTGATTTCTGAAGCGGCTGTCGGTGCATGTGTGACATCTGTTTCTCTGTCACCCTCGTATAATTCGCTCTTCTTGTAAATCATGTAGCAGGAATAGCCCAGGATGCTCTTCAGGTTTTCATTCTTTTCGCTGTCAACTAACGGCTGGATATTGCTCAGCAGGTCAAAATACTGTTCTTTTGTCAGTTTTCCATTAAATGTGTTACACGTCTTGTTGAGCACCACCCCGGCTGCCGTCCTGCCTTGCGGCGTCTCGCGCTGAAATATCTCACAGGTGCGTTTCACCTTGGCCATGAACTCTTCGACAGACATAGCATCAGCAGGGGTGTTATATTGCAAACCAGCAGTAAAGGTGCCTGACGCGCTGGGCTGTTTATAGTGGGCGATATATGGTCTGTCGTCCATTTTCCATCCGCTGATTTCGTAAATCTTGCCGTCCATCAGGAATGTATCACCGACTTTCTTGTCAGGGTCAACGGTCTGGTCCCACATCAGCAGCAGGGCATAGATGCTGCCGTCGTCCTCTTCAAAGGAAAGCAGGCGAATGTTCTTGTTGAGGTCGAATGTCACAGCATGTATCATCGGATGTTGTGCGTCTGTCATCAACTGGAACTTAACGCCTGACAAGGGCGAGTCGCCGTCGCTGGCATCATGGATATATACGGTCTTGGCATTCACGGCCTCCGCCCTGAAAGCATTCTCCAGTTCCAACATCCGGGGCGTAAACAACGGGCCGTAGTACTGGCCGCCCAACTCCCCATCGATGGCAAACTGCTGGGCAAACTGATAAACATTGAGTCCGTCCTGTGGGATATTGAGCCGATGAACGCCATACTCCTTCGACTCCACAAAGGCTTTCAGTTTTTCCCGTATGTTGTTGTGATGAACAGTCTGTGCACGGCACCAACCACCATCACCCAACCACCAACATCCAACACCCAAAAGGGCTGCTATGGTTATAATAATCCTATTCTTCATATTGCTCAGATTTTTCGTTATACATATTTGCTGCCGTTTGCGGGCGGCCTTCCTTGTCGAGGGTGTGCAAGATATAGCTGTTGACCATGCGCTGCAGTCGCTCGTCAGCTCGTATCACCTTGTTCATCCGCTCTATGTAGAGGCTTTCGTCCACTTGGGCCAGTTCGCGTTCTATCTTGTCGATATAGTAGTCCAGACTGTCGGTTGCAGGAACCGCTGTCGGATTCTTACTCTCTGAAACGGAGGCTTTTGACCGCTTATTAACCATAGTTGTTTTGGCCACGAAAGCTTTTTCTTCTTTCGCCATCTGCACGGGTTCCTTTTCTATGGTTTTAGGCTCGCTTCCCTTTTGTTCCGTCTTTTTCACCACAATCGGCTGTTCAACCTTTGTTACCTCTTTATTATTTATATAATGGAACGTCAGCAACAGCACTACGCTGGCGACAGCTACAGCACCTACCCATTTCCCCCAGTAGAAGAGGCTTTTGGTTCTCCCTCCCTTCGGGAGGGCAGGGGTGGGTTTCCCTATTTGCTCCATCAGTCGGTCGGTGAAGTCATCCGGCAGCGTCATCCGCTCGGCGGCCTCATTCCTGCGCTGCAAGGCTTGGCGCAGTCCCTGGTCTTTATATTCTTCCTTCTTCATTCTTCACTCTTTATTTAAAGATTCTTCACTCATCTTTTATCTCTGGTCGCTTCGCTCGAAATTGTATTTAAAATTATATTTAGAATTATCTCAAAGGATTTATAAACCAAATTTTAAAAATAATTTCAAGGGCGAAGCCCGCCCAATGATTCTTCACTTTCAAGACTTCTGATGGTGATGGCCAGTCTTTTCCGTATCCATTGCAGCCGCGAATGGAGATAGCTTTCTTCACGTTCCGTGATGCAGGCTATTTCGCGCATCGGGCGGTTGTCAAAGTAGTAGAGGTTGAGCAGCATTTGGTCGTCGGGTTTCAGCGTTTCGATGGCTCTTTCCATGAGTTCCACGCGGTCGGTGTCGTCAAGCAGGGCGTCGGTCTCATCGTCAGGGAAGGTATCGAGCCTTTGTTGTTCCACTTCCACCATAGGCAGCGACCTATGATGCTGTCGGTAATGCTTCAGAGCCGTATGGTAGGCTATGCGCATGAGCCATGTTCGGAAACTAGCCCGACGGGCATCGTATCGGCTAAGGCTCTGGAAGGCTTCCATTAGTGTGTCCTGCGTTGCCTCCTCGGCTTCTTCGGGCGAAGGAATCAGGCGGGCCACCATCAGTAGCACCTGCCCGGCATATCGGCCTGCCAGCTCACGGAACAGCGCGGTCTGTCCGTCGAGGATGCGGCTGATGAGCAGCGTCTCGTCTTCTCTGGCTTTGGATGTATTGCCTGTTGTTGTTTCCATTCGCTTTGGTGTTCTACACTTATATATTACCACTTTCCGGGGAATTCTATAATCGCAAGACCAACTTTTTTCGAATTAGTTTATCTGCTGCGAAATTACGAAAAAATCAAGGCTTCTGCAAGTAAATCCCTGAAAACCCGAAATTCTTCGCGAAAAAAGGACATAATAAAACAAAACATGAGCCGCATCGCTGCGACCCATGCCTTGACCATAATTGAATAAAATGTTCACGCTCGGCCATCTGCAAACGAGTTTACATGGCACTCGCTTAATCACATTTTTGAATAAAATGTTCACGCTCGGCCATCTGCAAACGAGTTTGCATGGCACTCGCTTAATCACATTTTTGAACCTAATAATAATTATAGTAATGATAGTTGAAACATCTATGTCATTGCTTCGACATCTCGTTCAGATACTTTTCTATCTGGCTGGTGATGTACTTCTGCAACTTTTGTGCGCTCTTGTTGTAATGGATGCTACTCGCTTCGTTGAGTTTTTTGTTCTGGTCACGGTACATATCTAATATGAACTTGTACATCTCCATCTGTTCATTTGGCGACAAGCAGTTGTCTTTCACCGTCTTCGCTAATCCTTGGAAGTGAGTATCAATTGACTTGCTCAAAGTGAGAATCTTCTTATATAACGACTCCAGTTGGACTCCGTTAGCAGGATACGGTGTATTTTTTATCGCATCGAAGGTTTCATCAATTATTTGCGCATCGGCTTCGATGGCGTTTATTGTGACATTCGTTTTTGCCTCATCCTCAGGTGGTAATTTTCGCCCTAAATCTGCCACCTTGTCGTCTTTCGAATCCACGAATTTGAAGTCGCCTGTTATCGTGACGCTTTTTTGCTGAGGTGCAATCAGACTCTTTCCAGAGAATCGGCCCACACGAAGCTCATAGTCGAGATCTTCGTCGTAGTAGCCATTGTGAGTGGTGATGTGATAGGTTTCACCTGGCACAAAATCGAGGTTGGTCCATATGTGGCAGAGTGAACCGTCGGGCATGACCGTACGAATACGCCCCACCTTAGGCTTGTCGATTTCCACGCTGAAACTAAAGTGTCTGTTCACTACAGGCATATACTCAATAAAAGCATCGTCGGGCAGTTTGTCCAGTTCCTCTTTGGTATCGGCCATATAGACCACATAGAGGGAGTCTGTCAGGTCGTTACCCACGCGTCCGTCAATCCTGAAGGTATTCTTCGAAGCGTCTTGATTCTTGGTATAGAGGTCTGGGCGCAGCGAGGAAATGCCATAGATGGTGCCTTTGGCTTCAATACCGAGATCGTCCGTCTCCCATACGATGGCATAAACATCGCGCAGCTGGGGGTTCTCCAGGTTCTTCGCTGCCAGATACCACATCTCTTGCGAACTCTTCGTTCGGATAGGCAAGGTCGAGCTGCGCTGTCCGTCGGCAGAAACGACCTTGATGTCGAACTGCTGGGTGTTGCCGGGTAGTAGGTGCAGAATCTGATAGCTGAACGGCTCGTCGTCCATAAACACCCGGTCGATGGTCTTCAGTTCATCGACGAGGCAGCTGAAGCGTGTGATGCGTTCGGCCGACTCGATGAGGCCAGTGTTCGGATTCTTCAGAACGGAATAGGTTTGGCCCTTCCTCATGCCAAACTTGTCTCGGATGTCTCTGAGCAGACGGAACACGCGGAGCGGATACTGTTGCTCCTTGTCCGTCATGATGGTAAGGTCGTACTTCTTCTGTGCTTTAGACTTCGACTGTGCCAGCGTTGGCACGGCTGCGCTGCTGGCAATGAGCAGCATGATGATAAG
>ONFE01000014.1 GCA_900316985.1 uncultured Prevotellaceae bacterium
CTTCCCGTCGGATGGACAGTGGCTTCATGTGCACTTCTGATAATGGAGCTTACAGTAGCGGGTACTGTTCCGGACTTGCACCGGATTCCCTTTTATGTCGTGGCTGTGGGGCCGCGGACATCACCATTCGGGGGACAAAGATACGATTAAGTGAGCAAAAATCCAAATAAATTTTTGTTTTTTCACTCATTTGCACTAACTTTGTCCCCGTCAATTGGTTCGCTTGTGCGAGGAAAGAGGGAACCTGGTGGAAATCCAGGACAGTCCCGCTGCTGTGAGTTCCGTTGAATGAAGGTGATCAGACCACTGTCGATGTATCTGGACGGGAAGGTGCCTTCAGGGAACAAGTCAGAAGACCTGCCGTTGGCTTTGCTTCATGCGCTTCGAGGACGGCGCCTGCAGGTTATGAGAAAAGGATTCAAGTATTTTCTGACGACGGTGCTCTGCGGAGTGATGACGCTCTCTGCCGATGCGCAGGTAGTCCGCAACGATACGGTGGCGGACAGGACGCATAGGCTGGAGGGGGTGACGGTGACGGAGCAGCGGCGGCAAAAGATAACGAGAAGCACAACGCCCTACCATCTGCTGGAAAGGGAGCAATTCCTGAGACTGGGGGTGACTGACGTGGCGGATGCGCTCCACCGAATCCCGGGCATCACGCTGAGGGACTACGGGGGTGCCGGCGGCATGAAGACGGTTTCGGTACGTGGCTTCGGGGCCCGTCATACGGGGGTGACCTACGACGGGGTGATGCTGAGCGACTGCCAGAGTGGGGAGATAGACATCTCGCGCTATTCGCTGGACAACGTGAGTGAGCTGGCGCTGACGGTGGGTGACAATGACGATATCTTCATTCCGGCCAAGCAGGCGAGCACGCCTTCGACACTCTCGATACAGACGCTGAGGCTGCCTTCGGGAGATAGCCGTGGACACGTGACGGCTCAGATGAAGCTGGGTTCGTTCGGACTGGCAAGTCCCTTTGTGCGCTATGAACAGAGTGTAAGCAGCAGGCTGGCGCTCTCGGTGGAGGGGGAATATACGTATGCGGAGAATGACTATCCATACACGCTGAGGAATGTCACGCTGGTGACGAAGGAACGGCGGACGCACAGCCGCATGAACCAGGGTCACGGGGAGGTGAACATGGCCTGGCAGCCTACGGCAACGACACTCGTCGGGGCAAAGGCTTATTACTATGACAATGACCGGCAGCTGCCGGGAATGGTGCGTCTCTATACGAACCTGAACGGCGAGAACCTCAGGGAGCGCAATGCCTTCGGACAGATGACATTGAGGACGCAACTGGCCAGGAACTGGCTGCTGAAGGGTGTGGCGAAATACAACTGGGCGGAATCCGTCTATAGGGATGACCTGTATGCGGGGGGCGTGAATGATGCGAGCTACTGGCAGCGGGAGGCCTATACCTCGGCAGCCCTGCTCTATGCGCCTGACGAAAAATGGGCCTTCGACTATTCGGCGGACTATGCCTTCAACAACCTGAACGGCAGTTCATGGCGCACGGTGGTGGGAAAGCCTTTCAGGCATACGGTACTGCAATCGGCTACGGCCCGTTACCGCGACGGGAGGCTGACGGTACTGGGAAGGCTGCTGTATTCGCTCTATCTGAACGACGCGAAGGAGGGACCGAGTGCGAGGAACATGCGGCGGCTGTCACCTTCGCTGTCGCTTTCCTACAAGCTGCTGGCTGACAGGGAACTCTACGTGAGGGCCTCGTACAAGAACATCTTCCGCTCGCCGACGTTCAACGAGAGCTACTACTACCACTACGGAAGCACGGACCTGGCGCCGGAGGTGACGGATCAGGTGAACGTGGGCATTACGATGGACGAAGGGCGAGTGACAAAGGCTGTGGGGACGCACGTAAGGGTGACGCTCGACGGATACTATAACAGGCTGCGGGACATGATTGTCTCGGTGCCTTACAATATGTTTATATGGTCGTGCATTAATGTAGGGAAGGTGAGGATTCTGGGACTGGACGCTACGCTGAACGTGACACAAAGGCTGGGGAGCGGCCACCAGGTGATGGTGACGGGAAACTACAGCTACCAGCGGGCGCAGAACCGTACGAACCCGGAGTCGCCGAACTACAACAAGCAGATAGCCTATATGCCCGAGCATTCGTGGGCGGCGGCGGTGAACTACGAGAATCCGTGGGTGAACGTCTCGATACATGGTCATGGGGTGACGGCCAGATGGCCCAACAACGACCACTACGAGGGGACGATGATAGACGGCTACAAGGAATTCGGACTGACGGCCTACCGCGCGTTCTCATGGGGACGTCACCGGCTGGAAGGACGCGTGGACGTGAAGAACCTGTTCAACGAGCAGTATGAGCTGGTGGGGCATTACCCGATGCCCGGCAGAAGTTGGCAATTATCAATTCTTTATAAAATATAAAATGAGATGAAAATGAAAAAGTATCTTTTGAGTATGTCGGTGATGCTGATGGGTGTCAGCATGCTGACCTCGTGTCTGAGTGACAATGACGATGACAACGACAACACCTACCCGGTGATTGTGAGCAATGGCGTCTATGTGGTCTGCGGCGGTAACATGAGCAACAACATCGACGGTAGCCTGACGTATTACGACTACAAGACGAAGACGGCCTCACAGAAGGTGTTTGCTGCCAAGAACGGCCGTGGTCTGGGACTGACGGCCAACGATGCCTTGGTGTATGGATCGAAGATGTATATCGTGGTGGACGGCGAGCACTCGGTGGAAGTAGTGAATGCCAAGACGCTGCAGAGTATCAAGCGAATCGATATGACGGAGCTGATGGGTGTTGAGAAGGGTGTTCATCCGCGTCATATCACCTGCTACGACGGTATGATCTATGTGAGCACCTATGGCGCATCGAAGAGTGAAGGTTGGCCTGCAACAACGGAGGGTAATGGCTACGTGGCTGCCATCGACACGCTGACGTTCTCGCTGAAGGACACCTATGAGGTGGGCTCGTTCCCCGAGGGACTGACTGCCTATAACGACAAACTCTACGTGTGTAACTCTGACTACAGCGCCTGCACAAAGGCCAGCATCTCAGTCATCGACCTGACGCAGAAGAAGGTGGTGCAGACCTATACCAACGAGAACATTGTGAACCCGACGGTGATTGCCGTGACGGGCTACGGTCTGTACGTGCTGGATATGGGTAACTATGCCGACAAGGCTTCGGGTATGCTCTACATTGATGCCTACGACGGCAGATGTAGCCGTCTGTTCGACGCCAGTTTCGTGACCTTCTACGACAGGTATATCTATGCCGTGAATGCACCTTATGGAGCAACAAAGCACGACTATATCCGCTATGACATACAGTCGAGACTGCAGAACAGTTTCACACAGGACGGCGTGTACAGTCCTTGTGGCATCGGCGTGGACATCAGCGGTCATGTGTTCGTGGCTTCCTACAGGAAGAACGAGGAAACGGGCTATCCCAACTACAGCGGCAACGGCTATGTGGCAGAATATGACCTGACGGGTGCCAAGGTGAATGAATTTGACTGTGGCGTAGGTCCCAATGCGATTGTCTTCAACACGGGCATCGAGTACGTGAAATACTAAGAAACGGTCCAGAGAATAAGGATGAAGAAAGCGCTATGGGTCATCATCACCGTGACGGCTGTCCTTTGCTCATGCAGGGACAGCCGCACGGCTGCTGACCAACGGCAGGGTGACACGCTGCGGCTGAAATATGCGGAAAAACTGACCATCGTGAAGCATGAGGGTTTCACGGAGGTGTTGCTGGCTGATCCCTGGAACACGGGGAAGACGCTGCATCGGTACATCTTGATTAACGATAACGATAACGAAAACGATGACCAACACCTAACACCCAACACCCAACACCCAAATTCAGGAACAATCATCCGGGTGCCGCTGAAGAGGTCGGTGATTGCCACGAGTGTGCAATGCGGACTTATTGAGCATCTGGGAAAGCGCGAGGCCATAGCGGGCGTATGCGACTTGCAGTACATCAATCTGCCTTGGGTGCAGGAGGAATGCAGGAAAGGACGTATTGCCGACTGCGGCAGCGGCTTGCAGCCTACGATTGAGAAGATTATCGACCTGAGGCCCGATGCCCTTTTCCTGTCACCCTTCCAGAACAGTGGCGGCTACGGGAAACTGGAGACGCTGCAGGTTCCCATCATCGAGATGGCCGACTATATGGAGAGTTCGGCTCTCGGACGTGCGGAATGGATGAAGTTCTACGGGATGCTTTTCGGAAAGGAGAAGGAGGCCGACAGTCTGTTTGCCGCCGTGGAAAAGAACTATATGTCCCTACGGGACAAAGTTTCAAGTTTCAAGTCTCAAGTTGCAGGTAAGCATCGCCCATCGCCCAAAATCCTGATGGACAAGCAGACGGGAAGCGTGTGGTATGTGCCAGGAGGACGGAGCACGATAGGGCGTCTGATAGCCGATGCCGGTGCTGATTATCCCTGGCAGGGCGATGACCATAGCGGTTCGCTGCCTTTGTCGTTCGAGAGTGTGCTGGAGAAGGGAGGACCCTGCGACATCTGGCTTTTCCGCTACAATTCGCCCCATGCCATTACGGCCAAGGAACTGCTTTCGGAGAAACCAGCCTACAACCAGTTTAAGGCTTTCCAGAAGGGAGAAATCTATGGTTGCAATACGGCAACTTCCACTTTCTATGAAGACACGCCCTTCCGTCCAGACCTGCTGCTCCGCGACTTCATCACCATCTGCTATCCCGAGTTGGGACTGGGGGGAAGTACTTACTTTGTAAAAGTTAAAAACCAACGATAACGATAACGTTAACGATAACCATGCGACGCTTTACGATTTTGATGACGCTGCTGATTGTGATACTTTTCGCAATCAACCTCGTGGTGGGGGCAGTGGACATCCCCGTGAAGGAGGTGGTGAACATCCTTATGGGAGGCAAGAGCGACCATCCTTCGTGGGAATATATCGTATTGCAGAGTAGGTTGCCGCAGGGGATTACGGCCATGCTCTGCGGGGCTTCGTTGGCGGTGAGTGGTCTGATGCTGCAGACGGCTTTCCGAAACCCGTTGGCAGATCCCGGTATCTTCGGTATCAACAGCGGGGCTTCGTTGGGAGTGGCATTGGTGATGCTGCTTTTGGGAGGAAGTATCACGGCGGGAGCCTTCTCGTTGACGGGTTTCTTGGCTACGTTGGCGGCAGCCTTCGTGGGGGCCATGTTGGTGATGGCCTTGATACTGGTGTTTGCCACCATGGTGCGCAACAGCGTGATGCTGCTCATCATCGGTATCATGATCGGCTATATCGCCACGTCGGCCATCTCGCTGCTCAACTTTTTCGCCACGGAAGAAGGCGTACAGTCGTATATGGTGTGGGGACTGGGTAACTTCGGAGGCGTCTCCATGGAACAGATGCCGGCCTTTGTTATCATCTGTCTGGGAGGTATTGCAGCGGCTTTGCTGCTTATCAAGCCCTTGAATGCCCTGTTGCTGGGAGAGCGTTATGCCGAGAATCTGGGTATCAACACCCAACGGGTGCGCAACTGGCTATTGGTGGTCACGGGCATCCTGACGGCCATCACTACGGCTTTCTGCGGTCCGATAGCCTTTATAGGACTGGCTGTTCCTCATATTGCGAGGATGCTGCTGGGTACGGAAAACCATCGTTCGCTGATGCCTGCCACCCTCCTGACGGGAGCTGCCATTGCGCTGATATGCAACATTATCTGCGTGCTTCCCGGTAATCGCGGCATTATTCCGCTAAATGCCGTGACGCCTGTCATCGGTGCTCCGGTGATTATCTACGTAATCCTGAAACAGCGGGAAAGATAACGTTAACGATAACGATAACGTTAACGATAACGTTAACGATAACCTGAAACTTGAAACCTGAATCCTGAAACTAACAAAACTTTACGTAAAACCATCGGAAAAGCCAATAGAAGGCGGTTCCGGTGAGGAGGCCTGCCAAGGCGTCGATGGCGTAATGGGCCTGAATATAGACCGTGGCAAAGAACATCAGGATGAAAAGAGGAAGCAAGATGAAGAACAGCCAGCGGGAACGTGCCTGCCATGCAAGCCATAGCAAGACGGTAGCGATGCCTACATGTGAGGAAGGGAAGGCTGCCGTGGGACGCTCTCCAGCTTCGTGGGCACTCTCCACGAGATGATAGAAGAAGCCGTCTTTCCATCCCGGTGAAGGCAGACAGTCCTGGTGGAAATAGAAATAGTCGCCTACGTTGGGAAACACCCCTTTTGCTATCTCTTCCACGCCCACGGCCTGGTAGTAGAACATCGGTCCCGTGACGGGCACGAGGATGAAAATGACGTAGAAGAGAAAGAAAGAGGCCATGATGATGAAGACACACTGGTGGAAATCCTTGTAGCGGGCGAAGAAGAAATAAATAGCCACGGCGGCAATCATCGGATAGTAGGAGGCATAGCCGAGATCCATCAGTTCGCTGAAGACAGGGTGCGTGAAGGCCTGTGAGAAGAGCAGGGCAGGCTGGCAGCCGAAGAGCTGCTGTTCCCAGGAGGCAAAGACATGGTCGAGATTGGGCAGCATGCGGTTGATCTCGTAGGTATCGGGATACCACCAGGAGAGGAACGACATCTGCACGATGACACGGATGAGCATCACCAGGCGACAAGGCAGCATGCGATAGACAGCCCACATCAGCAGCGTGGTGACGGCAATCTGGATGCGCCCCGTAATCATGGCATGAGGATTCTGCACCTTCGTATAGCAGAAGAGGATGATGAGCAACGTGAGCAGCAGGTAGCCGAACGCCGCCCACTCGATGGCCAGCAATCCCTTCTTAGGCTTCTTCTCGATTGTCAGTAATTCTTTCAGTATCTTCATTTTTAAACGATAACGATGACGATAACTTTAATCCTTAATCTTTAATCTTGAATCTTGGATCTTGAAACCTGAAACGCGCCGAAGGCGCCTTTACAACCACCCGTTTTCACGGTACCACTGGATGGTGAGGCGCACGCCTTCCTCCAATTGATAATGAGGCTCAAAGCCCAATTCGCGACGGGCAGGCTGGATGTCACAACGCCAGTTGCGCTGTTTCATGATATGGTATTTATCGTTGTTCAGGGCAGTTATTTTCCCTGTCATTCTTCCGATGTATTCCCCGCAGAAGGTGATGATACGCAGGAGCCAGATGGGTGCCGTGATACGAATCCACCAAGGGTTGCCAAGTTCCTTGCGGATAAGGTCGCTGAATGTGGAGGAGCGGTAGACGGAGCCGTCACTGAGGAAGAACTTGCGCCCGGGCTCTCCCTTTTCGATGGCAAGGAAGATGGCCTGCACCACGTCGAGTACATAGACGAAGGTGATGTCTTGCGGCTTGTAGCCCACAGCGAAATCGGTATGTGCCTTGATGCTCTTCGCCATCATGAAGTAATCGCGTTCGCGGGGACCATAGACACCCGTGGGACGCAGGATGACAATAGGGAGTTCTGACTCCATTAAAAAACGCTCTGCTTCCAGTTTGCTCTTGCCGTATTCCGTGTTGGGCGCGGGCTTATCGTTCTCCGTGATTTCCGTATAGGGCTGCTCTTCGCGGATAGGTCCGAAGACGCTCAAGGAACTCAGATAGACGAATTTCTTCAGCGGCATCTCCAGCTGCAGCAGGGCATTGACAAGACTCTTCGTGCCCCCAACGTTGATACGGTGGAAGTCTTCTTTATGAAGACACTTCGTCACACCGGCGGCATGCACTACGTAGTCAAACTGCAGATTGCGCATCTTTTCCACCAAGTCCTCCTCAGAGGTGAGGTTGACTTCCAGGAAATGGATGCGTTCGTCTGTGAGCCACTGCCGCGAACTGCTCTTGCGGAGGGCCACCCATACGTTCATGTTGCGCCTGAGGGCTTCATCCACGATGAAACCGCCAATAAAGCCTGTGGCACCGGTTATCAGTATGTTACTCATTTCGACCGCAAAATTAATCATTTTTTATCAAAAACACGCCTTTTAGTATTATTTAAAACCTCATTCGGTGGCCTTATCACATTTTTTCCCTATATTTGAAACCTGAAAAAACTTAAAACTAAATATTATGGCAAAAGGAAAGAACAAGGGAAAGCGCCTTAACAAAAGGCAATTGACGGAAATGTTGCAGACCTTTTTCTCGCAGCACCCCAATGAAACCTACAATTTGAAGCAGATTTTCAAGACGCTCAATATCGTGCAGCACCCCGTAAAGATGCTCGTCGTGGATCTCCTGGAAGACATGACGTGGGACGACTACCTGCAGAAAGTCAATGAGAACCAATACCGTCTGAACACCCAGGGACAGGTGATGGAGGGCACCTTCATCCGCAAGCCTAACGGCAAGAACTCCTTCATTCCCGACGGTTCCGATAAGCCCATCTTCGTGGCGGAGCGCAATTCGCTCTTTGCCCTCAATGGTGACAGGGTGCGGGTGACGATGATGGCACGCCGTGAGAATCATATCAAGGAGGCTATGGTCACCGATATCCTGAAAAGAGCCCATGACCAGTTTGTGGGTGTCCTGAAAGTGGAGAAGAACTATGCCTTCCTGATTTCCGACTCCAAGATCTTCGTGCACGATATCTTTATCCCGAAGCGCAAGTTGAAGAACGGAAAGACGGGTGACAAGGCCGTGGTGAAAATCACCGAGTGGCCCTCCAAGGAATCGAAGAACATCGTAGGAGAAGTGGTGGACATCCTCGGAGAGACAGGTGAGAACAATGCCGAGATGCATGCCATCCTTGCCCAGTACGGGTTGCCTTACAAGTATCCGAAGCACGTGGAGGATGCCGCCAATAAGATAGATCCCGGCATCACGCCCGAGGAGATAGCCCGCCGTGAGGATTTCCGTGATGTGTGCACTTTCACCATCGACCCGAAAGATGCTAAGGACTTCGATGATGCACTTTCCATTCGTGAACTGCAGAAAGGACTTTGGGAAGTGGGCGTTCATATTGCCGATGTGAGCCACTATGTGAAGGAAGGCTCCGTTATCGACAAGGAAGCCGTGAAGCGTGCCACAAGTGTCTATCTCGTGGACCGCACCATCCCCATGCTCCCCGAACACCTCTGCAATTTCGTCTGCTCCCTGCGTCCTGATGAGGAGAAACTCTGCTATAGCGTCATCTTCAAACTCGACCACGAGGCCAACATCAAGGACTGGCATTTGGCACATACTGTCATTAAGAGTAACCGCCGCTTTGCCTATGAGGAAGTACAGGAGATTCTGGAAAAGAACGGAGTGAAAGACGGTACCGGAGAGCCTGCTCCCCATAAGAAGGAATATGTGGGCGAACTGGCACAGGAGATCGTCATCCTCGATGCACTGGCCAAACAGTTACGTAAAAAACGTTTCCAGAATGGTTCTGTGAAGTTCGACCGTGAGGAACTCCACTTTGATATCGATGAGACCGGCAAGCCCATACGCTGCTATTACAAGAAGTCGAAGGATGCCAACAAACTTATTGAGGAGTTCATGCTGCTGGCTAACCGGACGGTGGCAGAATGGGTAGGTAAGGTGAAGAAGGGACAGAAGGCAAAGACGCTGCCCTATCGTGTACACGACCAGCCCGATCCCACGAAACTGGAGACACTCCGGCAGTTTGCCGCCAAGTTCGGATACCGGGTGAAGACCGCCGGAACGAAGGGTGCCATCTCCAAGTCACTCAATAAGCTGATGGACGACTGCAACGGCCGCCGTGAGCAGAACGCCATTGAGATGGTGGCTCTGCGGGCAATGATGAAGGCCAAATACTCTACGCACAACATCGGCCACTACGGACTGGCTTTCGACTATTACACCCACTTCACCTCACCCATCCGCCGTTATCCCGATACGATGGTGCACCGTTTGCTGACACGTTACCAGGAAGGAGGACGTTCCGCCAACCGCGACCACTATGAGGAACTCTGCGAGCATTCCAGCGATATGGAGCAGATAGCCCAGCAGGCAGAGCGCGAGAGCATCAAGTACAAGATGGTGGAATTCATGAGCGACAAGATAGGCGAGGAGTTTGACGCCCATATCTCGGGCATCACCAGTTACGGCATCTATGCCGAGATTGACGAGAACCACTGCGAAGGCATGATTTCCCTCCATGAACTTGATGATGACTACTATGAGTTCGATGAGCGTAACTACTTGCTTGTAGGTCGCCGCCATCATCACAAATATCAGTTGGGAGATCCCATCCGCATCCGTGTGGCCCGTGCCAACATCGAGCGTCGGCAACTTGATTTCGTGATGACAGATTAAAGCCTGAGATCATCGTGAACATCGCATTAACATTTTCCGGAGGAGGCTACAGGGCTGCCGCCTTCCATCTGGGGACACTCTCGTTTCTCCATCATATCAAGACCTCTACGGGAACGTTGCTCAGTCACGTAGAGGTACTTTCCACTGTTTCGGGGGGAACCATCACCGGATTGCGCTATATGCAAGCTTTGGCGAATGGTGAGGACATTGATGAAATGACGCGGAGCATCTATGCCTTCTTCTTCGATGTGGATATGATGACAATGGCGCTGCAGCAACTCGATGACGACTATCCCCACGAAGGTGCATCTGCCATTCGCACCATGGCCCATATCTATGACGAAAAACTGTTCCATCATGCTACTTTCGCCGATTTCATCGGTAGGATGAGTAGTCTTCCCGTGAAGCATTTCTCCGCCAATGCCACTGATTTCTCCAATAGTCTTCCTTTTCGCTTTCAGGCTACTGAGACGATAGGTGATAGTACGGGCTTTTTCGGCAATAGTAAGCATGTGCTGCCAGACAAAGCCGCTGCAAAGGTGACATTGGGGGAGGCCATGGCCTGTTCGTCATGCTTCCCCGGAGGTTTCGAACCTATGGTGTTCCCGGATGATTTCGCCCTCGCTTCAACGGAAGAAGGTAAGGAATTGAGGAACAAGTATGGCAGTTTCGGCATCATGGACGGAGGCTGTGTGGATAATCAGGGCATCGAACCCATCCTTCTTGCCGAAGAACGGATACAGAAGAAGCGCAATACCCGCGGCAAAGCCATTGACCTTGTCATGGTGTCGGATGTTTCGAGCCCCTATATGAATGCCTACGAACCCTATAAAGGTTCGCTTCCCTCTTTTGTACGTAAACTGACTTTGAAGCGTATCGGCAACTGGATGCTGGGGGCTACGGCACTTCTCGCAGCCCTCCTCATCGGCAGTCTTTTCCTGCACAATCACCTGCTCGTTTGTGTGCTGTCGGTCCTTTTCTCCATCATTGCCCTGCTCACCATTTTCTATTGGTACGGTAAGACACAACTGGCAAGGTTCCTCAGCAGCACCTTCCTCTGTCATGCCGTCAGCGACTTGATGAACCTCTCCTTGGGCAATATCGTCACGATGGTGGCCAATCGTGCCAGTTCACTCGGAATGCTTGTCTCCAAGGTCTTCATGAAACATATCCGGCGGAAAGAGTACAGCAGTCTCTATGATGACGGATGGGCCACACGTACCATCACCAATGCCATCTACGCCTTGCGTCCCGATGAACTCTGGGCGCAGCGTCAGGGTAATCAGTCGCTGCCTGATTATCTGCAGCCCTCCGAGGCCATGCAAAAGGTCAGCGTTCAGGCTGCCGCCATGGGCACCACCCTTTGGTTTACAAATGAGGAAAAAGCTGACGGGATGCCAAAGGCCATCATTGCCTGTGGACAGTTTACCACCTGTTACAATCTGCTTTGCTATATCTATGATCAGAAGAAAGACGGTACTGTACCTGCCCGTTTGGCAACGCTGATAGCATGCGAGGAGCAGTTGCTGCAAGCTTGGGAGCAGTTCCGCGAGAATCCCTATTGGCTGGTGTCAAGTCTAAAGTTTAAGGATTAAAGATATCGTTATCATTTGAGCGCTTCAGCAAGTTGTTGAAGCGCTTGCTCCAGTATACTTCTGGGAGTAGCGATATTGAGTCGCATGAATCCTTCACCGCCAGGTCCGAACATGGCCCCATCGTTGAGAGCCAGATGCGCGCGGTTTACAAAGAGATGATTGAGTTGTCGGTGATTGAGGTTGAGTTGCCGGCAATCGAGCCAAACCAGGAAAGAAGCTTGCGGGCGCAACGGACGGATGAGTGGCAGGTGTTCGCGGCAGTAAGTTTCCACAAACAATACGTTTTCTTCCACATAGCGGAGCATTTCCCGTCGCCATGGTTCCCCGTGGCGGAAAGCTGCTATAGTGGCGATGGGTGCAAAGATTGTCGGTTCATTCAGTTCGTTGGCAGTAAGCCAGTTGAAGTATCTCTTGCGGATGTTGGGATTGATGACGATGGCCCAACTGCTCACGATTCCGGCAATGTTGAACGTCTTGGAAGGAGCACCGAAGGTGATGCTGATTTCTGCGGCCTTATCAGAGACGGAGGCAAAGGGAATGTGCTGATGACCGAAAATAGCCATGTCACAATGAATCTCATCGCTGATGACCAACACCTGATGGCGGTGGCAGATATCGGCGAGTTGTATGAGTGTATCTTTACTCCACACGATACCCGCTGGATTGTGGGGATTGCTGAGAATCAGCATACGGCATTTGGAGTCCTGTTTCAGGATGTTTTCCAATCCCTCGAAATCCATGTCATAGTAGCCGTCGGGACGCAGGATGAGGGGATTGAAGACCACTTCGCGACCATTACCTTCGGGAGTCAGGCGGAAGGGATGATAGACAGGAGTCTGTATGATGACCTTCTCGTCGGGTTTCAGAAATACATTCACAGCCATTCCGATACCTTTCACGATGCCTGGAATATACGTTATCCATTCGCGTTCCACCTGCCATTGGTGATGATCCTTTATCCACTGGATGACGGTAGGCCAGTAATCGGCTGGTTCCACCGTATAGCCGAAGAGTGAATGCTCCAGTCTTTGACGCAAGGCGTCAGTAATGAAATGTGGCGTCTCCCAATCCATATCGGCCACCCACAGGGGTAAGAGGTCTTTGCGTCCATAGCGCTCCTCCAGCACCTCGTGCTTCAGGTCACCGCTTCCCGAGCGGTCTATGACCTTGTCAAAATCGTATTGCTTCATGGTAGTGCCTGCTTGATGTCTTCAAAGATATCATCCACGTCTTCAAGTCCCACGGAGATGCGGATAGTCGTTTCGCGAACATCCATCTGCTGGCGGGTGTTCTCGTCAAAATTACCGAAGATGGTGCTGGCAGGATGGATGGCCAGTGTGCGGTTATCAAAGAGATTCGTTGCCCGTTTCACCAGTTGCAGGTTATTGATGAAACGGAAGCATTTCTCTCGGCTTTCGAGATCAATGGTGAGCAAGGCTCCTGCCGTAGGACCAAACTGTTTCTGTGCTCTTTCGTGATAGAGATTGTCTTTGAGTCCCACGTAGTTCACCTTCCGGATTCCAGGCAGTGTGCACAACCTTTGTGCCAGTGTGAGGGCATTGGCTGACTGCAGGGCATAGCGTGCGTGGAGCGTCTCCAGTCCTAAAGTCTGCATATAGGCAGCCTGCGGTGTCATATAGGCACCGAGATTGAAGAGCATTTCCGAGGCGATGCGTTCGTGGAAAACCTCCGGTGCATTGTAGTCGATGACAAGACCGCCGAGTGATGTGGCACCTCCAGATACGTATTTCGTACTCGATACCACCTCAATGTCAACGCCCAATGTTTTCAGGTGGTGTTCCGTGAAGGGAATCACCGTGGAGTCGGCCACAAGGGGAATGCCGTGTTTGTGAGCAATTCTTGAGAGGTCTTCCAGTGAAGCCACTTCCAGTTGGGGGTTGGTGATGACCTCCAGATATATGGCACAGGTGGTTTGGTCGATGGCAGCCTCTACCGATGAGAGATCGGTGAGATCCACCAGTCGCGTCTCCACACCGAAACGGTGCAGTGTCTGCGTGAGCAGGGCAAAAGTATTTCCAAAGAGATGACGTGAGGTGACGATGCTTCTGCCTTGTCCGCTCAGTGCCAGCAATGCATTGCTGATGGCGGCCATACCAGAGTTGAAAGCCGTTACATAACGAGCTTCCGTCAGTGCCCTTACCTTGTTTTCCAGATGCGTCACGGTGGGGTTCATCGTACGTGAGTAGTCAGGGGCAAGGATTTTTCCCCTGAAAGTATCACTCATGGTCTGTGCGTCTTCGAACTCATAAGCCACATTATTATATATGGGCATACTCAGCGCCCCGTATGCATCGGGGCGGTCGTAGCGGGTATGGATGGCCCTAGTCTGTTTTTTCATCTCTTTCTCAATTATTATGATGTAATGGCTGCAAAAGTAGCTATTATGTTTTTCTTTTTTCCAGTTTTAAGGCGTGAAAAATGCGGCCATTGAAAAAAAATACCATATTTGTGGTACGCCTCCTCACCATTATAGGTGATGGAAAATACCATAGCGGGCGTATTTCCCGGTTGTGGGAATCGGCGTACCTTTGCACCAGAGAAATTAATGGATTCAAATGTTGAATATTTTAAACTTAAAAGAGCAATGAGAACAATGAACTGTTGTATGCGTAGCCATTCCATGGCAGCATGTATGGTACGAATGTGTTGCTGCCCAAGCAGCGAAATGAATATAATGAAAATAATGACGACAGAGAATAGACAACGTATTATAAATAATAAAATAAGGTATAGAAGATATGAAAAAGATACAGTATATCATCGTAGCGCTTTTCTTGCTGCAAATTAACAGTGCCGAGGCACAGACACAAACCGTTAATATCAAGGCTCCAGGTTTTGTACGCCCATTGGTGGAGCGCTGGATTGCCGAATACCAGAAGATCAACAGTGATCTCAGTTTTCAATTGGGGCAAAAAAAGGATAACGCCATTACCTTCGTATTAGAAGAAAAAGGAGAGAAAAAAGAAGAGACAGTTTTCTTTGGCCGTTACGCCATTGTACCGTTTACGGGCAAAGACTCCGAGGCTGCCGCATTGATAGCCAAGAAAAAACTGAACGACAAACGTATTAAGAACCTGCTTTTCGAGAAAGACGATCTGAGCGAAGAGAAATCAGATAAGTTGGAGGATAAACTTCACATCTACACGGGTGCTCAGAGTTTTTCAGTAGCACTCCCGTATGCTGCTGCCTACGGACTCACAGCTGCCGATTATCGCGGCAAGCGCATTCAGGGTGACGACCGTTTCCTGAATAAGGCCGTAGGAGAAGACGCTTGGGGATTAGGTATCAGTGCGCTGGGAAATCTCTACGACCTGCAGAGCCGACACCTGAAAGACCAGTTGCAGGTGGCTTCGCTCGATGACAGCAAGAAAATAGACCTGACAGCCTCACTTGATGAAGTGCTTGAGGCCTTGGAGACCTATACCGTAGAAGGAATTGATGTGGAAAAGATAGGATTTGCTTTCGATGTGAACAACCTGCAGTTGAACCGTTTTGTCAACTGGGTGCTCACCGATGGCCAGCAGTATTTACACGAATACGGTCTGCTTACGCTTTCACAGAAGGATCTTATCTCCCAGCAGCGCAGTCTGCATCATCAGGATATAGCCAGACGATAGGCTACCAGCGTCAAGAAATAAAACGTTGCTTGTTTTAATCGTGGTCATCCCCTGGGACTTCCGTAAAAGGAAGTCTGGGGATGATAGCCACAAATGTGTGTATGAAAATGAAAAAGATTGTTATTTTTTTATTAGGTGTGCTGCTGTCGCTCGCTGCTGAAGCGCAGACCACCATCACGGGCCGTATCACGGATGCCCGTACAGGAGAGTCGCTCATCGGTGCTTCGTTGGTTCCGAAGAATAGTGGGGAACTGGGTGCCGTTACAGATATTGAAGGAAACTTCACACTCCAGACGAATGTAAAACTGCCACTCACACTCAGTGTGCAATATGTGGGTTACCGGACATTGGACGTGGACGTCTATGATGCCGAAGAACCACTTGAAATACAACTTGTGCCAGGCGGCAACCGCCTCAGTGAGGTAGTCGTTGTGGGTTATGGCGTGCAGAAGCGTCAGGAACTCACCTCCAGTATCTCCACGGTGGGTGAAGAACTGCTCAACCAGAACATCTCTTCCGTGGAGAGCGTGCTGCAAGGCTCCGTGGCTGGTATTAACGTGACCACGAGTAGCGGACAGCCTGGTGCTACCAGCACCATCCGCATCCGTGGAGGCAACTCCATCACGGGTGGCAACGAACCCCTTTACGTTATCGATGGCTTCATTGTCTATAACGACCCCGCCACTTCCCGCACCAATGCAAGGGGATCCGATGCTACGCTCGATCCCATGTCGTTCCTGAATCCTTCCGACATCGAGAGCATCGAAGTCCTGAAGGATGTGTCGGCCACGGCTATCTATGGTACACGTGGTGCCAACGGTGTAATCATGATAACCACCAAGAAAGGAAAGCATGGTCGCGACAACGTGAACTACTCGGGTACCTTCTCATGGAGCAAGGCAGCCCGGAAACTTGACTACCTCAATGCTCAGCAGTGGACAGAACTCTACAATGAGATTCGTCTTGATGAGGGCAGTGGTGAGCCGCTGGCGATTCCTACAGAGTCGTACGACTGGCAGGAAGCCGCCCTTCGTACCGGTTTCTCCCAGGAGCATCAGGTGAGCCTCATCGGCGGCGACGAGAAGAGTCGTTACAACATCAGTTTCGGTTACAAGGATGTGCAGGGTATCATTCTTGGCACAGACCAGACTCGCTATGCCGGACGTGTGAACTACGATCGCACGGTGAACAACAAGTTCTCCTTCGGCGTTACGGCTAATGGAGCCTACAATAAGGTAAACGGCCTGCGCAATGAGAATGGCAACAACGCCCCTAACTCGTGGGTGGCTGCCATTACCCATACGCCCTATACGAGCATCTGGAATGCCGACGGTTCCTTCAATTATTTGCCGACACCCAGCAGTGATGCCGTCTATGACGGACAGGTGGGCAACCCTATCTCCGACTTGGAAAACATCAAAAGCACCACGGAGAACACCCGCTTCATCGGTACCGGATGGGCTGAATATGAGGTCTTACCTCATCTGAAGGCGAAGGTGAACCTCGGTGCCGACATCACCAATACCCGCCAAAGCAACTACTCTCCATCCTATACCTCTACCGGATTGGCCAACAAAGGCGTGGCTTCGGTTGGACAGACTAAGACCAATGTTTGGCAGACCGAATATACGTTGAGTTACCAGAATGTATTTGCCCGCGTCCATAGTCTTTCCCTGTTGGCAGGTTATACCGCCCAGCGCACCGACCTCTCTACCTTTGCTACTAGCAACTATGGCTATAGCAACGATGCCACGGGTTATGACGCTTTGGGAGCAGCCGCCACCACGCAGCCATCCTACAGTTACGCCTCTGTGAACACCCTGCAGTCGTGGCTCGGACGTGTGAACTATTCCTACGACAAGCGTTACAATGCAACGCTTACCTTGCGTGCCGACGGCAGCAGCCGTTTTGCCAAGGGTCACAAGTGGGGTTGGTTCCCCTCCATCGGTGCCTCATGGAATCTCGATCAGGAGAAGTTCCTGCACTTCGGAAAACAAGTAGACTTCATCCAATTGAGAGCCAGTGCAGGTGTGGTAGGTAATCAGGAAATCGGTGACTATCAGTTCGTGGCCAATATGTCTCCTGCCACGTATGTCCTCAACGGACAGCGTGTGACCGCCTACCTCCAGTCGAACATGGCCAGTCCCGACCTAAAGTGGGAATCGACTGCCAGTTATAACGTGGGTGTGAGTTCCGGATTTTTCAACAGCCGGCTCACGGTAACCCTCGATGCCTACTACAAGAAAACCAGTGACTTGCTGTTGAATGTGCCCACGGAAGGCACCACGGGCTTTTCCAGCGTGCTGCGCAACATCGGTAGTGTGACCAACAAGGGTGTGGAACTCGAAGTGGGCGGTGTGCTCCTCGATGATAAGAACTGGCACTGGACAGCCAACGCCAATATTGCCCACAATAAGAACGAGGTGACTTCATTGGGCGATGCCTCACAGATCATCCCCGACTTCAACGGTATCGGTACCATGCAGTATCTGAACCCCCTCATCGTGAAGGTGGGCGAACCGTTAGGAACTTTCTTTGGCTACCGTTTCTTGGGCATTGTGCAGAACGGTGACGACATCACCAAACTGCCTGCACAGACCATCTCTGCGCTGGAGCCCGGTAACCCGCGTTATGCCGATGTGAATGGTGACAATGTGGTGAACGAGGAAGACCGCGTTACGCTGGGCAACGCACAGCCAAAGTTTACCTACGGTTTCAACACCACCCTGAAATACAAGCAGTGGGATCTCTTCGTAAATCTGGCAGGTTCTTACGGCAACAAACTGTTCAATGTGCTGAAAGCCCGTTTCTCTAAGGGAAACATCTCCTACAATGCATTGGCAGAAGTCGCCGACCGTTGGACGGCTACCAACCCCTCCAATACCATACAGAAGGCCAGCAACTCCACCAGTATTGTCACCGACGATCGCTATGTGGAAGATGCCAGTTACCTGCGTGTGAAGAACATTCAGCTGGGCTACACCCTGCCCCTGAAGCGCCTCTCACGCGATGCCAAATTACGTATTTCCCTCTCGTTGCAGAATTTCTTCACCATTACCGGTTACAGTGGCTATGACCCTGAGTCGAACCGCAATGGTATCGACGAGACAAATGCCCTCTATCAGGGTATCGACTGGGGTGCCTATCCCACAGCCAAAACCGTTCAGCTCGGTGTCAGCCTGACGTTATAATTCCAAACCTCAAAAACTCAGTAATTATGAATACGAACATACGAATCAGATATACGAAGACGCTGGTAGCAGCATTCTTCACTCTTTATTCTTCACTCATCACGTTCACCTCTTGCGCCGACCTGGAACAGGACCCTGTGAGCAGCATCTCCACCGATACCTTCTACAGCACTGAGGCAGAACTCACCGTGGCCGTGAACGGAATCTATGAGGTGTTTACCGAAGATGGGTTCTATGGTATCTTCAACAACCAGAGTGTCTATTTCGGTGATCTTCAGACCGATTATGCAAAGGCCGGAGCCAACACCAATTCGGCTCATATCCGCGAGATCAGCAACTTCGCCATTCAGCCCACCAACCTCTTTGTCATCGATGCTTGGAATGAGCATTACAGGGGTATCAATTTGGCCAATCAACTCATCGACAAACTTGATGCCAGCAATAATTTCAGTGAGGAGGTGAAGTCACGCTTTACCAACGAGGCAAAGTTCCTGCGTGCCGTCTATTACTTCAACCTGGTGCGCTATTTTGGAGGTGTTCCCGTTGTGCTCCATAGCAGTGAGAGTGAGGGGCGTAGCCGTAACACGCTCGATGAAGTCTATCAGCAGATTGTCAGTGACCTGAAGGATGCCGAGCACATCCCTGCCAGCATCACCGGCAACGACGGACGTGCCACCAGCGGCGCTGCCACCGCCCTGCTTTCCAAGGTGTATCTCACCTGGGCACAGACCTCCACTACACTCGACGAGGCCACCAAGAAATCTTACATACAGTCGGCTTCCGACTATGCCAGTCGCGTCATCAACAGCGGAAAGTACGCCCTGCTCGACAAATACATAGACAATTGGTCTGTCGACAAAAAGAATGGTCCGGAGCATATCTTCTCCATCCAGCACGACCGTACGGTGAATGCCAACGTCAGTGGCCACTGCACCTTCGCCATGCTCTGGAGCGATTCTGAGCCCGTGCTTATCACCACTAGTACCAAGTACTGGGAAGAGGCTGATCCCCGCGACCAACGGCGTGATGGCTCATGGGCTAAGCGCCTCTACAATCCGAATACCGGTGAGGACTTCGTCTTCAAGGTGCCCCTTTTCCGCAAGTACATCGACTCTCTGAACTATGCAGCCTATGGCAATTCCGCCGGACAGTCCACCAATACCACTTATCTACGCTATGCCGAGGTGCTGCTCATTAAGGCCGAGGCTGAGAATGAACTTAACGGACCGACACAGGCTGCCTACGAGGCTCTCAATGCCATCCGCCGCCGTGCCTACTGGAGTCCTTACTCTCAAGCAGAGCTGACGCCCAATGACGGCACACCCGTAGAACTTTCCGGCCTCTCTCAGGTAGAGTTCCGCAAGGCGGTGCGTGACGAATACTGGAAGGAGTTTATCATCGAAGGCCACCGCTGGCTCGACCTCGTACGCTGGCACACACTGGTGAAGACGGTTAAGGAGTCATGGCTCGCCCATGGAGGCTCTGCTGACGATCTGAAGTATAAGAACATCTCGAAGAAGAACTACCTGCTTCCCATCCCTTCCGATCAGATAACTCTCAACCCGAATCTCGTGCAAAACTGGGGTTATAACGGCGAAACCACCGGCGACCCCTATCCGGAAGAGAATTGATAGGTTTGTGAGTTAGCTCAACAATTTAAATTACAAAAGTTCACATTATAATTCAAGAATCAATGAGAAACAATAACATATTCAAACCGGTATTACTGGCTGTCTTTGTTGCTGCTACGGCAGGTCAGACGGCTTTTGCCCAGAACATCAGTGAGCAAAGCAAACGTGAGATTGTGCTGCGCGTGCTCGACCAGTCCAAACAGAACGACTACGTGCCGTCGGCTTTCTTCCTCCATTTTCCCGATAAGTTCGGTTACAAGGCCGTGAAGGAGCATCTTGACTTCTTCCATGCCACCAACAACGACATCCTGAAGGTGCAATACGAGACACTGCCTCCCCATTGGGAAATCAAGACGGGAGCCGACTTCAACAAAGTTCAGGTCTTGCCTGAGGCTTACTTCGAGGAGCAGTTCAAGGTGATTGAAGACCTTGTTCGCGAGGCCGGTCATGAGGCACTGGTTATTCCTACTGTCTATTCGCCACTGATGATTCTCCAGCAGGCCACCGGCAACCGGGAAATCTACAAACTGGCAGAGAAATACCCCGTGGAGGCTGAGAAGGCTTTCGAGAAGTTGGCCTACAGCATCGAGAACTATATCCGTGGTGCCCGTAAACGTGGTGCCGATGGTTTCTATGTGTCAAGTCATGGCGGTAACAAGGAGTGGTTCGGACAATACAATAAAGTGTTCCTCAATCATTACCGCAAGTGGGATAAGTATATTTCGGAGGTGGCTGCCGAGGTAGCTCCCATCAACATCCTTCACATCTGTGGTGGCGAGTATGAGGACCTGTCCGACTGGGCTGACTATCCTGCCAGCATCATCAACTTGCCTGAGTTTGACTTGGAGAAAATCAAGAAGGCACAGGAGGTCTTCCATCGCCCCATCTTCGGTGGTCTCGACCATCACGGGGTGCTCATCAACGGCTCCATCGAGGAAGCTAAGGCGCAGGTGGACAAAATCTTGCAGAATGCTCCGCAGAACTTCATTCTCGGTGCCAACTGCACAGTGCCCAATGAAACCGATTATGCCCGTCTGAGAGAACTGGTTGACTATGTACATACCTGGCGTCAGACGCATAAATAATGAGTATGTGAGTTTTACTCAGCTACTCCAAACAAATAAAAATACAAAAGTTCAAAAATTAAAACAAGAAACAATGAGAAACAAAAACATCATCAAATCAGTAGTCGCCATAGCTGTGGCCTCCCTTATCGGCGCACATACCACCGTCAGCGCCCAGTCGGAAATCAATAAGCGCGAACGCATCCTTCAGGTGCTCGACCAGAGCCGCCCTAACGAGTATGTGCCGGCAGCTTTCTTCCTGCATTTCGAGAACAAACTCGGACGCAAGGCTGTTCAGGATCATAAGGATTTCTACCGTTCCACAAACATGGACTTTGTAAAAGTGTTCTATGAAATTTCCGTTCCCCAGATTGATATCCAGAGTGGTAAGGATTGGGAGAAAGTGCCCGTATATGGCGAGGATTTCTTTGAACCACAGGTAGCCGTTATTGAGGACCTTGCCCGTGAGTTTAAAGGTGAGGCTTTCATACTGCCGACAGTATATTCGCCGCTTGCACTGGCCCATCAGACCTTAGGCCGCGGCAAGGATCTGAAGAAGTTGGCCAGCGAGAACCCCAAGGCTTTCGGACAGGCCATCAAGAACCTTTCGCTCTCCATCGAGAACTACCTGCGTGCTGCCCGTAAGCGCGGTGCCGACGGCTTCTATGTATCTTCTCAAGGCGGCGACGGCAATTCTTTGCCAGAGAAAATCTGGAAAGAGCAGGTGCGCCAGTGGGATAAGCACGTCTCTGAGGTGGCCAATGAGATAGGTGAAATTAATATCCTTCACATCTGCGACTATGGCACTCCGTTCAAGAACGCTGAGGCTCTCTATGCCTTTGCCGACTATCCTGCCAGCATTATCAATGTACCCCTGAACTTCTCAGATGGAAGCACCCTTAATCTCAAAGAGGCGCAGAAGCGTTTCGGGCGTCCTATCTTTGGCGGGCTGGAGCGGCTTGGCGTGATAGCCAACGGCAGCATAGAGGAAGCCAAGGCTGCTGTAGATAAGGTTTTGGAAAACGCTTCACCTAACTTCATCCTCGGTGCCGACTGCACCGTACCCGGCACTACAGACTGGGATAAGCTGCGTGCTGTCATCGACTACGCCCATAACTGGCGTAAGACACATAAATAAACCCTCCAAGGTTTCAGGTTTCAAGTTTCAGGATTCATGAGAAAGATTGGTAAGGTTATCGTATATATAGGGTTGGCAGCGGCTTTTACAGCCTGCTCCTCGAATGCTGACAGCGACTTCGTTCCCGTTAATATTTCAATTCCTCCTGTGGATGAGGCTTGCTGCCCACCCGAAGAGGAGGTGGCCACGGCCAATTTCTTGGCCACACTCAAAGAGGTGAAAAGTCTGGAGGGGCTTACTGCCGGGAAATACACCGTCAAGGTCTATTCTCGCGACTCTTTCCATGTGGGGTACAACGATCTCTACTTTTCAGTTGTCGAGACTGAGACCCAGCGCCACGTCCGTCTGGTGGAATTCTTCAATCTCACCTCACTGATGACCATGGGTGCCATGGGTGGAATGCAACACAGCACCCCGCAGTCAGCAGCCTTCGAACAGGTTGAATCGCATCCCGTCTTCCACGGCTGGCTCTCGTTCCTGATGCCTTCTGACAACGATAATGGAAATATCTGGCACCTCTCATTCTCGGCTCGTATCAAGGGCACGCAGACTGACTTCAATACTCGTCAGATCAATGTCTCGTCAGCCCCGGAAGGTACGGCCTGGCTGAAGTCTTTCAAGTATAAGGATCATACCTACTACCTCTCTCTCGTGAACCCCACGAGTCTTAAGACCGGCATCAACACGCTCCAGGCCTATGTCTCGTTGCAGGGCGATGACCGCACGCTGCCCTATCTTCCTGCAGAAGAACGGTTCACCATTGAAATCACGCCCACCATGCCCGAAATGGGTAACCATTCTTCTCCCAACAATGAAGCTCTCCAGCGACAGGAGAATGGAATCTATGAAGGCAAATTGAACCTTACGATGACTGGCGTCTGGGATATCCATTTGGTTGTAAAGGATGCCGATGGAAATACTGTAGCGGGTGCTGACAATAACGAGAGTGGCTATAGCAGCCTCTATTGGACGGTAAACATTTAGGATGAGTTATTACTTTAGTTTCATAGTTTGGTTGGGGCAGTTCATCATGGCTGCCCCAATTTATTCCCAGACCGATTCCATCTACCGTGAACAACGGTTGGAAGAAGTGATGGTAACATCGGACTTACCTTCAGACAGTAAGGTGAGCAACAAGGGACGTGTGGCCACCGTGGAGGAACATCTGCTGCAACTCCAGGGCGTGGAGATGGTCAGACGTGGGGCTTATGCCTGGGAGCCTGTCGTGAACGGGATGCAGACGGAACGGGTCTCGACGACTATCGATGGCATGAAGATTTTTTATGCCTGCACCGATAAGATGGATCCAGTGACCAGTTATGTGGAAAGTGGAAACCTGAAGCGCATCTCCCTGAACAGTGGCCTTGACGGGAATCCGCAGGCCACCGGAAACATTGGCGGTTCGCTCGACCTGACTGCTTGCTGATGAGCCTTGGCGAATAAACTCCGAAAGGTGGGATTTGACGCACAGCCGCAGGAATACAATGTCTCTGTAGGAGCGGAGCATAACGGGTGGCTGCAAGTATATGGCGCGGATGTTGCCCTGAGCAGTCACCGCCATTACGCCAATTTCGGATTGTTTTACCGTCATGCCGGCAACTACAAGATAGGTGGTGGTGAGGAACTCCGTTTTTCACAGTTCACCAAGACCAATGCCTTCCTGAATTTTGGATGGAGGCCTGCTGAACGGGATGCTGTAGAAGGGACGGTCATCTACGATGTAGCCACCGATGTGGGCTATCCTGCCCTGAACATGGACGTAAAGGATGCCCGTGGACTCATTACGTCGCTGTCATACCGGCATCAGTGGAAGGAAACCATGCTGGACAGTTGGGAGACAAAAGTCTATTACAACCGCATCACTCACGACATGGACGACACTAAGCGTCCCGATGTGCCCATCCACATGGATATGCCGGGACGCAGCCATACGGCGGGATTCTACAGCTTGTTGCAAGGCGTTCTTGGCAATCACCAGTGGCAGGCAAACATAGATGGATACCGCAATGTGCTTTATGCCGACATGACGATGTATGCTGGAAGTGCGCCGATGTTCATGCTCACCTGGCCTGATGTGGCTACCGTTTGCAATGGTCTGTCGTTTACCGATGACATCCGCCTTCGCCATGGCCATTCCCTGCGCTTTTCGGCCAAAGGTTCCTGGCAGCAGCGGAAAATACGTAACGACGAGGGATTCCGTGCCCTTGAAATCTATTTCCCCGGTATGGCACGAAGTGTTTCAGCGCTCTTCGGACGGGTAGCCCTGGGCTATGCCTACGACAATGGGCCATGGCATGCTGCCGCAGGTCTGGGATTGGGCAGCCGCACCCCAACAGTCACCGAGCAGTACGGCTACTTTCAGAACAACACCTTTGACCGCTATGACTACATCGGCAATCCGGCACTAAAGCAAGAAAGGGCTGTGGAAGTCAATGCAGCCTTCTCGTGGAAGGACAGCCGTTGGCTGCTGAAGGCTGAGGCAAACACGTTCTTCTTCTGCAACTATATCATCGGTGAACCCGATGAGCGCCTCTCTGCCATGACTATCGGGGCTGCTGGGGTGAAAATCTATCGCAACATGAGTAATGCCCGAATCGTTAATGCCACGTTGACGGCCAATGTGTGGCTTTTCCCGTGGCTTCAATGGAAGAACAGGCTGACTTACAGTTATGGCGATGAGGCTACAGGCTCAAGATTGCCGCTTATCGCCCCGCTGACTTATCGTCCGAGTCTTTTTCTTAGGTGGAAAAGTCTGACTGCGGAAGCTGGTGCTGACTTCGTTACTCGCTGCAACGGTGCCGATAAATATGGGGAACATCCTACCGCAGGCTATGCCATCTGGCATTTTAGCGCAGGTTATCCGCTGACCATAGGAAACATGACTGTCGTTTTCCGTGGGGGCGTGGAAAATCTTTTTGACCGCCGCTATACCACCTATAGTGATTGGAACGGAATTCCTCAGAAGGGCCGGAATATCTATGTGAACATACAGTTGTCTTTTTAAGAGGTAAAAGATGGAAGAGGTAAAGAGTAAGAAAATGAAAGAAAAGGAAGGGCTGTTAGCATTGTCTCCGCTGTTGGTGTTTGTAGTGCTCTATCTCGTTACGAGCATTATTGTGCAGGATTTCTACAAAGTCCCGCTCACCGTGGCATTCTTGTTATCGGGAATATATGCTGTTGGCACATCTAGAAGTCAGTCCCTTGATGAGTGCATAAGCGTTTACAGCCGTGGTGCCGGTTCACCCAAAATGATGCTGATGCTTTGGATATTTGTGTTGGCCGGTGCTTTTGCCAAAACCACTCAGGATATGGGTGGTGTTGATGCTGTAGTGAATCTGGTGCTTTCACTGATGCCTGGAAACATGTTACTGGCAGGGCTTTTCCTGGTCAGTTGTTTCGTTTCAATGAGTATAGGTACGAGCACAGGCACGGTGGCGGCGCTGGTTCCTATCGCTGTGGGCATTGCTCAGGCAACCGGGGCCTCGGTACCGATGATGGCGGCTGCTGTAATCGGAGGATCTTTTTTTGGAGATAATCTTTCATTTATCTCCGACACCACTATAGCTGCCACACAGACGCAAGAGTGCCGTATGCGTGATAAGTTCCGTGTCAATCTCTACATCACTGTACCGGTGGCTGTGTTGATTTTCTTCGTCTATGTTTTCAAAGGCATTGGCATGGAAATACCTGTTCATTCCCAGACGGTGGAATGGCTGAAGGTGTTACCTTATTTTGTAGTCCTCGGTCTCGCCTTAATAGGGATAAACGTGATGGCTGTCTTGGCGTCAGGTCTCTTCCTGACAGGAATCATAGGTATTTACTGTGGCAGTTATGATATATATGGGTGGATGGCATCTGCAGGAAGTGGCATTCAGGGTATGGGTGACATTATTATTGTGACCATGATGGCTGGCGGCTTGTTTGAGATAGTCAGTGAAAATGGTGGCATAGGCTATCTGATAGACAAGCTGTCCAACCGTGTACATAGCGGCCGTGGAGCGGAACTGTCAGTTGCACTGATGGTCTCTCTGACCAATGTCTGCACGGCAAACAATACCGTAGCCATTCTCACTGTGGGTAATATAGCTAAGAAAATTGGAAACCGTTTCGGAGTGGATCATTGCAAGTGCGCTTCCATCCTCGACACTTTCTCCTGCTCTGTTCAGGGATTGCTTCCCTATGGTATGCAGTTGATGATGGCATCGGGGCTGACGGCATTGAGTCCTGTAGAGTTCCTGCCCTGGCTTTATTATCCCTTCGCCTTGGGATGTTTTGCCCTGCTTTCCATCCTGCTACGTTATCCTCGAAAATACTCCTCGCGTCCGTGTCGGAAGGCGGTCCTTTCCGTTCGCTGCCGTTGACTCTTTGTGATATGACACGAACGTGGTAGGCGGAATACCTTGAACATGGGATTTCGACAATGGGAATCGTGCCGTACCTTTGCACCGAAATAACAAAACAAGCAACAGGATGAACTTTATATTCATATCACCCCATTTCCCCCATACCTATTGGGAGTTTTGCGAACGCCTGCAACGCAACGGCGTGCGTGTACTGGGTATTGCTGATGCTCCGTATGATCAGTTGTCTGCTGAACTGAAAAGTTCGCTGACGGAGTATTACCGGGTGGACAATCTGGAGAACTACGATCAAGTGTATCGTGCCGTAGCATTCTTCGCTTTCAAGTATGGAAAGATAGACTGGATAGAGTCGAATAATGAGTATTGGCTGGGACAGGATGCACGGCTGAGAACTGACTTCCATGTGACTACTGGTTTGCAGGCTGACGAAGTGCAGGCCGTAAAAGAAAAGTCGGCCATGAAGAAGTTCTTTGCCAAAGGGGGTATTCCCACGGCTCGTCAGATTCAATGCGTACAGGGATACTATGCCGTGGAGGCTTTTGCACAGGATGTAGGTTTTCCGGTCATCGCCAAACCGAATGTGGGCGTTGGTGCCGGTGGAACATACAAGATTGCTGATTTCGGGGAACTGAGCCATTTCTTTGAAACGGTACAAAACGTGGCGCAATATGTGGTAGAGGAGTTCATCACCGGTGACATCTGTTCGTATGATGCTGTCATAGACAGTCATTCCAAACCGTTGTTTGAGTCGATGACGGTGTGGCCGCCTTCGATTATGGATATTGTGAACCGGCAGTTGGACTTGTCTTACTATGTGGCTCCCGTGATGCCTGAAAAACTATCTGCATTGGGACGGCAGACGGTGGAAGCCTTTGGCGTGAAAAGCCGTTTTGTGCATCTGGAGTTTTTCCGCCTTGACTGTGACCGTAAGGGACTGGGGCAGAAAGGTGATTTCGTGGCCTTGGAGGTGAATATGCGTCCCGCTGGAGGCTATACGCCGGATATGATCAATTTCGCTCATAGTACGGATGTGTATCGTATTTGGGCAGATATGATAGCCTACGACAAGTCACAGATGGCATCCAGTTATCAGCATGATACGGGCAATGCCCTGTCGTTGCCGTGGAAGGATGAATACTATTGTGCCTTTGCTTCTCGCCGCGACATCTACAGTTACCGTCACAGCGATACTGAGGTGGCGGAACGATATGCTGGGCAGATGGTCATGCAAGAGCGGATGCCGGAGATTCTCTCGGGAGCCATGGGGCAACAGATGTTCACCGTCCGCCTGAAAACATATGAGGAAGTGGAGTCTTTCGTGGCTTATGTCCATGAGAAGGCTTGATTTCACAATAATGCGAAAACCGAAACGTTATGTCAATAATAAAACGACAATGGAAATACAATATAAAAAACACTACAGCACGAATCTGAACCGCGAAATGGAATATAAGACCTACGGTGAAAAAGGACACCCCGTATTGGTCTTCCCCTCGCAGGACGGGCGCTTTTATGATTATCAGGATTTTGACATGGTGGGGACACTCTCGCAGTTTATCGACCGCGGGCAGATTCGCCTTATCTGCGTGGACAGCATTGACCGTGAGACATGGTCTGACGTGAATGGCGACCACCATCAGCGAATATCATTACATGAGCGTTGGTTTCATTATGTTGTGGATGAACTGATACCCGAGGTTCGTCATTTCTCAAATGAGACTTTTATCGTGACAGGCTGTTCAATGGGCGGTTTTCACGCCGGAAATTTCTTTTTCCGTCGACCAGACTTGTTTGACTCATTGTTGGCGTTGAGTGGTCTTTATTATGCCGGTTATTTCTTTCCGAACTATCAGGATTCATTGGTCTACGACAACTCGCCCTATGATTTCCTGCAGCATATGCCCGCTGACCATCCTTACTGGGACATCTATCGCCAGCGGCGCATCATCCTCTGTGTGGGACAAGGAGCGTGGGAGGATGAGTTGCTGGAAAGTACACGGAAGATGGATGGCCTGCTCAGGGAGCACCATGTGCCGGCCTGGGTTGACTATTGGGGATTCGACTCTGCCCATGACTGGGCCTGGTGGCGCAAGCAGGTTTATTACTTTATCGACAAACTCGAGAATACCGATAATGTGGAGTATATAATATGAAGAATCTTCTGTTATGGATAGTTGCCCTCGTTGTAGGTGCCGTTTTGGGGTTGCTGGGTCTGGGTTGGCTCAACAGTCTGATGGATTTCGTGGCCACGGTTTATACGCGGTTGTTCCAATTGCTGGCCGTACCTACTATCGCGTTGGCCGTCATCACCACGCTCACTTCGTTCGGACGTCAGAAGGATACAGGGCGCATTTTCGGGAAAACACTTTTTTATACCCTCTTCACTACTGTTGTGGCTGCAGCTGTAGGACTGCTGCTCTATGTCGTAGTGGCTCCGGAAAACCTGTCTTTGCCTGCTGCTGAGGGGAATGTGGATTCTCTGGGATTGAAGCCGGAGGCTTCTTTCTATGACCATATTCTTGCCGTTATTCCTAATAATGTGGTAAGGCCCTTCCTGGAAGGTAATGTGCTCAGTATTCTCTTGGTTTCCATTGCCGTGGGACTGGGGCTGGCGCGACTGCCGGAAACAGAGGGTAAACAGACGGTTGTGAAGTTCCTGCAGGGACTTCAGGAGTTGCTGTTCCTGCTTATCCGCGGCCTTATCTGGACACTGCCTTTGGGTATCGTGGCTTTTTCCGCCCAACTTTCATCCCAGCTCACGGCAGGTGTGGCTTTGGCTTCATTGGGTAAATATGTGGCCGTCATCCTTGGCGGTAATGCGATACAGTTTTTCGTTGTGCTCCCCCTGTTCCTGTTGGCTCGTGGCATCAATCCCCTGCATACGTTTCGTGCGATGATGCCAGCCGTGCTGATGGCTCTTTTCACGAAGAGCAGTGCCGCAACGTTGCCCGTGACGATGCAGAGTGCGGAGGAACGCCTTGGTGCGCAGTCGCGTATCGCCCGTTTTGTATTGCCCATATGTACTACCATCAATATGAATGGTTGCGCTGCTTTTATTCTGGTGACATCTCTTTTCGTGATGCAGAATGGCGGTATACCTCTCACATGGACTACCATGCTCCTGTGGTTGCTTGTCTCCGTCATCTCCGCCGTGGGCAATGCCGGTGTGCCTATGGGCTGCTATTTCCTTACGTTCTCCCTGATGTCGGGCATTGGCGCTCCTGTGAGTGTCCTGGGCATCATTCTTCCCATCTATACCATTATAGATATGATAGAGACGGCAGAAAACGTATGGTCTGACTCCTGTGTCTGCGCAATGGTGAATAAAACCCAGCTTTCTTAAGACTCGCTTCGCTCATATAAGTGTCTCCTAAGCCGCCGGGCGAATGCCGCCCCTTACCAAGGGACTCAAAATGTATTTATATTCAATCCGATATACGGAAACGGATTTCAAATTGTTTTCCATATAAAAGAAAACCCTTTCAAAATGTAAGCAAATTACACAGAAAGGGTTCTTTTATGTCATATTTTGTTCATTATATGCACTTTTTGTAGTCAAAAGTGAAGATTTATGCGAAAATATTTGGGCTTTTCAAGAATAATAGCGAACTTTGCAGCCGTTTAGTCAGAATTACATATTAGAACAAGATATTATGGCAGAAAAATTGGACATGAAGGAACTGGACCAAGTGGTGGTCCGCTTCTCGGGTGATTCCGGTGACGGTATGCAGTTGGCCGGAAACATCTTTTCTACGGTCTCTGCTACCGTAGGTAACGGTATCTCAACATTCCCAGACTATCCCGCTGACATCCGCGCCCCGCAGGGTTCGCTGACGGGTGTCTCCGGTTTCCAGGTGCACATCGGTGCCGGAAAGGTTTACACGCCGGGCGACAAGGCCGACGTCTTGGTGGCCATGAACGCTGCTGCGCTGAAGACGCAGCTGAAGTATGCCAAGCCACAGGCTACCATCATCATCGACACCGATTCTTTCGGTCCCAACGACCTGAAGAAGGCTGCCTTCCAGACGGAAGACTATCTCGGTGAGATGGGCGTAGATCCCGACCGCGTTATCCAGTGCCCCATCACACAGATGGTGAAAGACGCCCTGGCAGACTCGGGAATGGATAACAAGGCCGTCCTGAAATGCCGCAATATGTTTGCACTGGGACTGGTATGCTGGCTCTTCGACCGCGACCTGAACCTGGTGTTCAACTTCCTCAAGGATAAATTTGCCAAGAAGCCCGCCATCGCTGAGGCTAACATCAAGGTGATTCAGGCTGGCTACGACTACGGTCACAACACCCACTCTTCGGCTATGAACGTGTATCGCATTGAATCGAAGGAGAAGGAGCCTGGCCGTTATATGGATATCACCGGTAATAAGGCTACGGCCTATGGTTTCATTGCCGCTGCCGAGAAGGCAGGATTGAAACTCTACCTGGGTTCTTACCCCATCACTCCTGCTACCGATGTGCTCCACGAACTGTCGAAGCACAAGTCGCTGGGCGTGACCACGGTACAGTGTGAGGATGAAATCTCGGGCTGTGCTTCTGCTCTTGGTGCTTCTTTCGCCGGTGCTTTAGGCGTAACATCCACCTCCGGCCCTGGCATCTGTCTGAAGAGTGAGGCCATGAACTTGGCGGTAATTATGGAGTTGCCGTTGGTGGTGCTCGATGTACAGCGTGGCGGTCCTGCCACAGGTCTTCCTACAAAGTCGGAACAGACCGACCTCCTGCAGGCACTCTTCGGCCGTAACGGTGAGAGTCCCATGCCAGTGATGGCTGCCATCAGTCCTACGGACTGCTTCGATGCAGCCTATATGGCCTGTAAGATAGCTTTGGAGCACATGACTCCCGTCATTCTGCTCACCGATGCCTACTGTGCAAACGGTTCGGGCGCTTTCAAACTCCCCGACCTTGCCAAGATGCCAGCCATCAATCCTCCGTATGTTCCCGAGGAACTGAAGGGCAAGTGGACACCTTATATGCGTGCTGAGAACGGCACCCGCTATTGGGCAGTTCCTGGTCGCGAGGGCTTCGAGCATATCCTCGGCGGACTGGAGAAGGATTCCGACACCGGTGCCATCTCTACCAATCCTGAGAACCACGACCTGATGACTCGTCTGCGTCAGCAGAAGATTGCCAACATTGAGGTTCCCGACCTCGAGGTTGACGGTGATGTGGAGGATGCCGACCTGCTCATTGTTGGCTTCGGTTCCACCTATGGTCATCTGCGTTCTGCTATGGATGAACTCCGTGCCAAAGGCTACAAGGTAGCTCAGACTCACTTCAAGTACATCAACCCGCTGCCCAAGAACACTGCCGAGGTGCTCTCTAAATATAAAAAGGTAGTGGTGGCCGAGCAGAACATGGGTCAGCTGGCTGCCTATCTGCGCATGAAGGTCGACAACTTCGTTCCTGCCCAGTTCAATCAGGTAAAGGGACAGCCTTTCGTAGTAGAAGAGTTAGTCAACGCATTCGAAGAAATAATTAATAAATGAACACAAAGACACAAAGGCACAAAGGAAAAGTATTGAATAGAATAAAATAAAAACTTTGTGTCTTCGTGTCTTTGTGTTCCATAAGATAAACAATTATGGCATATACAGCACAAGATTATAAGAAAGGACAGCCTCGCTGGTGTCCGGGTTGCGGTGACCATTTCTTCCTGGCATCGCTCCATAAGGCTATGGCCGAGATTGGCGTAGCCCCCAAAGATGTTGCAGTGATTTCGGGTATCGGCTGATGAACACCATTCACGGACGTGCTGCCGCGATTGCTACCGGCGCAAAGGTGGCTAATCCCAACCTCACCGTTTGGCAGGTGTCAGGTGACGGTGACGGTCTGGCTATCGGTGGTAACCATTTCATCCATGCCAACCGCCGTAACATCAACCTCAATATGATTCTGCTCAACAACCGCATCTATGGTCTGACGAAGGGACAGTACAGCCCCACTTCTCCTCGTGGATTCGTGAGCAAGTCGTCACCTTACGGTACGGTGGAAGATCCCTTCCGTCCCGCCGAACTCTGTTTCGGTGCCCGTGGTCATTTCTTTGCCCGTGCCGTGGCCACCGATGCCAAGGGAACGGTTGAGATTCTGAAAGGAGCCTACAACCACAAGGGCGCTGCTGTATGCGAGATTCTGCAGAACTGCGTCATCTTCAACGACCACTGTCACGATGCTGTCTATAAGCCCGATGCCCGTAAGGAGAACGCCATCTATGTGGAACATGGCAAGCCTCTCATCTTCGGTCCTAACAACGAGTTCGGTCTCGTTCAGGAAGGTTTCGGTCTGAAGGTGGTGAAGATAGGTGAGAACGGCATCACCGAGAAGGATATCCTGGTTCATGATGCCCATTGCGAGGACAACACCCTGCAGCTGAAACTTGCCTTGATGGGAAACAACGACGGTTTCCCCATCGCCCTTGGTATCATCCGCGATGTGGATGCTCCCACCTACGACGACAGCGTAACCGCTCAGATAGAAGAGGTGAAGGCTCAGAAGAAGTATCATAACTTCGCCGAGCTTCTGGAAACCAATGATATTTGGGAGGTAAAATAGGCGACCCTCTAAATCCCCCTGCATAGGGGGACTTTCAAACTTACAAAATAATAAAAGCCACCAGATAAAGGTGGCTTTTATTGTATCCGTAAGTCCTCCCTATGCAGGGAGGATTTAGGTGGGTCTTCTTTATAACTTCTCCCCATAACACAGATCCCCGGCATCGCCGAAACCTGGCACGATATATTTATGTTCGTTCATACCCGGGTCGATGGCGGCAGTCCATAGCGTAGTGTTTTCGGGGTTCACGGCATTCTTCACCACTTCGATGCCTTCGGGCGTGGCTATTACCGAGGCGATATGTACGGCCTTCGGCGTGCCGTGTTTCAGCAAGGCTTCGTAGGCAGCGGCCATGCTTCCGCCAGTGGCCAGCATGGGATCGGCTATGATGAGCGTCTTGCCTTCAATTGACGGTGCAGCCATATATTCCGTGTGGATGCCCACCTCAGTATGCTCACGGTTGGTGTACATACGATAAGCACTGACGAATCCGTTTTCGGCATGGTCGAACACATGAAGCATTCCCTCGTGGAAAGGCAGTCCGGCCCTGAGCACGGTGGCCACCACCACTTTATCTTTAGGCAGTGCCAGATTGGCCGTTCCCAGTGGAGTCTCCACAAACGAGGGCTCAAAGGTGAATGCCTTAGAAATCTCATAAGCCATGATTTCACCGATGCGCCGGATGTTGTTGCGGAAGAGCGTGTGATTCTTCTGATACTCAATGTCCCTGATTTCTGCCATATACTGGCTGAGCACGGAGTTCTGTTCTGATAGATTAATTGTCTTCATTAATTTCGTATATTACGTTATACCGTCATTACGTCAAAATGAAATTGTAAAAGATCCGCCGAGGATAAACGTGTGGCGGTTTCTCTTGATTTGCTGAGTCTCATTGATTACTAAATCAGGATCTTCGTTACTCCATCCAAGGGCATCCAGCACATATTGGCCAGGGTTATAATCCATCGTGTAGGTCTTGCGGGAGAAGTCATAATCGAGGAATACGCGCCAGGCGTAATTCTCTTTATAGGCGTAGGTAAGCGAGATTCCTGTGCCGAACTTCATGGTGTTGTTGCCGCCTACGGTGAAATAGTCCCAATCGGAGGTGTAAGTGCCGGGCAGGCATATTAATTGTCCTTCAAGAGTCTCTTCGTCGAAATCAACACCACGCCTTCCACCTGTGACTTTTGCATTGAGGTCTACCTCCTGCATGATGCTGCGGCCTACGAGCAGTTTTGAGCCGAGGGCAAAGCGGTTGGACAGCGGCCAGTTGAAATAAGCACCAAGGTCGACGGAGAACTCTGTCAGGTGGTCACTCTTAATGACGAACTCAGCCTCACTCAAGATAGGAGCGCTATAGTCGGGGTCTCCCTCTGTACCATGACCGAAGATAAATTCGGTCATACTCTCAGTTTCGAAATTCTCTTCGTCTAAAAGATTATTGGCCATGTCGTTCCAGGCAATGTTCTCAATACCCTCCCAGCCTTTGATAGGTGAACTGTTGACACGCAGGCGTCCACCCACACCAAAATATTTGTTGAAGAAGTAGGCACCCTCGGCACCGACGGCTGTTGAAGCGCCGAACTTCAGGTTAAGGGCTTTTCCCTCATCGAGGCTTACTTCCAGTTTTTCCAGGTCGAAGCTTAGATCCTTCGATCCGAAGCCGATACCCATCGAGATAGAGAAGAAAGACGGGTTGTAGATGATGCTCTTGTCGCTGCTGATATCACCGCGCAGCAGACCCTTGCCCTTGAAGATCAGGTCGCTGAAAGCGTAGGCCAGTTCGGTTGACATGATTCCGATGCCGGCTCCCGAGAGCACGTCGCTTACCCAGTGGCGGTTGTTCAGTACGCGCATCACACCCGTAGCCGTGGCCACACCATAGCCAGCCACCGAATACCAGGGCGAGCGAGTCATACCATATTCTTTGTGCAGGATAGTGGCACCTACGAAGGCCGTGGCCGTGTGGCCCGAAGGCCATGAGTTGGCTGTGCTTCCGTCGGGACGCATTTCCTTGGCCGTATATTTAATACCGTTGACGAATCCGCCCATAATGGCATACGACATCGCCGTCGAGGCCAGATAGCGGCCCCAGTCGGAACGTCCCTCAACGCCGGCAATCTTCAGACCGGTGGTCATCACGGGACCGAAGAACTGCGAATAGTCGTCGATACCCGTCTTGAAGTCGGTTATCAGCGTGTGCTTGTTGTCCTTCGTGTTCTGCCGGAACGATTTCTTCTCACTCTTGGCGATGATTCCCGCCACGAAGAGAGGCACGCCGACGAAGGTCAAGTCGTCCAGAAACTTATAAGGTTTCACACCAGGGTTGGTGCGCATCCAAGTCAGTTGGTATTTGGGTTCCGGCGAGAATAGGGGGCTTGCCGAAGTCGTGAAGTTCGGACTTGTGGTGCCCGAAAGGTGCGGAACATCGGGAGCTTCCTCGCCAAAATCGTAGTTCAAGTCTGTAAAAACCAGCTCAGGCTTCAGGTCTGCCTTTGTCAGTCTGATCGGAGCTATCTCGAAATCGTTGTTTGCCAAGACGCAGTTTGTTCCGCCGACCATCAGTACGGCGGTGAGCAAAAGCAGGAACAGTGTTGATTTTTTCATATTTTGTCAGTCTTGATTATTTTGTAAATATATTATAGGTAGCATATTTTGCTGCAAAGTTAGTACAAATGAGCGGAAAAACAAAATTTATTTTGATTTTTCCCGAATGCAGTCTAACTTCATGGCTCGAAGAGACATAAAGTTACGAAAAGTCGAGAGCAAAACAAAAGAATTCATTCTTTTTTTCCCGAGCGCAAGTAACTTATTCAAAGACACAAAGTTTTTTGGAATATTAAAAATTTATTTCATATTTGCCCCCTAATTCCTCCAATTATTCCTGCTTTTTTGCTTTTATGGCCAAATAATCGGCAAATTGTTTGGATATTTAAGATTAAAATCCTATTTTTGCATCGCGGAAAATCCGTGACGGAAAATATGTGACGGAAATTCCGTGATAAACTTTATGCTTAAACATCTTCAAGTCATGGCAAAGAAAACGACAAATAAGCTTCAAAACCCCTTTGTTTATCAGGGTTATAAAGGACCAGATTATTTCTGCGACCGTATAGAAGAAACAGAAAATCTGATTTCCAGTCTTCGAAATGGGAGGAATGTAACCTTGGTTGCTCCACGAAAAATGGGGAAAACAGGCCTTATTAAGCATGCTTTTTATCAGATAAAGCAACAAAATAAGAATGCAATATGCCTTTATGTCGATATTTTCTCCACTCGTAACCAACATGAACTGGTGGAATTGCTTTGGCGAACAGTGGTGGAAGAAGCCTTTTCGAGAAGAAAAGCGGTTGTTTCGAAAATGGCTGATGTGTTTATGGGTTTGCGTCCGACGGTCAGCCCTGATCCGCTGACTGGAGCCCCCTCTTTCTCTGTGAGTATAGAGCCAGTACAGGCAGAGCACACCCTGAAGGGCATTCTTGACTATCTTGACAGTCTGCAAAAGGAAGTCTATTTGGCTATAGATGAATTCCAGCAGATAGCCGAATACCCGGAAAAAGGAACTGAAGCCCTGCTGCGTTCCCTCATTCAGTTTACGCATCATATAGGCTTTGTGTTTTCCGGAAGCCACCAGCATCTGATGGCTGAGATGTTCAGTTCACCCAAACGGCCTTTTTTCCAGAGTACCCAGTTGATGGGGCTTCAGCCTTTGCACGAGGAAATCTATTATGAGTTTGCCCGCCGCTTTTTCGAGCAGAAGGGTGGGGTGCTCGACTCCGTACCTTTTCATCAAGTTTATGAGCGTTTTGGTGGTTACACCTGGTATGTTCAGGCTGTGCTTAACCGGTTGTACGAAGACGAGAAACGCGTGGACTCAGGGCAGAAAGTAACCGATGCCATTCTTAAAATACTTGGCACGCAGGCTTTGCAGTACGAAAGCGTCGTTTCTTTTTTGACTGACAACCAGTTTGCTCTGCTGAAAGCCGTTGCCAAGGCCGGGCGTGTGCCCAGTCCGCAAAGCAATGCCTTTATTCGCCAGTACGGGCTGCCGGGAAGCAGCAGTGTGAAAACTGCCTTGGATATGCTGATGGCCAAAGACCTTGTTTGCCAAACTCCCCAAGGCTACATTGTCAGCGATCGTTTTATGGATTTATGGCTGAAAAGAACATTTTAGAGATTGTCAGAACCTCTCAGCCCCTCCCTTTACCCAAACAGCGAGTCGATGAAGTACCTCAGTTTCCTTCATTCATAAATGTGTGAATGGCCTTAAGAATAGAAGTTTTAGTTAAAATATGCAAAAATGTTGTTTTGTTTGATTGTAGACGATTGGTTTATAATTAATTTTGCACCGCATTTATGCATAAAAGGGTAAAGTTAAGGATAATAATGTTTAGACTGTTGGCCGTGTTGGCCATGCTATCGGCATGGGTGAATGGAGCGCATTCATCCCCTAACGATTCCGTTAAGGTGCTACCCGACAGCAGCAACTTCGTGACGGCCAGCCTGGTGATAGCAGAGCCGCTTCATGCGCTCTATTCCGTCTTTGGCCACGCCACACTCCGCATGGAGTGTCCATCGTATGACCTCGACTATGTGTTCACGTTTGAGAGTGATCCGAACTTCGGCACATTCATGACGGGAATAGCTGGAAAGGCTAAGGCGAAATATGTCGCCGTGCCTACAGACATGTTCATCAACGACACCAAAAAATCGGGACGAGGACTAAAGCAGTATAAACTGAACCTCACTCATCACGAGAAACAAGAACTGTGGCGACTGCTTGACGAGGAGATGATGGCAGGAGCATACCGCAACTTCAATTTGCTCTTTACCAATTGCCTGACAACCTCCATCCTGAACGTGCAGCGCTGTATCATTGGTGAGCATTTTGAATGGGGAAAGTTGGAATATCCGCAGACGCTCAATGATGGCGAACTGTTCCGGCATGCCGTTAGACATTCGCCTTGGGCGGAGTTCCTGTTTATCACCTTTGGCGGAACGGCTTACGACCGACGCTCCATACAGGAGTTTAGGTTAACGCCTGAAACCATTGTCCCGATGCTTCGTAAGGCAACCATCACCAACGACTCTACAGGAGTAAGCCGTTTCGTGATAACGGACCCGGGAACGACACTGGTTGAGAGCAGCGGCAAAGACAAGGCAACGCCGATAACGCCGAATATCGTTTTTGGTGGTTTGCTACTGCTGACGTTGCTCATCACACTTGCCGAATGGGTACTCCATTGGCAACAGGTTGCTAAAGCCTACGACATATTGCTCTTCACGGCGCAGTTGTTGGTGAGCCTATTGATGCTCTACATAACATTCTTCTCGGAGATGTTTGTCACCCAATGGAATTGGTATCTCGTCGCCTTTCTGCCATTGCCTCTGTTGTTTTGGCAGATTCGAAACAAGAAATCCGCTTCGTATTGCTGGCTAGGATATAGCATAGTGCTGGTACTCTTCATTCTGTCAACGCCTTTCATCGGCATTCTTGATTGGTCGCATCAGCTGATTACGGGGTCTTTTCTAATAAGAAGTATAAGTCATTTTAAAGATTAATTTGTATGAATAAAGAAAGTTATCTTCCTAAAGTATATCTGCATAGATGGCTATGCACGATAATGTTGTTGACTATTAGTTTGCTTACAGTAACAGCCACAAGCACTTACTATTACAAAGTGACTGCCACGGCAACTCCAAATGGATATGGTAAAGTGTATGTTAGCAGAACGAGTACCAATAATCCGCCCTATCAAGCATCGCGAACCATTGAGAATAGTTTAGACTATGTTGGTAAACCGACGTTGAATTTCAAATTCTATGCCCAGGCTGAAGATGAAAACTATATTTTTTCACATTGGGCAAGCGGAAGTGCAAATGGAACACCCGTCAGTACAAGCACATCTTTCAATACTGATTTGGAGATATCCGGCACATCAAGTAGTTCCCCTACAACATACAGTTATTATGCTGTGTTTATCGCGCAACAAGGTTTAATAAAAGTGAGATCGGCTGACGAAAGCAAAGGTTCTGTCAATATCAATAACCCAAACAACATCGAGAATGATGAAGTGACGTTGACTGCCAATCCTGACGTCACCAATGGCGTATTGTTCTTAGGTTGGAAAAAAAACAACGAAGACGGGTCCAACGATGGCTATTATTCAAAAGACAACCCATTGGTTCTGACCGCCGGGAGCGATACAAAAGGCACCTATTATGCCTACTTTAGCAATCCTGCGGAAAAAACCTATATCCGTTTGCAAAACAAAAAGACAGGCCGGTTCCTCTGCATCTACGGTAATCAACAAGCCACTGAACACGAACGAACTATCCAAGGCAGTACTAAACAAGATGGTTTCACTTTCACCAACAGCCTGAAGTTGATAGCAAAAGATGAGGCGCAGGGAAATCCTGCCACCGTGTTCTTGCGTACTGGAAATCCCAGCGGAAGTGGTGTTACCATTGGGGGCGATTTGACGGCACATGGGGTGAGTTACAAAACGCATCTTGCAAAGAGCAATAATTATGCGCTGACTATGGTCAATACGGATAAAGGTGTTCGTATCTATACCACTTTTACCTATTCTGGTGTTACTTTTTCTTCCTATCTCTGCGATGAGGGTGGCAGCACTCAATATGCCGTGATGAAGTCGTTTGGTGAAGGGGTTGACGAATCTGCTACCTATTGGTCACTTTATACATTGGACGAATCCAATACCGAAGGTGCTTTCGGTGCCAATGCCAAGGCGAAATACACGAAAAAGGGCAAGTATTATACCACTATGTACACCGACTTCCCATACAAATTGCTTGACGGCGTGAATGCTTATTATCTGACGATACCAGAGGGAGGTATGGAAGAACTTGAAGAAGAATTTGACCGCCACAACGTTGTGTTCATGCAAGTGACGGGTGGCAAAGTTCCTGCTAATATGGCCGTCATTTTGGAATGTCCTGTCGTACAGAATGATATAAACTCTACTTCTATTGTTACGAATCGACTTCAGCCATTGACAGAAACAGTTGCTCCAATCGTCGACCAAGGACTCAATTTCCTAAAAGGCTATATTTCGTTAAATAATAGAAAAGAGACCAACAACAAAAAGCGTATGTATGTGTTGTCGGCCGATCCCAATAATGGCGTTCTAGGATTCTACCATTCAACAGCCGCAAACATGACGCCTAATAAGGCTTATCTGTTGGCACCGGAAGTTTCTGATGAAGAGGAAGCTTATTATGCAAAGGAATTGACTTTCTCTTTTGGTTTTCCAGAGGAGAATACTGAAAACCAAGAGACAAATGGAATAGAACTTTCTGAGTTGATGGTAGATGAAGACGATAGCATGCCTGTATATAATTTGAATGGAAGTAAGGTTGCCGAGGGCAAGGCTGCAGAAAAGATGCTGCGCCCAGGCGTATATGTGAAGAAAGGTAAAAAGTTTGTTGTTAAATAAATAAGTATATTGAGAGAAAGATGAAAAAGAAATATGAAGTACCGGAGATGCAAATTGTGGAACCGAAAGAGCCACTGATGCTTGAACTGCCTGTTGGCTCTCCGAATCAATTTGTTGACGATGAGGCCGCCAAGGAGCAGGGCGAATTCGTAGAAGAGGATGCTGTTCCAACTTCCCCGAACATTTGGGGAGATACCGAAGAAGAGGATTAAGTATGAAATGGGGCCAATGGCCTTACGATAGCAATAGAAAGGCTGCATTCCTGAAAGGGGATGCAGCTTTTTTGTATAGGAAATTTTTGATTTGAGGGTGTAAGGGTGCAGAATGCCGATAAACACTGGGCTTGCACCCTGTTTCAGAGGGTGTCAAGGGTGTCATAAGGGTGTAAGGGGTGACCCACCCCAGCCCTTCAGACCCACCCCAGCCCTCCCTGTTTAGGGAGGGAGTAAATACCCCTACAACAGATATCTTAAATAATGTGCTCCTTTAGGAATGGATAGTTAAAATTCTCTAGAGAATTTTCTCCAAAACATCATTGGAAGGGATGCAAACAATCATCGGAAGCAAAAAATTCTCTAGAGAATTTTTCAACGCTAATGATTACCTTACTCCTAAAGATAGTTTTATTCCTCACGCAGAGTGAATGGAGTACGCAGAGAATAATCAATAAAACTCCCTCCCTAAACAGGGAGGGTTGGGGTGGGTCGCTTTTATTCAGGAAGGGTCGAGGTGGGCTTACACCCTTATGACACCCTTGACACCCTTCTGAATAGGGTGCAAGGCCTGTGTTTATCGGGGTTTTGACACCCTTGCACCCTTAAAAAGAAAATTCTCGCGTACGCGCGCGCATAAGGTGATGAACCTGAAACCAGAAACTTGAAACCTGAAACCAGAAATGCGTCAACGCGCCACAGTTTGCAAAGTGGAGTTTTCAAAAATGTTTGCGCGCACATCATTTTTAAATACTTTAACCGAAATTCGGGGCTAAAAGTCAATTTTTAAGGGGATAACGTTTTGTGAGTCAGTGAAAAATGAGTAACTTTGCAACCGCAAATTGGATAAATGCCATTTGCTTAGGGTAAAAGATATTCACAATTTAAATTTTAAAGATATTATGGCAAAGTTAGATTTGACTCAGTATGGCATCACCGGTTCAACCGTGATTGCTCACAATCCATCGTATGAGTACCTCTTCGAGGAGGAGACAAAGGCTGGTCTCGAGGGTTTCGACAAGGGCGTAAACACCGAGCTCAACGCCGTGAACGTAATGACTGGTATCTACACTGGTCGTTCACCTAAAGACAAGTACATCGTGAAGGATGCTCAGAGCGAGGATAAGGTTTGGTGGACTTCTGAGGAGTACAAGAACGACAACCATCCCATGAGCGAGGAGGTTTGGGCAAAGGTTAAGGATATTGCCATCAAGGAGCTCTGCAACAAGGACCTTTATGTGGTGGACGCTTTCTGCGGTGCCAATGAGGCTACCCGTCTGCGCGTTCGTTTCATCGTTGAGGTTGCCTGGCAGGCACACTTCGTAAAGAACATGTTCATCCAGCCCACCGCTGAGGAACTGGAGAACTTTGAGCCTAACTTCGTTATCTATAACGCTTCTAAGGCAAAGGTTGAGAACTACAAGGAGCTGGGTCTGAACTCAGAGACTTGTGTTGCCTTCAACACCACAACCCGCGAGCAGTGCATCATCAACACCTGGTACGGTGGTGAGATGAAGAAGGGTATGTTCTCTATGATGAACTACTATCTGCCTCTGCAGGGTATCGCTTCTATGCACTGCTCTGCCAACACCGATATGGAAGGTAAGAACACCGCTATCTTCTTCGGTCTGTCTGGAACTGGTAAGACCACTCTGAGTACCGATCCTAAGCGTCTGCTCATTGGTGACGACGAGCACGGATGGGACGACGAGGGTGTGTTCAACTTCGAGGGTGGCTGCTATGCCAAGGTTATCAACCTCGACAAGGAGAGTGAGCCCGATATCTACAACGCTATCCGCCGCGATGCCCTGCTCGAGAACGTGACTGTTGATGAGAACGGTAAGATTGACTTCGCCGACAAGAGCGTGACCGAGAACACCCGCGTAAGCTATCCTATCAACCACATTGAGAAGATTGCCCAGAAGGTGAACAAGAAGAGCGCTGGTCCTGAGGCTAAGAACGTTATCTTCCTCTCTGCCGACGCATTCGGCGTGCTGCCTCCAGTTTCTATCCTGACTCCTGAGCAGACGAAGTACTACTTCCTCTCTGGTTTCACCGCAAAGCTGGCTGGTACAGAGCGCGGTATCACTGAGCCCACTCCTACATTCTCTGCTTGCTTCGGCCAGGCATTCCTTGAGCTGCATCCTACAAAGTATGCTGAGGAGCTGGTGAAGAAGATGGAGAAGAGCGGTGCCAAGGCTTATCTGGTGAACACTGGTTGGAACGGAACTGGCAAGCGTATCTCTATCAAGGATACACGTGGTATCATCGACGCTATCCTGGGTGGTGACATCCTGAACGCTCCTACCAAGAAGATTCCTTACTTCGACTTCGAGGTTCCCACACAGCTGAATGGTGTAGCATGGGGTATTCTCGATCCTCGTGATACCTATCAGAACCGCAATGAGTGGGAAGAGAAGGCCAAAGACCTGGCTGCCCGCTTCATCAAGAACTTCAAGAAGTACGAGGGCAACGAGGCTGGTAAGGCTCTCGTCGCTGCAGGACCGAAACTTTAAGAGTTAAGAGTTATCGCCTTCGGCGATTTTGAATTGACAATTAAGAATTAGTTCTATGATTAATAGCGGATTGCCCACGGGCAGTCCGCTTTTTTCTTGCAAATTGTTCAAAAAAGGATCTTTAGAGAAGATACTTACGCTCGAAAAAGCAAATTAAAACATATTTTATTTGCATTTTTGCTCGCTAAATCGTATCTTTGCAGCCAACAATATTATTTTCCTGAAAAATTTAATTACATGCGTATGAAAAAATTTACTCTTATGATTGTTGCTGCCTTGATGGCAGTTACCGCCAATGCCCAGAAACTGGAGAGGGCACAGTTGGCACGTCCAATGCAGAATCGGGTTAGTATGACAGCCAGTCCGATGCAGAGCAAGGTTAACAGCGTTACCCGTCCGATGCAGGGAAAGACTCAGTCTGTGGAAACCATCAAGCAGATTAAGAAGGCTCGCAAGGCAGCTGCCGTTTCGTCTATCGATGACCTGACCGGAACGTGGATGCAGATCTATTACAGTGGTTTCGATGAGGCTATTCTTTCTACGATTATTGAAATCACCAAGACCGAAGGTAGCGAGAATTCGATTACCATCACTGGTTGGTGGGGCAGTTGGACTGAGCCGATAGAGGCTAAAGTGGATATTGCTGCTGGAACCGTCACGATTGATCCTCAGTTGCTTTACGAGTATGAGGGTGATAGTCCCGCAGAACTCATTAATGTCACAACCGAAGGCGCTGCTCTTATAGGAACCATCGAGGAAGACGGTAGCATATCTTTTGAAGATGAATGGGCTGCCCATATCATAGGCGGTGAACAATCGTATGAATATGCTCTGTTTACTATGTTAGTAAGGCCTAACGGCAAGATGAACTATATGAACAATGGTATACAAAGCGCTGACGTCTATATTGAGCAAGATATAGAAGAAGAAACTGTTTATGTTTACAATTTCGGAGATTATGGCCGAGCCATAGAGCTTACCATGAATAGCGATAAGACTATTGAAGTTTCATCCGATCAGATTGTTTATGTCAGCTCAAACGGTGACTTCTACATTTATGGCTTAAATGAAACAGCAGATAAACTGATCGATCTTACAGCAACTGGAACAGAGACTACAATCACTTTCGACCAGGCATGGACAGGTTATGCGGATAGTGGCTATTGGCTGGGTATTAACTCAGATTGCATCATCACACTGACTGACGGTTCTACATTCGTTTATCCCGCAGAGATTGAAGATGTGGCCGCTACTCCTGCCACTCCTACAGACTTGGAATATGAAGTGACACCCAAATATGGACCGCGTATACTGTTTAATGTGCCTCTTCAGGATGTTGACGGTAACAAGTTGCGTAAAGACAGATTCTTCTATCAGATCTATTACATGAAGGATGGCACGGCTTCTGCTTACACGCTGAAGGCCAGTGAAGATGCTTATACGGAGTTGGAAAGCGATATGGAACTGATTCCATATGACTTTACCGACGGTTGGGACATCTTCACGGAGAAAGAAGCCAAGAGAGTCTATCTTTATGGTACCGATGGCTGGGAGAAAGTCGGCGTGAAGAGCATCTACCAAGGTGGAGGCGAGACTCATGAGTCTGAGATTGTCTGGTATGACATCGTTGATACCGGCATCAGCCAAGTGAATACCACCCAGCAGAATGGCGGCAAGGCCTTCAATCTGGCCGGTCAGCAGGTGAAGCAGGGCTATAAGGGCATCGTCATCAAGGACGGCAAGAAATTCGTGATTAAGTAAGTGAAGAACCAAACTTGTTTGGATTCTTCCGAACGTGAACGAATTGGAACGTAGTTCAAAGTTCATGGTGAAGTAACCCTTCACGACAATGTGAAAATCAGTAAAAGGTCCGCCCAAGAGTGGGCCTTTTATTGATTTAAGTCAAAAATTCGTCCAATAATTGCAAAAGTGATTTAAAACATTTGTGTGGGCACACAAAAATTTGTATCTTTGCATCGCTTTCGGGAGAAAGTATCCAAAAGTTTTCATAGGTTAGTAGTTTGATAGATTTAAGGTAAAGATTATGTTATTAGATTTTGAAACAAACGTGATGCTGGCGGTGACAGCGATTATGACAATACTTAGTATTGTTGCTTTAGTTAACACTAACATCCGTTAATTGTTTTCAGGAGGCCGACGTGAGTGATTCATATCGTCCTCTTTTTTTTGTGCCCATTTGAAACCTACGGTTTCAGTTTCAGGTTTCATGTTTCAAGTTTCTGGTTTATTCGCAAAGCTCATTAGCAAGACAGTCAGGTAACCACCTAACACCCAACACCCATCACCCATTTTATTCAATAAAACTTAAAAAACGCCCTTTTAATCCATAAATTCACTAATAAAATGGCCAAATGTCCGTTTATTTGCGGAAATCTGCTTACCTTTGCAAGCATAATTCAAATTCGAAAGAGAATGAAAAGAAATATTGTGCCCTTCCTGCTGATGGTCGCAACGCTTGTCTTCGCATCGTGCCTGAAGTCGAACGATACGGAAACGACGTATTATAGCGATACGGCTATCTCAAGTTTTACCCTGGGTACCCTGAACCGTTATGTCACCACGAAGGCTAAGGACGGTGTTACCGACAGCACGTACAAAACGACTGTGGCCGGTAGCAAATACGAGTTTTATATCGATCATCTGAACCGGAAGATATACAACATCGACTCGCTGCCTTACGGTACAGATGCCTCGAGGGTTCTGGTGACGATTACCACCAAGAATTCAGGACAGGCTTTTATCAAGAGTCTGACAGACGAAACTTTAACCATTTATAGCAGCAGTGATTCGCTGGATCTCTCACACCCCCGGGAGATTCGCGTTTATCCCTTTAGCAATGGCAGTAAGGACTATCGAGCCTATGAGGTGACGGTGAACGTGCATAGGCAACCCACTGATTCGGTCTATTGGGCATTGGAAAAAGGCGTGAAGGTTGAATCGCTGGATTTGCCGGCCGCAAGTGTGAACCAGTATAAGGTGGAGAACGGACAGTTGCTGATGTCGGCTGACAAGGGTGCTACGTGGACTGCGGAAAAGCTTGATACGGATGCTTCCTATCTGCCCAATGACAATGTCAACTTTGTGTACAAGGGTGTTCGTACGGCTGACTTAACCGACTATATCCTGCTGGTAGGAACTTCCGATGCCGATAAGAAATATGCATCTTGCTGGTTCAAATATGATGAGTATGCGGCAGGTGCTGTTTCCAGCGGTTGGTCGTATATCACGGCAGGCGGCAGCAATTTGTATCCCCTGCCTAAAATGAAGAATCTCAGTGTGGCTTACTATAGCGATCATGATATCCTTGCCATTGGCGGTGCCGGAATGGACGACTGCAAGGTGGATGCCTATGAGGCTATCTATGTGAGTCACGACAATGGTATCTCTTGGATTCCCAACGATGTGTTCCGTCTGCCAAAGGGATTGAATAAGAAGGCTACGAACGTGAAATTGCTGGTGGATACCAAGAAGGAACTGTGGTTGTTCTGCGAGGGGACTGACGAAGTTTGGCACGGACGTCTCAACAGAGATGATAAAACGGCCAATAAGCGGTTCCTTGAATAACGTTAAGAAGATGTAGGATGAAGTGCAAGTACGGTCTTCTCTTAGCCTTGATGCTGCTGGTGACAGGACGCGCCGGTGCGCAGGATGATGTGGAGTATCGTATGGAAATCGGTGCAGCCGCCGGACTGATAGGCTACCACGGTGACTTCAACGGTTCGCTGACCAAGAACCTCCAGCCGATGGGAAGCATCGTGGCGAGATATAATCTCAATCCCTATATGGGTTTCAAGGCAAATCTGTCGTACGGGAAGCTGAAGGGCAGCAGCAAGAATGCCAAGACCTATTATCCCGAACAGGCTGTGGCACCCTATGATTTCAATAATACGCTTGTGGATCTTGATGTGGTCTATGAGTATAATTTCTGGCCTTATGGCACTGGCCGCGACTATCGCGGAGCCAAGCGACTCACGCCCTGTGCTTTCATCGGATTGGGCGGTACGTATGTGAAGACGGACCAGAAGAACGTTTTTACGGCAAACCTGCCTATAGGTGTGGGTGTGAAGTATAAAGTGGGTGCACGTGTGAATGTCGGTCTCGAATGGGCCATGCATTTCTCGCTGAATGACAAACTTGACGGGGTGGAAGATCCCTACGGCATCAAGAGTAGTGGAATCTTCAAGAATACGGACTGCTATTCCACTCTGCAGTTGTCGGTGACCTACAGTTTTATGGCAAAATGCCGCACTTGTCATAATGAGGACGAGTGAGCATGTGATAAAGAAAGCGTAAACGAAACAATAAAGAGATATGGCTGCCAATCTTGACATGAAGAATATTCCCGAGCACATTGCCATTATTATGGATGGCAACGGGCGCTGGGCCACTGAGCGGGGGCGTGAACGTTCCTTCGGCCATCAGGCAGGAGTGGAAACCGTACGCCGTATCACGGCCGAGTGTGTCCGTCTCGGCGTGAAGTATCTTACGCTTTATACCTTCTCTACAGAGAACTGGAACCGTCCTGCCGACGAGATTTCAGCCCTGATGGGACTGGTGCTTTCTTCGCTCGAAGATGAAATCTTCATGAAGCATAACGTGCGCTTCCGCGTCATCGGTGACATGAAACGGTTGCCCGATGATGTGCAGAAGAAACTGCAGGAAACCATGGAGCATACAGCTGAGAATGATGCCATGACGATGGTTGTGGCGCTGAGTTACTCGTCGCGATGGGAGATAACCGAGGCTGTCAGGCAGATTGTCTCTGAGGTGCACGACATGGAAGAGCTTCCTGAGAACATCTTCAAGAATATGAAGACCGGAGGCATCCGTGCCGAGGACATTACCGAAGACACTATCAGCCAGCATCTGGCCACCAGTTTCATGCCAGACCCAGACCTGCTCATCCGCACTGGCGGCGAATTGCGCATCTCTAACTACCTGCTCTGGCAGATTGCCTACAGCGAATTGTATTTTTGTGATACATATTGGCCTGATTTCTCAGAAGAAGACCTGCACAAGGCCATTGCCAGCTATCAGAACCGCCAGCGCCGGTTTGGCAAGACCGAGGCTCAGGTAGAAAGTGAAGAGTGAAGAATGAAGAGTGAAGAATCATAGGATTATTTTGAATATATATTGTATGAGTAAATATAAAATGGTGAAGTGGAAAAGATTGGGAGTGATTATCGCGATGGCGATTCTTCACTCTTCATTCTTCACTCTTCACTTAAATGCCCAGGAGAAAATCATCAATCCCGACATCACCTATGCTGGTTCGCCGCGTTCTTGTACGATTGCCGGATTGGCCGTGTCAGGAGTGGAAGGCTATGAGGATTATGTGCTGACTGGTATTTCGGGCCTTACCGTCGGTGAGGAGATAGAAGTGCCAGGCGCACAGATTACGGATGCCGTGAAGCGTTACTGGCGTCACGGACTTTTCTCGAAGGTAGCCATCACGGCCGACTCACTTATTGGTGACAAGATTTATCTTCATATCCATCTGGCGGTGCGCCCGCGCGTGAGCACCATCAACTATATCGGTCTGAAAAAGTCGGAGCGCGAGGATATGGAGCAGAAACTCGGTCTGCTGAAAGGTAATCAGATTACGCCTAACATGATTGACCGCGCCAAGATTCTGGCAAAGAAATACTTCGACGACAAAGGCTATAACAATGCAGAGATCTCTATTGTTCAGCGTGATGATGTGGCCAACAAGAATCAGGTGATTCTCGATGTGGCCGTGGATAAGAAGGAAAAGATGAAGGTCCGTAACATCATTATTGAAGGTAACACAAACCTGCCCGACCGGAAAATCAAGGGCGGACTCTTCCGGAAAGGTGCATTCTCCAAGATTCATGAGGCCGGCAAACTGAGTTCGTTCCTGAAGTCCAAGAAATATACGCCTGAGCGCTACAAGACTGATAAGGAGAACCTTATCAACAAATATTATGAACTGGGTTATCGTGACGCTGTCATTCTGGAAGACTCGGTATGGGTCAATGATCCCAAGCATGTGAATATCTACCTGAAGGTGGATGAAGGAAAGAAATACTACATCCGTAACATTACGTGGGTGGGCAACACTGTCTATCCTACCAATAGAATAGGCAACAGACCTGGTCTGAGCGATGTTCTCGGCATGAAGAAAGGCGACGTCTACAACCAGAAGCTGATGAACAAGCGACTTTCCGAAGACGACGATGCCGTGGGTAACCTCTACTGGAACAACGGTTACCTGTTCTATAATCTGCAGCCTACGGAAGTGAACATCGTGGGCGACTCCATCGACTTGGAGATGCGTATCTACGAAGGACAGCAGGCACACATCAGCCGCGTGCGCATCAATGGTAACGACCGTTTGTATGAGAATGTGGTTCGTCGTGAACTGCGTACCAAGCCAGGTGACCTCTTTAGTAAGGAAGCTTTGCAGCGTTCTGCCCGTGACCTGGCATCTATGGGTCACTTTGATCCAGAACAGATTGATCCGAAGGTGGAGCCGAACTATGAAGATGGAACGGTGGACATTAGCTATAACCTGGTGCAGAAATCCAATGACCAGATTGAATTCTCACTGGGTTGGGGACAGACGGGTGTTATCGGACGTATAGGTTTGAAACTCAATAACTTCTCCATGCGCAACCTCTTCCGTAAGAATGCGGAACATCGCGGCATCATGCCTATCGGTGACGGTGAGGTGCTATCCATCGGTGCACAGACCAATGGAACCTACTATCAGTCGTATAATACCAGTTACTCCACGAACTGGTTTGGCGGCAAGCGTCCTATCCAGTTCTCTGTGGGACTCTACTATTCGAAGCAGACCGATGTCTCGAGCAACTATTATAACAGCGCCTACTTCAACAACTATTATGCAGCCATGTCCGGCTTGGGTAGCAGCTACTATAACAGTTATGAGAATTTCTATGATCCCGACAAGTATATCCAGCTCTTCGGAGCCAATCTGGGATGGGGTAAGCGTTTACGCTGGCCTGATGACTATTTCCAACTCGGTGTGCAGTTGTCATATACCCGCTATATGCTGAAGCAGTGGCGTTACTTCCTGGTGCAGAACGGTAACTGTAACAACCTGAACCTTGGTATTACACTCTCGCGTACCTCTACTGATAACCAACTCTTCCCGCGTCGTGGTTCGGAGTTCGTGGCTTCAGTAAGCATCACTCCGCCATGGTCTGCCTTTGACGGAAAGGATTATAAGCATCTTGATGAGGTTTATAACGCTGAGATCAAGGCTACCGGTAAACTGACAGATGCTGCCAGTGCTGCCCAGCAGGAGCGTTATCGCTGGGTGGAGTATCACAAATGGAAGTTCAAGAGCCGTACTTTCACCGCCTTGACAAACGGTGCCAAGTGTCTGGTGCTGATGACGCGCGTGGAGTTGGGTATCTTAGGCAATTTCAATAAGTATAAGAAATCCCCGTTTGAAACCTATTACATGGGTGGTGACGGTATGTCGGGCTATTCTACCAGCTATGCTGAAGAGACCGTCGGTCTGCGTGGTTATGAGAACGGTTCGCTCACTCCTTACGGCAGTGAAGGCTATGCCTATGACCGCTTCTCCGTGGAACTCCGTTATCCGTTCCTGTTGGGTAACACCACCATCTACGGATTAGGATTTGCTGAGGCTGGTAATGCCTGGACGGAAGCCAAGAAGTTCAACCCCTTCGATATGAAGCGTTCAGCCGGTGTCGGTGTGCGTATCTTCCTCCCGATGGTGGGTCTGATGGGTATTGACTGGGCCTATGGTTTCGACAAGGTCTTTGGCTCTAAGGGTGGAAGCCAGTTCCACTTCGTGTTGGGACAGGAGTTCTAGTTATTCTAGTATTCCTAGAAGTTCTAGATTTCTAGATATCTAGGTTTCCTGGTTTGGTGATTTAGGGTTTTCCGCTAAGAAAATAGTGGTTTCCCTATTGCGGATAAAAAAAGAAGATGTATATTTGCACCGTCAAATTACATTTAACGATAAAAAAGAAAACGTTATGAAGAAACTGATTATCTGCGCATTGTGCGCATTCTGCGGTCTCGCAACGGCTTCAGCGCAAAAGTTTGCGCTTGTGGATATGGAGTATATCCTGAAGAATGTGCCTGCCTATGAGCGTGCTAATGAACAACTTTCACAGGTGAGCAAGAAATGGCAGATGGAGGTAGAGGCTCTTAACACAGAGGCTCAGACGATGTACAAGAACTACCAGAATGAGGTGGTGTTCCTCTCTCAAGAGCAGAAGAAGGCCAAACAGGAAGCCATTATGCAAAAGGAGAAAGAAGCCAGCGACCTGAAAAAGAAGTACTTCGGTCCGGAAGGCGAACTCTACAAGAAGCGTGAGGCATTGATGACTCCCATTCAGGAGGAAATCTATAATGCCGTGAAGGATATCAGTGACCTGCGTGGCTACTCGCTGGTTATCGACCGTGCTTCAGATACAGGTATCATCTATGGTTCGCCCAAGGTGGATATTTCCAACGAGGTGCTTTCCAAATTGGGCTATTCAGCTGATTAATCATTAGAAAACCTAGATACTCTAGAAAATCTAGATCTTCTAGAAAACAAGAAAATAAGTTTAATATCAATAAAAAAGAAAGAAATGAAGAAAGTTTTGATTATGCTGCTGATGATGGCACCTATGGCCACATTCGCACAGAAGTTTGGTCACGTTGACGTTCAGGCTATTATGACCTCTCTGCCCGAATACACCCGCGCAGAAGGTGAACTGAAGGCTAAGGCTCAGGAATATGAGAACGAGCTCAAGGGCATGCAGGATGAAATCCAGCGTAAGTATGATGAGTACGAGAAGACCAAGAGCACAATGAACCAGACCAAGCAGCAGGAGACAGAGAAGAATATCAATGACCTGATGCAGAAATATCAGCAGGCTCAGCAGGACAATGCCCAGGCATTCCAGAAACTCCAGCAGGAGAAGCTGGCCCCCATTCAGCAGAAGGTGTTCCAGGCTGTAGAGAATGTAGGTAAGAACGGTGGCTATGTATATATCATGCAGGCCCAGAGTCTTCCTTACATCAGTTCAACACTTTCCAAGGATGTGACTGCCGACGTGAAGGCTGAGATTCAGAAGCTGAAATAAAATAATGACCCACCCCTTCCCTCCCATGGGAGGGAGGGGGCGGTTTGTTTTCAGATAAAGATTGAAGAATCAATGATAAAAGAAACAATAATGATAAACAAAGTGCAAAAAAACAGGCTGATGACATTAGCGTTTTTGCTGATTCTTCACTCTTCACTCTTCACTCTTCGCTCTTCTGCGCAGATGCGCTTTGGCTATCTCTCTTACAGTGAGGTGCTTCAAGCAATGCCCGACTATGCAACGGTTAAGAGCAATGTGGCCAAGTTGCAAGGACAGTTTGAGGACGAGATGAAGAGGGCCGAGGAGGAGTTCAATAAGAAATACGAGGAATTCCTGGAAGGCCAGCATGAATTTGCCGTCTCTATCCGTAACAAACGGCAGAGTGAGTTGCAGGATCTTATGGAGAAGAACATGGCCTTCAAGCAGGAGGCACGCCGTCTGCTGAGAAATGCAGAGGCCGATGCCATGAAGCCGCTTCACGAAAAACTAAAGGCTGCTTTGGCCAAGGTAGGTCAGCAGCGGGGACTGGCTTTCATCCTCAATACCGACGGGGATGCTTTGCCATACGTTGATCCTGCCCAGGGAGAAGACGTTACTGAGATCATCAAACGTGAACTTTCCAGATAATCCAGGTCCTATCGGTGTCTTTGATTCAGGCTATGGCGGCCTGACCATCTTGCACCAGTTGAGGCAGACTCTGCCTCAATATGATTTTATGTATCTGGGCGACAATGCCCGCGCACCTTACGGATCACGTTCCTTTGATGTGGTCTATAAATTCACCCGCGAGGCTGTCCAAAAACTTTTTTCCATGGGATGCCATTTGGTCATCCTGGCATGTAACACCGCTTCAGCGAAGGCTTTACGTACCATTCAACAGCAGGATCTTCCACTGTGGGATGCCTCCCGCCGTGTGCTTGGCATCATCCGTCCTACGGCAGAATGTATAGGCTCTATTACCCGTTCGCGTCATGTGGGCATCTTGGCCACGGAGGGAACAATCAAGAGTGAGAGCTATGACCTGGAGATACAAAAGCAGTTTCCTGATATCAAGGTGTCGGGTGTAGCTTGTCCGCTTTGGGCTGCCATAGTGGAAGCCAATGAAGCCGACAGTCCCGGAGCTGATTATTTTGTAAACAAACGCATCACCCAACTGATGCTCAAAGATCCTGAGATAGATACGATTATTCTTGGCTGTACGCATTATCCGCTACTGTTTAACAGCATCCTGAAGTATGCGCCAAGAGGCGTGAAGATTGTCCCACAGGGAGAATATGTGGCCAACAGTCTGAAGACTTATCTCGGACATCATCCGGAAATGGTAGAGAAGATTACGAAGACGGGTATGGTGCGGTATCTTACCACTGAAAACCCTGATAAATTCAAGGAATCAGCCCAGGTTTTCCTTCACGAACAGGTGGAGGTGGAAAGAGTGTCTTTCGATTAAAAGACTCCCCCTTTCTAATTTCTAACTCCCAGCTTCTTTGCAAAATACCGTACGGGATACCATACGGCAAGCCATCCTGCAGCCAGAACGGTGATGAATACGAGCAAGATGTCTTCGGGGTGAACGCTGACGGGATAGGCATTGATAATGAATGATCCTTCACTCTCGCCCATGTGGACCAGCCCGTAGGTCTGCTGAAGCCAGCAGAGCAGAAGCCCGAGCAGAATGCCGAGAATGGCACCGATGGCCGCAATCATACGTCCTTCGAAAAGGAAAATCTGAGTGATTTGTTTATCTGTGGCGCCTAAGTTGCGCAAGGTCACTACGTCGTCCTTCTTATCGATAATCAGCATGGAGAGCGAGCCGATGATGTTGAAACAGGCCACAATGAGGATAAACGTGAGGAAGATATAGGCAATGAACTTCTCTATCTTCATGATGCGGAACGTATCATCTTGCTGTTCGTAGCGGTCTTTCACCTTATATTTATCACCTGCAATCTGCTGCGCTTTTGCCTTTACGGCATCCAGGTCGCAGCCTGGTTTGATGCGCATCTCAAGAGCAGAGAGCATACCCTGTTGGTCAAATATGCTGCGGGCAAAACCGATGGAGGTCAGGATATAGTTCTTGTCATAGCGTGCCTGCTTGACCATAAAGACGGCACCTGGCGTTATCAACGAGTCTTCCACGAATCCGTCGGTGGGGTCCATCATATCCAGTTGTCCTTCCCGTTTGGGGGCATAGATGTGCAGGTAGCCATCCCAGTCGGCAGGCATACCGAGTGTTTGCGCCAGTCGGATGCCCACGGTGCCGTACTGTAAGTTGGCAGCATGCAGGGAGAACTGTCCATCGCCATAGAGAATCTCTTTGATATGTGTCAGTTCAGAGAAGTTGTCGTCCACTCCTTTGATCATCACCATGGCCTGACGCCCTTTGTAGATGGCCAACGCCTGGTCTTCCACGGTCTCTGTGGCCACGTCAATCTCCGGCAGCTGGCGAATCTCCGTCAGTATCGGGTCGTCGGCAGGAGCCGTCTTCCCTTGTGTAGGAACGACTTGGAGTTGTGGGTCAAATGAGGTGAAAAGGGTTGCCACCAGGTCGTGGAACCCGTTGAACACGGAGAGCGTCACCACCAAAGCCATTGTGGCGATGGCCACCCCCAATACGGAGATGGCGGAAATCAGGTTGATGACGTTCGTCGATTTCTTCGAGAACAGATACCTTTTGGCGATGTAAAAAGGAAAACTCATTTTTTCAGCAGTTCATCGATGTGATCGATGTAGTCCAAGGAGTCGTCAATGAAGAAGCGCAGTTCCGGAATGATGCGAACCTGATTGCGGATGCGCTGGCCCAGGTCGTAGCGGATGGTCTTCACGTTCGCATTCACGTTGTTTAGAATTTCCTCTGCCTTTTCCGATGGGAACACACTCAGGTGGGCTGTGCAGATGCTGAGGTCGGGGGATATCTTTACCCGCGTCACACTCACCATCACACCATGCATCATCCGTGTCTGACTCTGGAAAATCTGCGCCAGTTCCTTCTGCAGCAGGCGAGATATCTTTGCTTGTCTTGTCTCTTGCATAATCTTTCTTTTTTCCGTTGCAAAGGTACGATTAAGCGAGCACAAATGCAAATTTTTATACCTTTTTCGGTGCTGATGCGCCATATTTGAGGCCTTTTTTCACAGATGGCGCAAAATGGCAGGGGTTGGCGCAAGCACTCTGAACGAAAAACACAAAAAGTCATTGCAGGGCGAAAATACCGCCATATCTTTGCATCAGAAATCAGCGACAAAGCAACAAATAAAGCAAGCTGAAACAGATCTTTGACTTCATGACACATATAAAATAATATAAGGTAATAGAACTCAGCACCCACCCGGGTGCTTACCCCATCAGTTCCGCCCTTACTGAACAGCAAAAGGGCAACCTTTAAAACATAAATAATTAATTAAAAATACAAGAGAACAACAAACAAGTATTAACAAAAAAAAATATTAAGATTATGACAACAAAAAAGAATTTGGTAAAGTCGATGTTCATGAACATCCTTACCGCAGGTATTTTCGCAACTGCTCTTACAGCTTGCAGTGACGAAATCGACAACGAGGGTGCTTCCGCTCCCGCAAACACAAATAGTTCTGTATTCAGAAACCTGGAACAGTACAGCTATGCCGTCCCCGTACAGGTGAACGCACAGGGCAACTGGAAGGCTGAGATCAAATTCGAGGGTGACTACCATTTCTGTTATCTGAACCGCTCGGAAGGTCACGGCCCCGCCATGATCAAACTCTGTATGCTCGATAACTGGACGAACGAGCGCAACAATGCACAGTTGGTTATCACCGACCTGGAGAATCCGCAGAACACCCAGATCATCACCCTCCAGCAGAAATGCAATCTGGACAACCCCCAATATAATATGTACAAGACACGCGGCAGCGTTGACGGTGAGGAGAAGACAGAAGAAAACGCCCCCGTCAAGGACAAGGGTGACATCACCACCGCCGTAGGTTATGGCTATAACGTGAACATGGAGCCTGGCGTGAAGGCCATCTCTAGCCGCCCCATCATAGCCCTGGAAATGCTGCGCGATGCCGGCAACGGCTATGGTCCCGTATTCCGTAAGGGCGAGTTCAAGATCAACGTGGAGAGCTATGCTGGCAGCAGCATAGGGGAAATCTCGGAGACCATGGCCAACTCTGCAAACCTGAAATGTACCAAGAGCGGCTTCAATGCCGAGGCAAGTGTCACCTTCACGAATACGCAGAAGAGCAGTTCGGGTAACCTGTTCTGCATGACTATCGCCAACGTCAACGTAGGCCAGGCTGTGCTCCAGGGTATCGACCGCAACAACGTACGCCACTATATGACCGAGGATGCCAAGCGCGCCATCGACGGAACGGGCAGTGCCTATCCCTCTACCGACGCAGGCTTTAAGCAGCTCATCGAAGACTACGGCTCTCACCTCATCCTAACTACCGACCTGGGCGGACGCCTGCGCTACGGTGTCACCATCGACAGGCAGTATTGCAGCAACACCAACGAACTGAAGGCACACGCCAGCATGGGCTACAAGAACAAACTGATGGAGGCCAACGCCAAGGCGAGCGAAGACTACAAGAGCACCTACGAGAGCAAGAAGAGTCATATCGTAAGAAACGTCAGCGCAGCAGGCGGCGGATTCAAGGAGACCGCTGCTGTGGCCGCCAACGACACTACCGACAACGTGAACGAATGGATCAATTCACTCGAGAACGAGGAGAACCTTGCGGTTATCAACTTCAATCAGCAAAAGTCACAGCAGTTGTGGCCGCTCTACGACCTCATTGACACCAGCACTCCTGAGGGACAGGCGCGTCACGACAAACTGATGGCATACATCGAGGATGGTACGATGGAGAACGACTTCTATGTAGGTACCGAAACCTATGCACAGGACGATGTTGTAGTCCTCAGCTTCCCCTCCGACTGGCTGCAGAAGGCTAACGGCAAGCGCAGCGACATCGGCGGTACCCTCATCCGTGAGGCACGCTTGGACGGCAAGACAGTGGCATGGTACTGCATGGAGTACATCCCGCAGATCAGCAACGAGGGTCTGGTACCGGTGGTCTATCCCGTCACCGACAACCGTCCCAACTTTCAGGCAGGCCGCTTCCTCGGAACCGACAGGAAGACCGCATGCGACATCAGCTGGGGCAGCAACGGCAAGGTGGTGATGTCCAACTACGCAACCGACAAGGGACAGCAGTCAACGCTCTACCTTCGCGCCAACCGTCTCTTCACCGTAAAACCCATGGGTATCGTAGAGAATGCTGAGACACGCAACATGTACCTGACAGGCAAGAAAGCTACAAGCGACTGCAACGTGACATTCGGCATCACAGGTGATGACAGAGAATGGTATTGGTCAGAAGGTTCACGAAAGTGGCGCTATAAGAACGCTGACCTGAAGGGTCTGAGCTACGACAACAACTACCAGTATCCACTGGTGAAGGTAGGCAACCAGGTGTGGACACGCGAGAACTTCAATGGTAACGTTCCTCACGGATCAGCTTATTACGAGCGCTTTGGCTCAAGAATAGAGAACGGAGAGGCCTTCTTCACTTTCAAAAGCCTCGGCAAGGCTTCCTTCCCCGCAGGATGGCACGTAGGCCAGGCAAACGACTATCAGGGACTCATGGCAACCATGTCGAGCGACGGTGTGGATAACAAGTATGGTGAGCGCATGCAGGAGGGTGGTGCATCAGGATTCGAACTGAAGTGGACTGGATGGTATGTATTCACGATGACAACACAGGGAGTTGATGCCTTAGGACACCACAAGGAATATTGCTACCACAACTACGAGCACAAGGGCAATGGCACCGCAGCCGAATACCTGCTCCCAGGCAAGGGACATATCCGCATCAGACCAGACAAGTTCGAGGTTTGCGCCAACGAGAAACAAGATTACTGGGCCATGCAGATCCGCCTCGTGATGGATTTGTAATCTCATACTCTCATACAAAAGAGCTTCCCCTGACGGGAAGCTTTTTTTTTGCCCTTTCATCGTAGGTCTGACCGCCAGTCCGGTGGCATCCTAAAACTATTTCCTCTGATCTCGGGTGTAGAGGGCGCGGTATTCGGCGGGAGACATACCGATGACTTCTACCATGCGGCGCTGCATGGTGCGGATACTGAATCCAGCATCCTCTGCAATGGAGGCAATGTTGTAGTTGGGCTTGTCGCGCAGCAGACGCATGGCGGTCAGCAGACGCAGATTGTCGAGAAAGGCTTCGGGTGTGCGGTGCAGAGTCTGGTGACGAAAGAGCGTATTCAGACGTGACACGCTGACACCCACCAGTTTGGCGAGAGCCTCGGCATCGAAGTCGGGGTCCAGGTGCAGTTCTTCTTTTTCCACCTTCAACTCGATAATGGCCATGAGTTGAGCATCATCACGCAAGTCGGCATTCTGCATGCGCTCCACGTTGCCATTCATCATCTCGATGGCCACATCAACCCGACGGCGCATCTCCATGTCATCCTCCAGGCGTTCGGCGAGGTCTAGGTTATGACTCATCAGCCTTACGAACTGCCCGTGGGTGTAGTCCAACTGTTGCTTCAGTTCCTGGTTCTCTGCTTTCAGCCGCTCGATTTCGGCTTTGAGTTGTTTTACATCGTCGGCCATACGCTTACTCCTCCGTTTCAAAGATGGTAAGGAATCCACCCATATCGAGCACTTTTTTGATGTAGTCGTCCATGTGGGAGAGGATTCGGCGGTGGCCGATGGTGCACTGGTGCTTGTAGATGTTGAGCAGCAGGCGGAGGCCGCTCGAAGAAATGTATTTCAGTTCCGAACAGTCCACTTCCACGTCATAGTTTTCTTGTTCCGTGATAGGAGCCAAAGCCTTGACAGCATCGCGGCTGGCCGTGTTGTCAAGTTCGCCGGAGATTTTGACTATCTGGCGTTCTCCTTGTTCTGTAATTGTGATATCTACCATTTTTTCTTGCTGTTTATAAGATGTTTTTTATGATTGTGAGAATATTCCTGTCGGCTTCCCTACGGTAAGCAAGGCTGTCGCTCATCTGCCGCATGTAGTGGATGCCCAGTCCGCCAATCTTCCGTTTTTCACCTGGCAAGGTGAGGTCGGGGGGCGGCATAGCCGTGGGGTCGAACGAACTGCCGTCATCTGAAAGAACCATGCAGAGTTTTCCGTCCTGCTCCGTGGCACCAAGTATTATGTCGGAAGCACCGCTGTAATTGACGATGTTGGCTACGGCCTCTTCTACGGCCATGCGTAGGTCGCTGGTACGCTCCTCGTCCATGCCCGACCGTTTGGCTTGGCTGATGACGAAATTGCTGACGCGTGGCATCTCGTCGATGCTGACATCGAGTTTCATAGTGTCAACGATTTCTTCGCTCCCTTTATACTGTATGGCCAGCATCGTCAGGTCGTCGCTCTGCTCTGCCTCACCCACAAATGCTTTTACGGCATCATTCATGGACGTGACGACCTGCTTAGGTTCCAGTAATTGTTCCTGCTGCAGCCGTGTGGCCACCTGCAGTGTGTGGTCATCTCCAAACATTAGTTTTTCAGTATTCTTGGCTTCCGTCAGTCCGTCGGTAAAGAGGAAAAGGGTGGTCTGCGGCAGCAGCGTGGTTTCCATAGCCGTATAGGAAGTGAACTCCAGCGAGCCTGCCGCCAAGATAGGCTTCAGTGGCAACCGGCTCACTTCGTTGCCCATCAGCAATGGCGGTATATGGCCAGCATTACAATAGGTCAGGTGTCCGGTCTGCAGGTTGAGCACACCGATAATCATGGTGACAAACCATCCGGCATCATTACCGTCGCACAAGGATGTGTTGATGCGGCTCATCATGCGCTCGGGGCACTGCTCCTCATTGGCGAGGGTGCGGAAGAGATTGCGGGTGACGGTCATCAACAAGGCTGCGGGAATACCCTTTCCCGAAACATCACCTATACAGAAGTAGAGGCGGTTGTCGCGGATAAGGAAGTCGTAGAGGTCACCTCCCACCTCCTTGGCGGGTGTCATCGAGCCATAGATATCAATGTCCTCACGTTCAGGAAATGCAGGATATCTCTTAGGTATCATGGACATTTGTATATCACGGGCAATGGTGAGTTCGCTCTCCATGGAGGCTTTTTCGGCAGTTGTTTTCTTGAGTTCCTCTATGTAACTGGCCAGCGACAGTTGCATGTTGGCAAACGAGTCGCGCAACTGATAGATTTCATCATGATGGCGCAGTACGGGTAGCGGTGTACTGAAGTTGCCCTTAGCCACCTCTTCGGCACTGAAGGCCAGTGCCTGAAGGGGTTTCGTGGAGCGTCGGATGGTCAGGCGGCTGATGATATAGACTGCCAGTAATGCCAATGCCATCGCCAACACCATGATGATGCCAAAGAATATCACAGGTACCCATATCAGTCTTTTGTTGACCACAAAACCCATGGTCCATCCTGTGTTGTGCAAGTCCTCATAGAATACGTAAACCTGCTTCCCGTCAAGTTCCACCTCTTGTTTGCCTTCCTTTTTCTTAGTGAAGTCAATGGCCGAGAACTTGTCTTTAAGAATCCGTGACTTGTCGGGATGCACGATATAGGTGCCGTCGGGGCCTACAATAAAGGTATAGGCCTTGGAACGGGCGTTCTTGTCAAGTCCCATGCGCTTGGTGTTCGCCTTTTCATCTATTTTCTGCAACTCCTGGTGTAGCCAGTCGAGCGACACATCTGCTCCGAAAACGCCCACCTTGCGCCCCTTGGCATCACGCAGGGGGATGGCATAGGTGCAGAGGGGGAGCCCTGTCCCCGTATCGTCCATATAAGGTTCCGACCAGTAGCCGTTATCGTTCTGCAGCGCTTTCTGATACCACTCGCTTTTCAGGTAGTCGTGGACCTGGCTTCCCACCTGCTTTTGGACGATCGAGTCACCCATGCGTACGGCATAAGGCTCAAACCACCTCCCCTGACCTGGATAGTATTCCGCCTCGAAGGCCGTGAAGAATCCTGCGATGTGGGGGTGGTTGTTCAGTTCCTCTTCCAAGGTCGCATACATGGTCTCCGGTCTGGCCAATGTCTTTTCAATACCGCTGACACTGCTACAGACCGACAGTTCCACGCCATAGAGCATCTTCTCTACGATCTCGCTCTGCACGTCCATGATGCTATAGATACCATCCTCATATAGGATTTTGGTGATTCCTACAGCCACATAGTAGATAATGGCAAACATCACCGCCAGTGTAAGTATCAGGGCAAGCACGATACGGTGTGTCAATCGCTTGGAAAAAGAACGAAACTTACTGTTCATATCGCGGCAAAGATACGTGTTTTATTTATAACTTCCAAACATTTCAAGTTTTTTTCGAACAACAAAACAACAATGATGGTCTCCCTTGAAAACTCTCAAGGATTACTTGATGTTTTTGTATTTGTAGAACTCGTTCACCAGACTCTTGTACCCCAACCGTTTCAGTTTGTCGTAGTCTGTCTTGTAATTGGTCTTGTTGTGTTTTCCTGTGCTCAGAAAGCGGATGTTCTGTTGGAGGTAATGGTCTATCTCCTTCAGTCCGTCGGTATGGTTGATGACGGGAAAGAACCACCTCGACCATGTGAGCGATTCCGTATCGCCGTTCTCGAAGAACACACGGTTGAAATGGTTGATGAGTCCCTTCATCGCTTTTTCGGGTTCCATGTTCTTCTTGCTGCTCCAGCGCATCAGTCTCTTCGTGGCCCGTCTGATTTTTCCCTTCATCTTCCTTTTGGTTGCTTCCGAGATGTCTATGTCGTGGCCATGACACTTGAATCCGAGGAACTCGTAGGCTTCATCGGGCGAATAGATTCTCTCTTTGTCGGGATTCATCTTAAGTTGGTATTGCCTGAGAAACTCCGCCATCCGGCTTTTGTATTCTTCGAGCGTCTCACGGTCCTGGGCAAAGATGATGATGTCGTCTGAATAGCGGGCATAAGTGACATGGGCATCGCGGAAATACTTGTCCACGTCTTTCAGATAGACGTTTGCCAGGAAAGGAGAGGTGGGCGTGCCTGCCATTACGCCGTGGTCTTCAAGGATGGCCTCACCATTGTAGATGACACTCTTCTTGGTCAGCATCTTTTCGAAAAAGTGGTACAAAGGCAGGTCTTCGGCCATCATTTCCGCCAATATCGGCAACAGGATTTCAATGGAAATGGAATTGAAATAATTATGGATGTCAAGTTTGTAGGCCCACATTTCCTTATCTCCGATGGCCCGTATGATGTCAAAAACGGCATCGCTGGCTTTCATGCCCCTGCGGAAGGCATAGCAGTTGGGCGCGAACCATTCATCGTAGTCATAGAGTTTGAAGGCAAGGAGTTTGAGGATGGTCATCTCTTCGGGGGCGAAACTGTAAACCACCCGTTTCTTGCCCGTCCCCATCTTGTTGACAATCTTTTTCTGGGGAATGCCCAAACCTTCTCCCTGAATAATCCTCTGCGCCAACGGAAGATACTCTTCCCGTTCCACATAAGTGTCGGCCTCGTCGAACTCATGCCAGGTGAAACGGCCTTTCATGAGTCGATAGGCAAGAAACTCTTCCCATGTTTCCTGCCGGGTCAGTTGTGTTAGGATGCTCTCCATGATAAAAAATGAAAAAGGGGAAAGATTTTGAATCAGCAAAATTGCTGATCACGAGAGGATACCTTGTCCTGTTACCTGCAAAACGTCTTTATGCGGACAGGGCTGCCTCCTTTGCAGGCGCAGCATAGCTGCATCCCCTTTTTCAATTTTCAAGTTTATAAGTTTTGAAGTTGATAAGTAACCACCATCACCTATTACCCCATTAACTTGCGGATACGTCCGATGACGTAGTTCCTATCGTTGGGCATCTGCGTGTAGAAGTTGATGTAGGGAATGCCCAGTTTCTTGGCATACATCCTTGCAATCAGGTACTTCACGTTGCTGTCGTGGCTGTGGCCGTTGCCGAGCATCACCACGCCTTTGGCGCTTCCTCCGCTTTCAAGCACGAAAGAGTAGGGCTGTCCCCATTCGGCTTTGTAGGCTTGGGTGGGACGTGTCTTGTAGAGTTTGAACTCATCGTTGGCGAATCCTGCCAAATCTGTCACGGGTACATTTTCACGGATCGAGTAGAACGAGAATGAATCCTGCAGAATCTCCCTGAAATAGGTTTTCCATTCAGCATCTGTTCTTTCTATTTCCACGTCTTCCATTGCAGCAGCGGGTTGCTGAACGGGACGGGCCTGAGGTCTGGGTATTTCCTTTTTGTTAGAATTCAAGATATAGTCCTTGGCGAAATCCAACAGCTTTAAAATTAATTTACTAAAATCCATAGTTTTCTTTTTTTAGAATTAGTACCTTGATTAACTGGTTGCAAATATACAATAATTTTTCAGATGACCATACTATTTCTTCAATTTTTTTCGAAGACGGTTATTCTAAAAGATAGGAAATAATCCTTGCTGTTTCAAAAATAATGCGTATCTTTGTGGAAAACTTGAAAACGGATGAAACAAATCATATGTACGATATGTGTTTGGTTTGCGCTGCTGACGACGGTCAGTGGTGCTGAAGTGGTATGGTTCGACGGTGCCCATCCTGTCACTTATGAGATGCCTAAGAATGCCGATCCTGTGGTGATGACTGCCCTTGAGATGTGGAAGGACGATATGCGGCAGGTGACGGGCTTGGTGCCTGTTGCCTCTGACAAGGCTGTGATTAAAGTGATTCAGGGCAAGGGAGCTCCCGATGGCTTCCGTATATATATAAAAGGTAGGCAGATTATCGTGGAGGGTAACAACGGACGGGGAATGGCCTACGGACTGTTGGAACTCTCCCGTATGGCAGGCGTCTCACCGTGGATATGGTGGGGTGACATCGTGCCGGAGAAGAAAGACCGGCTGGTGCTCAGCAGCGACTTCTTAACGGAACAGCAACCCAGTGTGGCCTATCGTGGTATCTTTATCAATGATGAGGACTGGAGCACTCGCCCCTGGAGTTCCAAGGTATTTGAACCAGGCCCCAAGGGACAGATTGGTCCCAGGACGTATCGGAAAATCTTCGAACTACTGCTTCGTCTGCGAGCCAATACCATCTGGCCTGCCATGCACGAGGGAACGGTGGCTTTCTTCCAGGTGGAGGGAGCCAAGGCCGTTGCCGATTCGTGTGGTATCATGATCGGTACTTCCCACTGCGAGCCTTTGATGCGCAACAACGTCGGCGAGTGGAATGTGGAAGAGCGCGGACGGTTCAACTACAAGACCAACCGCGAGGCCGTGCAGCAGTATTGGATAGAACGCCTCCAACAACTATCCACCAACCCTCAACACTCTACTCCCAACACCATCTTCACCATCGGTATGCGTGGTATCCACGACAGTTCGATGGAGGGTTATCAGTCGCAGCAGGAGAAATTCGACGGTCTTCAGCAGGTCATTGACGACCAGCAGATGCTTCTTGGGAAATATGTGGGAGACCCCTCGAAACTGATGCAGGTGTTCGTACCTTATAAAGAGGTGTTGGAACTGTATGAGATGGGACTCCGGGTGCCTGACTATGTAACGCTGATGTGGTGTGATGACAACTACGGCTATATGACACGCTATGCCGGCGTCCATGAACAGCAGCGTCAGGGTGGGGGAGCCGTCTATTACCACCTCAGCTATTGGGGACGTCCGCACGATTATCTGTGGCTCACCACTACCCAGCCGGGACTCATCTACAACGAGATGCGCGAGGCTTATGACCGCAATGTCCGTAAACTGTGGATTGCCAATGTCCATGATGTGAAGGTGGCCGGCTACGACCTCGAACTCTTCCTTGATATGGCGTGGAACATCAATAGCGTCAATGGCTCCACGCTCAGTGACCATTACAAGACATGGCTCTGCAGGCAGTTTGGCAAGGAAGCTGGCGAACGGCTCTTCCCTGCCATGCTGGAATACTGGCGCCTCTGCGGAGAGCGCCGCCCGGAGTTTATGGGATGGACGCAGGTGGAACTGGATAAGAAGAAATATGACCGTGGCCTCTCACCTGTGGGCGATGTGCCCCTGACGGCTGCTGAAGCCAAGGCCCGTTTGGATGCTTTCGTGCGCATAAAGGCTATGATTGATGAATGCCGCCCGTTGGTACGTCCCGAACTGAAGGATGCTTGGTTTGCTGCCATCCAGTATCCTGTCTATGCATCCGCAGCCATGAGTAGGAAGATTCTGAGTGATCCGGTGGAGAGCCATCGGGCCTACGAGGAAATCCAGTCGCTTACGGCTCAGTATAATCAGATGAACGGAGGCAAGTGGCGTGGCTTGATGGATGCCGCTCCCCGCCGTCTTCCTGTTTTCGAAGATGTCCATGGCAACCTCTCTACAAATCATACTCATTGGGAAGTTCATCTGGCTGCTGACTATGATTCGGCTGCTGAGGGGGTGCGTACCGTTCAGATGCTCGGTCACTCGATGAATGCCGTGGCTTTGCCGAAGGGCGGTTTCCTCACGTACCGTTTCAAGGTCACTAAGACCGGTGACTATGTCTTGCAGACAGCGCTTATTCCCACCCATGCCGTAGATGACGGTGATATCCGTTATAGTGTCAGCATCGATGGGGCGGCGCCTATGGTCTATTCCCTGAAGGAACCTTTCCGTTCAGAGCAATGGAAGCAGAATGTGCTTCGCGGTCAGGCGTTGCGTGATCTCCATCTGCATCTTTCCGAGGGCAGCCACACGCTGACCATCCGCGCACTCGATGAGCATATAGTCATTGACCAGTGGGCACTGACAGGCGGAGAATAGATGTCTTTTTTCGTGGTTATTCTATTTTCTCAATAATCATCTCGGAAGAGTCGTCTTCCAGAGAATTGTATTCATCATAATGGATATGGCAACCGTATTCCTCGTTCGCCATATCCGTTAGTTGTCTTGCCAACGAGAGCAGACCCTCCCTGTTGGCAGATATCACTACGGTTTTCCCATCATCTACACGCACTTTGATGGCGAACCCGTCTTCCCAGAATATTTCCATGGATTCCCGTTTGTGTGAATCTTACAGGCCGGCCTCCAGCAACTGCTCGCAGATACTCTTCATGCCGCTGATGGAAGGATGGCCGTTCTGCTTCTCTATATCATGGAGTTCCACGAGCTGCACCCCGTAGTGCTTGCACACTTCGCGCATCGATTCATTGACCTCCTCACTCAGTTCCGAGTTCAGGATGAAGCAGAGTTTTGCCTGGGGATAGCGCTTTCCGAGCATATCAATCAGGCAGGCCAGTGCAGGGCGGAAACTTTTGCAGTCCTCCTTCGTCCAGTCAGAGTACTGGTATTCACCGATGGGAGCGCGGGCCCAAGCATCGTTGGTGCCGCCGAAGACGAAGATGATGTCAGGGTTACCCAGACTGTCCACACGCGAGATGAAGTTGCTGCGTGAAGTGTCCATGCGGCCGTATCCCGTTCCGCAGATGGTTGTGCCGCCCCAAGAGTCGTTCTTCTCCAGCGAGTAGCCTTTAGCCTTCGTATAGAGGCTCCACCAAGTCTGCTCCACTTCCGTCACGTCGTTCCGGTCGTTGGGATAGAACGATGAGTAGTTGGCAGGAATGACACCGATAAATGTTGAATACGAGTCACCGAGGACCGACACTTTCTTTGTCTGCGCCGATGCAGAGACCCATGTGGCTACCATCAGCATAAGGAATAGAATTCTCTTCATCATGATTTCAGTTTTTAGTGTTGCAAAATAACGAAAAAACTGTGAGATCGCCAAATAAATCCATTGAAATCCTTCAAACCTCTTTTTCATGTCCAAAACAGCACTTTTTTCGTGTTTTTTACGCCTCAACAATCATTTTTTCAAGTTTTCGGGTTATTTTGGGACAAAAATTATAGTTTTCGCGACAAATTTTAGGGGTTGTCCCGGAGATGTGTCGCGATTTGGGCCGTTTGTCGCTACAAAATACAAAGAAAATGTTACGTAATCGATTGCCGATTGAAAAAGTCGCACTACTTTTGCAATGTCGAAAGACAACAAGTCCGCCGACAAAGAGTGAAATAATTAATATAGTAAAGAACAAAATTTAAAAATACGAATTATGAAAAAGTCAGTTATTGGATCAGTAATGGTAGCAGAAGTTGCTCTTATGGTAAGCGTAATGGCATTGAACGCCAACAGTAGCAAAACCGCAGGTCACGAGATGCTGGCTCAGGCCAACCAGAATCAGGTAAGCGTCAGCACTCAGCACAGTGACAAGTCACAAGACGCCAAGGGCGGCAAGACCTATCAAATCCAGGTAAGGAAATAACGCCGGGGATGGCAGTACAAAACTCCCCAAAGTTAAGTATTAGTAAAAATATAAGTATTAATCATTTTAATTTTACGACTATGAATAGCTTTTTGAAGAATAAAACGAACAAGATGTTAATTAACAACTACATGACTCCCACGGGCTGTATCCCGACGGTAAATAATAATCCATCAATGAAGTAATTGTAGTTATAGTCAGTAATTAATTGTTAGTTTTTAACCCCCGTGCCCGGACCTCAAATGGATTCGGGCACATTTTTTATAGCCTCGAAACTAAAAATGGGATTCTGGAATTTTGTTTCTCTGTGTACTCCATTCACTCTGTGTGAAACAAAGACAACAAACTAAGTTAGTTTGTTCTTCATCTGATGATGTTTTGCACCCCTTTTGATGTTGTTTTGAGGTACAAACTAACTTACTTTGTACCCTGAATGATGATTCGTAGGTGAATGGTTTTTGTAAACGAGGAGAGCAGGGGAAGACAATGTTTTTTCATTTTTATTCGTGTTCTTTTCGCTAAATCGATTTTTTAAGCTAACTTCGCGGCGTAATTCAAGAATATCAACGGAATATGGTTCAATCGTTACAAAGGCTTAGCCAGTGGCTCGCCAAACATGCTTCGGCATTCATCATCGCCGTAGCCGTCATCACGTTCCTGCTGCCTGGAATATTCAAATGGGTGCATGGGAATACGCAGACGGTGATTCTGGGACTGATTATGCTGACGATGGGACTGACGCTGACCACACAGGACTTCAAGGTCGTGCTGCAGCGGCCTTGGGATTTTCTCGTAGGGGCCGTGGCGCAGTTCGTAATCATGCCGGGAGTGGCTTACCTGCTGGTGCATGTATGGCATCTGGAACCTGCATTGGCGCTGGGAATCCTTTTGGTGGGTTGCTGTCCGGGTGGCGTTTCGAGCAATATCATGTCGTATCTCTGTCATGGCGACGTGGCTTTCTCGGTGGGAATGACCTGTGCTTCAACGGTTCTGGCGCCTGTGATGACACCTCTGCTGATGCAGTTGACGGCGGGAGCGATCATTGAAATCGATACGGTGGGCATGTTCCTGAATATCCTGATTGTGACGATTCTGCCTATTGCGCTGGGCTGTGTGCTGAACTACTACTATAGCAAACGTGAGAGTTTCCAGACACTTCAAGCGCTGATGCCCGGCACTTCGGTCATCCTGCTGGCCTGTATCGTGGGCGGTGTGATCTCCACAGTTCATGACCCGCTGGTGGAGCGTGGCTTTATGCTGTTCATCTGGACGTTTGCGGTGGTGTTCTGCCACAATTCGCTAGGCTATCTCCTGGGTTGGGTGGCAGGCCGTCTGGCTGGTTTCAATACGGCCAAGAAGCGCACCATCAGTATTGAGGTGGGCATGCAGAACGCTGGACTGGCCACGGTTTTGGCCGGTACGTTCTTCGCTGCACAGCCTCTGTCGGTGTTGCCTTGTGCGATTTCCTGTGCTTGGCACAGCATCAGCGGCACCATCCTGGCAGGAATCTATCGTAGAATGGACGAAAAATAAACCTATATATGCTGAAAGGACACGGTGACGACGGATATGCACAGCAGGCGGCAATCAAGCATGATTTCAGTTCGAACGTCTGCAACGAGGCCCTGCCTGAGGGTCTTCTGGAATATCTGTGTCAACATCTTGAGGCATTGACGCACTATCCTGAGCCTGCTTCCGAGTCGCTGAGGACGCTCATTGCGAGACGTGAGGGTGTCAATCCGGCTTCGGTTTTGGTAACCAATGGTGCCACTGAGGCCATCTATCTGACGGCTCAGGCTTTCCCTCGTGGCGTCTCCTATGTCCTTCAGCCCACTTTCTCTGAATATGCGGATGCCAGCAGACTTTCGGGCCATCAGGTGAAGGGTATTCGGCATCTGGAAGAAGTGGGGGAAGAAGCCACGATGGTGTGGCTCTGTAACCCTAATAATCCTACGGGGACGGTGATTCCAAAGGGGGAGTTGTTGCTCAGGATAGCGGCCCACCCGGATGTGGTTTTCGTGGTGGATCAGTCGTATGAGGCTTTTTGCCGTGAACCGATGCTGTCCGTTCAGGAGGCTGCCACCTATGGGAATCTGCTGTTGCTCCATTCTATGACGAAACAATATGCCTTGCCGGGACTCCGTCTGGGGTATCTCACAGGTGCGGAGAAGCTGGTCGGAAAAGTGGAATGCATGCTGCAACCGTGGTCGGTGAATGTGCTGGCGCAACGGGCAGGGGAGTTTATTTTGTGTAAGAGGAGAGAGGAGAGAGGAGTGAGGAGAGAGAATAGTATTGAGTGGAGCCTTGATGCCTATATGGAGGAAACGCAGCGGCTTTGGACGGCTGTCAGGGGTATTGACGGGATGGAGGCACTGCCTACGTCTACGAACTTCTTCCTGGTAAGGCTGGAGAAACCCTTGGCGAGATCATTGAAACAATGGCTCGCGAAGGAGGGTATCCTGATAAGAGATGCTTCCAACTTTGAGGGGCTGGACGGTCATTATATCCGTATTGCCGCCCAAAGACCTGAAGAGAATGATTTATTGATAGGGAAACTGAAAGAATGGTCAATGCGCTGAGTCTGCTGATTGGTTGGATTGCCGACAAACTGCTGGGAGATCCTGCATGGCTGCCACATCCCGTGGTGGCCTTCGGCAAGGCTATTGCTTGGGGTGAAAAGCTCTTGAACCGTGGACGATTTCGCCGATGGAATGGCGGTTTTTTGGCTGTAATGCTCATCTTTCTCACTTTTACTGCCACGTGGGGTTTGCTTTACGGACTGCAGCGGGCTTTCAGTTTGCAGCAGTCGCCCATCATTGTTGAGGCGATTCTCATCTTTTACTGCTTGGCCGGCACTACGCTATGCCGTGAAGTAAGGATGGTTTTCGAGGCTGCCGACCATTCGCTGGAAGCAGGACGCAGGCAGGTGGCCCGTATCGTGGGCCGTGACACTTCCCAACTTTCGGATCAGGAGATACGCAAGGCTGCCCTGGAGACGCTGGCGGAGAATCTTAGCGACGGGGTGGTGGCTCCCCTGTTCTGGTTGCTCGTAGGGGGAGTGCCGGGGATGATGACCTATAAAATGGTGAATACGCTCGATTCGATGATAGGCTACCGCACGGAGCGTTACCGTGAATTCGGGACAGTGGCCGCGAGGATTGACGACGTTGCGAACTGGATTCCGGCAAGGCTTACGGCCCTGCTGATGGTGCTCATCGGCCAATGGATGACCATAAAAAGTAAACGATCAACCGTAAACCGTAAACCCTCAGCAATAAAACTCTTCCGCTTTGTATGGAAATACGGCCCTCAGCATGCCTCACCTAACAGCGGATGGCCCGAGGCTGCGCTGGCAGGTATCCTGAACTGTAGGTTCGGAGGTCCGCATGTCTATTTCGGAGAGGTGATAGAGAAACCTTATATCGGCGACCATGAGCGGAAACTAAAGGCGGACGACATGAAGACGGCCATACGTGTGAACCAGTTGGTAGAGGTGGTGATGGTGGCTACGCTCCTCGCAATATTCTATATAGCGTAGGCATATCGATTTCACGGCGAACGGCATCAGCCAGCAGGTCGTATTGCTGCTGCTTGTAGGCCTGATAATCAAAGGAGGTTTTCTTTTCCTTGTCTTTCAATAAAGGATTTAACAGTTCGTCGATGACCGGCGGATTGTCGAGAATTCCATGGATATAGGTGCCCCAGCAGCGGGGATTCTCCCGGTAGGTGGTCAGGTGTTGGGTGATGGTGGTTGGGTGTTGGGTGATGGGTGATGGGTGTTGGGTGATGGGTGTTGGGTGTTGGTGGTTACTTGAAACCTGAAACTTGAAATCTGAAACCCTACTGGTACGGCCCATATGGATTTCGTAGCCTTTGCAGGGCTTCCCTTGCCAGTCGAAACTGACCTGAACGGTGCGCTTCTCACCGTTCATCGTGGTGGTGAGGGGCAGCAGTCCGAGACCGGGCATGCGCTCCACATCGCTTTCTACCTGATGAGGGTCGAGTATTTCCTGTCCCATCATCTGGAATCCGCCGCAGATGCCGATGACGGTCTTGCCGTCGTGGTGAGCCTGGAGAATGGCCTGTGCACAACCGTTTCGGCGCAGTTCCATCAGGTCGGCTATGGTACTCTTGGTGCCGGGAAGAATCAGAATGTCGGCCTTCTGTATCTCTTCGGTGTTGTTGGTATAGAAGAGATGTACGCGGCTGTCTTGTTCCAGCACGTCGAAATCGGTGAAGTTGCTCAGGTGGCGGAGCATCACCACGGCGATATTCACCTTGCCCTCACGGGCTTCCATGTTCTTCCGTTCCAGTGAGACGCTGTCTTCTTCTTCGATATGGATGTCTTTGAAATAGGGCAGCACCCCCAGAACAGGAACGCCGCAGATCTGTTCCAATTGGCGGCGTCCCTCATCGAAGAGGCTGCGGTCACCGCGAAACTTATTGATAATGATGCCCTTAATGAGCCGGCGGTCCTCAGGTTCCTGCAGCATGATAGAACCATAGACGGAGGCAAAGACGCCACCACGGTCGATATCGGCCACCAGGATGACATCGGCTCCTGCATAGCGGGCCATCGAAATATTCACGATATCCACGTCGCGGAGGTTGATTTCGGCAATGCTGCCTGCACCTTCCATCACGATGGGGTGATAGCGGGCAGCGAGACGGTCGAAAGCTTCGTGGACAGCCTGTCGCAGCACTTCGCGTCCCTCGCGGCGGAAATACTGCGTGGCATGCTGGTTGCCGATGGGACGTCCGTTGAGAATCACCTGTGAGGTGTGGTCACTGTTGGGTTTCAGCAAGAGCGGGTTCATATCCGTATGGCAGGGAATGCCCGCCGCCTCTGCCTGAACGGCTTGTGCACGGCCAATCTCGAAACCTTCGGGCGTGGCGAAACTGTTCAGGGCCATATTCTGTGCCTTGAAGGGAGCCGGCTTATAACCGTCCTGCAGGAAAATGCGGCAAAAGGCGGTAGCGACCAAGCTTTTGCCCACGTCGCTGCCCGTACCTGCCAGCATCAGGGGGTGAAGTCTTTCCATAAATCCATGATATTCTTGTCGCCCCAATACAAATGAACATACGAGGCGCGAAGGTTCTTGTATATATAATAAGGTGAAGGCTGGCCGACAATCGAGGAATAGTGGAACTCGTGTCCCCTGAAACCGAGCCAGTCACGATAGCCCAGATG
>ONFE01000058.1 GCA_900316985.1 uncultured Prevotellaceae bacterium
CGGCCGAGGATGTAGTCGGCACATTGCATGGCGGCGGTGAGGTATTTCTGCTGACCGGTGACCTTGTGAGCGAAGAGGTAGGTCATGCCGTTGGCGCAGAAGGCTTCTGCCAGACAGCCCCATCCGAAATCCTTGGCATCGTTGCCGGTGGGCGTCTGGAAGGAGGAGGTGGCGGTGGTGGCGAGCTGCTTGTCGCAGTAGGCGAGCATCATGGTCTTCATCTTACCGCTCAGTTCGGCATTGGCTTCGCTATGGATGATCCATTCCCATTGTGCAATGGGGGCGACATAGCCCCATGCGGGTACGCGGAAATCGCCAGGCACGGTGGATTGTACATCAGCAAGGAAGGTGCCTTCTTTGGTCAGGAGATAGAGTTCGGTGGCTGCCCAGAACTGTTCGTCCTTGGCACTGAAGTCGCCGTAGGTGCCGGTGTTGACGGCGGGCTGGAACTCCTTGTTCATGGCATTCTGGTTATAGAGGGCCTTGGGGTTCTGCAACGCCCACTGGTAGGCCTGACGAGCAGCTTCCGTTGCCTGACGGGAGAAGGTGGGGTAGTCCTTGGAATCCTTGAAAATACGGGCAGCAAGAGCCATCACGGCGGCGAAGTCGTAGGTGGCGGTGACGCTCTTCTGAATGACATAGCGTTGCTGATGGCAGTCCTTGGGCATGATGAATCCCTCGAAATTGGGGGTGGTCAGCTTATGGTAGACGCCTCCGTCGTTAGGGTCTTGCATGGTGAGCATCCACTGGAGGTTGTACATCAGTTCGTCGAGGAGGTCGGCCGTCTGGTTCTTGCTTTCGGGGATGTTCGTATTGAGGGCATCATAATAGCCGGGGTTCTGCTCGTAGGAGAGAAGCATCACGGCCACGGAATAGGCGGAGTTAACGATGTATTTGTTGAAGTCACCGGCATCATACCAGCCCAGGGGCGACACAATGTAACTACCGGCAGGCCGTTCAGCTGTGGCTGCGGAGGGGTGAATCATCACGCGGGTGTCGGCATGGCCCAGGGGACGGGCGTACTCGCCGGCATACTGTTCTTCTATTTCACAGCCTGAACGCATCAGGTAATAGGACTTGATTGCGGCGGTGGTAACTTCGCGCAGGGCGTTCTCCTTGATGGTAAAGGGCTGTTCGTGGCCGTTGGCGCTGAGCACATACTGGCCTGGAGTCTTGAGGGAACTGAAATCCACTACGGTACGCTGTTTACCCGACCATGGGGAGGTGGCATTGCGTAGGACTTTGGCCTTGGCTACGGTTTTGCCTGTAGCAGCATCGCGGATGGTAATCTTACTGGCTTTTGGGGCCTCGATGACGGCCACTTTTTCCTGATTGGGATACATACCCGTCTGATTCAGACGGATGGTTTCGTCGGACTGTGCCTGTGCCGTTGCCGTGAAGGCAAAGGCGAAAAGGATACTGAGTAATTTAGTCATAATGATAAATTTAGGTGTTAGATGTTAGGTGGTGGGTGATGGTCCATCACCCGACACTTGGTTATTTGCCCTTATGGCGATTGGCCCGCTGCTGACGGTATTTGGCTTTCTGCATGGCAGAGCCGCTACCGTGAGCACCGGTGATGTATTTCTTTTTCTTGGCTTTCGTCTTCACTTTGCCGTCATCGTCTTTCTTTTCGCGTCCACCGCGTCCGAAAGAAATGCCGTTTTCAAGGATCGACTGGAAATCGTCTTTCATAATGCTTAATTCTTAATGCTTAATGCTTAATTGTTATTTTGTGCAGTTTTTATTATTGCCATGAGAAGTTTAATGATTTCAACGCAGTCAGCTAACATGCTTTCGGCCTGACTTTCAGTAATGTATTCAGTATCACGTAATAGTTCTAACCAAAATTCCGTTTCGCTGGCTTCTTTAAGCGAGATGCTCATTTTTGCAGTAAAGTCTGCTTTCGAGTAGCCACGTAAAGCTTCTTTTACATTAGCTCCGATGCTTGTTCCACAGCGTAATAGTTGCTTGCCAATCGTATAGTCATGCTTCTCAACGCATAAATACTTATATAGTTTTACGCACCGAACAGCAAAATCATAACTTTTGGTCGCAATAATATTCTCTTCTTTACTTTTCATTTCCATCAAAAAAATTAAGCATTATGCATTATGCATTAAGCATTGCATTAATGATGGAACAAACGCACACCCGTGAAGGCCATGGCAATGCCGTATTTGTCGCAGGTCTCGATGACATTGTCGTCGCGAACGCTGCCGCCGGCCTGTGCAATGTATTCCACGCCACTCTTGTGGGCACGCTCGATGTTGTCGCCGAAGGGGAAGAAGGCATCGGAACCGAGACTTACCTTCGTGTTCTGGGCAATCCACGCTTTCTTTTCCTCGCGGGTGAGGGGTTCGGGCTGTGTCTTGAAGAACTGCTGCCAGGTGCCGTCGCGGAGCACGTCGTCGTAGTCGTCGGAGATATATACATCGATAGTGTTGTCACGGTCGGCACGGCGGATATTGTCGATAAAGGGGAGGTTCATCACTTTCGGATGCTGGCGGAGCCACCAGATGTCGGCTTTGTTACCAGCCAGGCGGGTGCAGTGGATACGGCTCTGCTGTCCAGCACCGATACCGATGGCCTGTCCGTCCTTCACGTAGCAGACGGAGTTGGACTGCGTATATTTCAAGGTAATGAGGGCAATCATCAAGTCGCGCTTGGCCTCGGCGGGGAATTCCTTGTTGGCTGTGGGGATATTATCGAAGAGAGCGGGATCGTCGAGACGGATTTCATTACGGCCCTGTTCGAAGGTGATGCCATAACATTGTTTGATTTCCACGGGTGCGGGCACGTACGTGGGGTCCATCTTAATGACGTTGTAAGTACCCTTACGCTTTTCGCGCAGGATCTGAAGAGCCTCTTCGGTGTAGTCGGGGGCAATGACGCCGTCGCTCACCTCCCTTTTAATCAGGGTGGCCGTAGCGGCATCACAAGTATCGGAGAGTGCAATGAAGTCACCATAGCTGCTCATGCGGTCGGCTCCGCGTGCACGGGCATAGGCACAGGCGATAGGAGAGAGCTCCACCTTCAGGTCATCCACGAAGTAAATCTTCTTCAGCGTGTCGCTCAGGGGCAGACCCACGGCGGCTCCTGCCGGCGAAACATGTTTGAACGAGGCTGCGGCGGGCAGTCCGGTGGCGGCTTTCAGTTCCTTGACCAACTGCCAGGAGTTGAGAGCGTCGAGGAAATTGATATAGCCGGGACGGCCGTTGAGTACTTCGATGGGTAACTCGCCTTCCTGCATGTAGATACGCGAAGGCTTCTGGTTCGGATTGCATCCGTACTTCAATGCTAATTCTTTCATTCTTTGTTGATTAATATGATTTTGACTGCAAAGATAGTGCAAATCGAAGACATAACAAAGAAACTTGTTTCTTTTTTTGTTGAGATGTAGCCTATCTTCGCGCTCGGAGAGCGCAAAGTTACGCATAAATGAGTGGAAAAACAAAATTTATTTTGGTTTTTCCCGAATGCAGTCTAACTTCATGGCTCGAAGAGACATAAAGTTACAAAAAACGAGAAATAAAAATCAACAATGCCACCTTTTTTAGTTATTACAACTTGAAATGTTAATAAATTAAATTAGTCGATATTAAAAGCTGTTAACGTAAACAGTTAAAGTATGAAGATAGAAGAATGGGGCTAAGTTACACTATAACAGGCAGTAAGGCGAAGAACCGACGCTAAAATCGGACTTTTCGGACAATCGAAAAAGATGTAAACCCACTTTTCTGGCCGTATATTTTTTTGTATCTTTGCAGTGCATTAGAAAATTTGGGCGCGGATTCACTTGTAATCCACCTAGCCTGAAATCAAATTATAGACTCTTCTAACCCTCAAATAATGAGAAAAAAAATATTTGTATTTGCAGTACTCCTGCTTTTGACTTGTGTTTCTGTTACCGATGCCCGCAAGCGCAAGGTACAGAAGAACGAAACGACTACGCTCACCAGTGAGCGCCACGAGATTGACAACTTCGACTTCCTCTATAACGGAACCGACTACGATGATTACAACGCAGCGGCTACCCAGGACCTGATGAGTGAAGCCTTCTCACATATCGGTACGCGCTATCGCAGCGGTGCCAAAGGCCCCTATGCCTTCGACTGCTCGGGCTTTACAAGCTATGTGTACCGTCAGTTCGGTGAGAATATCGGCAGTTGTTCACGCGATCAGTATGCCAAGAATCAGCCTATCAGCCGCAACGACTTGCAGACGGGCGACCTGGTGTTCTTCACCAGTCGTGGTTCAGGCCGTGGCGTAGGTCATGTAGGTATCGTGGTGGATGTGAATAACGACGGCTCTTTCTCCTTTATCCACGCTTCCACAAGCGAAGGTGTCAAGGTAAGCAAATCCACCGACGGCTATTACGCCCGTCGTTATGTGGGTGCACGCCGCGTGATGTAAGAAGAGAATGAGACCCACTCCAATCCTCCCGGCTTAGGGAGGGGGTAATATGATACATGTGGGATTTAAACTTATAGATTCCAAAATGAGAATATTATTAATATGTTTATTGATAAATGCTGGCCTTGCTGGGCCGGCATTTGCTGTTAATCAGCGGCAGAACTCAAATGCCCAACGGTCGGCAGACAACACGCTGACCTTTGCCATGGTGGGCGACGTGATGATGGGAACTACTTTCCCCTCTGTTCAGTTGCCGGCCAACGGTGGTGCCAATCTCTTTAAGGATGCCAAGGATGTGCTGGCGGGTGCCGATGTGGCCGTCGGAAATCTGGAAGGCGCTCTCTGTGAAGGTGGCAAGACTACCAAGGGCGGTAAGAACACCTATGCTTTTCGCACACCTCCCAGTTATGCCCAATGGCTGAAGGAGGCTGGCTTTGACTTCATGAGTATGGCTAATAACCACTCACGCGACTTTGGTGACGAGGGTATTCTTCAAACGGAGCGTGCTCTTCAGTCGCAGGGCATACTCTATGCAGGTGTGGAAGGACGGGTCACCTCTGCCGTCATGGAGTGCAAGGGACTGCGTATCGGTTTTTGCGCTTTCGGTCATAACCCCTATACGGTAAGGCATCTTGACCTGAACCGCGTGAAGCAGATTCTGGATGAACTGAAACAGAAGTCGGACATCATCGTGGTTTCTTTCCATGGTGGAGCCGAGGGGCGTGACAAGCGGCATCTGCCTTACGGCATGGAGGTGTTCTTCAGTGAGAACCGCGGTTCGCTCCGTGAACTGGCGCATTTCTGTATTGATAATGGTGCTGATGTGGTCTATGGACATGGTCCTCACGTGCTCCGTTGCGTGGAAGTCTATAAGAATAAGTTCATCGCCTACAGTCTGGGCAATTTCTGCACCCCCTACGGTGTGAGCCTGACAGGCATCTCAGGTTATGCGCCTCTTATTGAAATCAAGACCGACCTCAAGGGCAATTTCCTGCAGGGACAGATTCATCCCTTTATCCAGCAGCGCGGCATCGGGCCACGGGCGGATAAGACCGGTGCCGTCATCGGTGAGATGAAATCACTCACGGAGGCAGATATCCAGATGAATGCCATCCGCATCAACAGCGAAGGACAGATCATCCTGAAGTGATAACAAATAAAAAGAGGCTCGAGCAAACGTTCGAGCCTCTTTTATAGCTGTTTCTTGTAGGATATTACTCCTTGACAACGGTTCTCTTCTCAGCGATACGAGCCTTCTTACCAGTGAGCTTGCGCAGATAGTACAGCTTAGCGCGACGAACCTTACCAACCTTGTTCACCTCGATAGAATCGATAGCGGGCGACTCGATGGGGAAGATACGCTCAACACCTACGGTGCCTGACATCTTGCGAACGGTGAAACGACGCTTGTCACCGTGACCTACAATCTTGATCACTACACCACGGTAGAGCTGGATACGCTCTTTTGAACCTTCGACGATTTTGTAAGCGACAGTTACAGTGTCACCAGCCTTGAACTCTGGGAACTTCTTGCCGGTTGCAAATGCTTCTTCAGCAACTTTGATTAAATCCATTTGTTTTTAATACTTAAATTGTTATCGTGCCTTGCGCAACATGGCCAAGCAACTCTTCTGCATGCCAGCGGTTACGCCGAAAGCGGGTGCAAAGGTACAACAATTTCTTCGTCTGACCAAAATATTCGTCATTATTTTGATGAGAAACGCACTTTTATTCATTTTTTTAACTACCTTTGTACCATCAATGAATGAACAAGCCTTTTGAAATATGAAAACTAAATCTGTCTTTCTGGCATTGGCGGCCCTCATCCTGTTGTCGGGATGTAAGTCGCATTACCAACTGAGTAATGTCAGCCGTACGAGGATTCTTGTGGACAAACGTTTTGACCAGCAGCCCGACGCGGTGGCCGCAGCCTATCTGATTCCTTACACCCAGCATGTGGACAGTCTGATGAATCCATTAGTGGGTCGTACGGCGGAATACCTGGATCGTGGCATTCCCGAAGGTCTGCTTTCCAATCTCTTACCCGACATCTTTATGTGGGCTTCATCCCGTTACAACGAGAAACCGGATTTTGCCATGTATAACTATGGCGGTATCCGTGCTGCCCTGCCTGCCGGTGACATAACCCGTGGTGATATTCTCGATGTGGCTCCTTTTGTGAATACGATTTGTTTTGGAACGCTTCGTGGGGCTGATGTGCTGGAACTCTTCCAACAGTCCATACTGAAAGGTCCCCATGGTGTCAGTCATGGCGTAGTAATGGTTTTCGATAAAGACCACAAGTTGGTATCGGCAACCATCAACGGCAAACCCATTGACCCTGAGGCTAGTTACCGTTTTACCACACTTGACTATCTGGCTCATGGAAATGATGCCATGACGGCTTTTAAGAAGAAGACCGACTACGTGGAGCACAAAAGGCCTGAAGACAACAGTCTTGAGATTATCATTGACTATTTCAAGGATAAGTTGTCGCGTGGTGAGGTCGTAGCCCCCAAACTCGAAGGAAGAGTACAAATTGAAGAATAAATGAATGAAAGAAACCTGTAACCTGAAACTTGAAACTTGTAAAATTATGATTTCAAAGCATTTATATAATAAGGTGGAGGGAAAGGGTGTTTTTGCCTTTTTACTTTTTTGCCTTTTTACCTTTACTCCTTTGCAGGCCCAGGACAAGCAGCTGCTTATCCTGCACACAAACGATACCCATAGTTGCATCCTTCCGTTAAAGGAAACGCTTGCGGATACCACGATTGCTGGCCGTGGCGGTTATCTCCGCAGGGTTGCTCTTGTAAAGGAAGAGCGTGCCCGCGACCCGGAACTGCTGTTGCTCGATAGTGGTGATTTCTCCCAGGGCTCTCCTTATTATACTTTATTTAAAGGCGACGTGGAGATAGACCTGATGAACCAGATGCGTTATGATGCTGCAACGATTGGCAACCATGAGTTTGATTTCGACATGGAGAATCTGGCGAGGATTTTCCGTCGTGCCAACTTCCCAATCGTTTGTGCCAACTATGACTTTACGGGAACACCGTGCGAAGGTATCGTGAAGCCATATGTCATCCTCAAGCGCAAGGGCGTGAAGATCGGTGTCTTTGGCTTGGCTCCCGAGTTGGACGGACTGGTGGAGAAAAAATCCTGCAAGGGTGTCCGTTTCCTGAATCCCATTGAGGTGGCCAACCGTGTGGCTAAGGAACTGAAGGAAGATAAGAAGTGCGACCTCGTCATTTGTCTTTCCCATCTGGGTTGGACGGATGATCCCTATGGTGACAAGACGATGATGGCGCAGACACGCAACATCGACCTCGTGCTTGGTGGCCATTCGCATTCCTATCTGGAGAATCTGGAATGGGTGAAGAACCTCGACGGCAAGATGATTGGCAATCCTGAAGAAAAAATAATTCGATTTTGCAACCTGGTTGCATGAAAGTCATCATAACTTTGCACCCAGAAAAGAAAAAAGGTAAGAAGTTATGATGACATTTATTGAAAGTTACTGGGATGCGCTGGTCATGATGATGGCCGAGATGGCGCCTTATCTGATGCTTGGCTTCTTTATAGCGGGGCTTCTCCGTACTTTTGTCCCTCACAGTCTCTACTCCCGCCACCTTGCTCCCCGCAATATGAAGAGTGTGGTGAAGGCTGCGGCCTTGGGTATTCCGCTGCCGCTATGTTCCTGCGGCGTGATTCCCACCAGTGTGGGACTCCGCAAGGAAGGAGCCAGCCATGGGGCATGTACCAGTTTCCTGATAGCCACGCCTCAGACTGGCGTTGACTCTATCGCTGCTACTTATTCGCTGATGGGACTTCCCTTTGCCATCGTCCGTCCGATAGCCGCTCTTTTCACGGCCATGTTCGGTGGATGGCTGGTAAACAGGTATGCCCGTGAGGATGAACAGATTTCCGCTGCCGCCGCACAAAGCGGTGAGCATGACCATTGTGATTGTGGCTGTGACGACCATGATCATGAGCATCATCATCATGAAGAAGATGCGTCATGTTCCTGCTGTTCTACCTCAAATCCTACTTTCTGGGAGAAACTGAAAGGGGCACTTGAATATGGTTTTGTGGAAATGTTACAGGATGTGGGCAAATGGCTCGTGATCGGTTTGTTGATCGCAGCCCTGATTACGGTGGCTGTTCCGAATGATTGGCTGGCAGCACTCCATGAGTATAAACTTTTGAATATGCTGATTGTGCTGGCTGTTGCCATACCGATGTATGTCTGTGCCACGGGTTCTATTCCTATAGCCGTGTCGCTGATGGCCAAGGGACTTACGCCTGGTGCCGCACTCGTGCTGTTGATGGCAGGACCTGCCGTGAACAGTGCCAGTATCCTTGTGATTGGCAAGGTATTCGGCAAGCGTACGCTCAGTCTCTATGTGCTCTCCATTATCATCGGCGCCGTTGTCTTCGGCTTGGGCATCGACTACCTGTTGCCGCAGGACTGGTTTGCCGTGAGCAGTGTGATTACCGAAGGCGGTCATTGCGCCCACTGCCTGACGGTTTGGGACTGGATATTCCTGATTGTCCTGGCATTGCTGCTCGTCAATGCCCTGGTATTTCACCGTCATCACCATGACCACGATCATCACGGTCACGAAGAAGAAAATGAAGCACATAGCCATGCGCACAAGGCTACCGTATATAAGGTGGAAGGTATGGCATGCAACCATTGCAAGGCTGCCGTGAAGAATGCCATCGACGTGATTCCTGGTGTTGAGAAGGTGGAGGTTGACTTGGCTGGAGGCAAGGCTTACGTTTATGGTAAGCATAATACAGAAGAAGTGGTGAAGGCTGTCAGCGAACGCGGCTATAACTCGACGCTTCTTGAAGAATAGGAGATACCGTTCTGATACAAAAAAGGGGACTGCAGATTGTGCAGTCCCTTTTGCTAAATATATAGTGTTGGCTGTCCTTAGCGGATAACAGCCGCAATGTGGCGGGGAGAGGTGATGCGGGCGTTGTAAACCACGGTCATCATGTGAGTTCTGGGATTGTAATCCACGGCCCGTACGCCTCGCATATTGCTCACGATGCCGACAATGTGACGGTGATGGGCTGCATGAGGTGGCACACGGAAGGCTGTCGTATGAATGTCTGCGGCATGCCAGTGATGGCGGTGCACGGGTGCATAACCGGCGTAGTGGTGATGATGGCGTCCCGGGTGGATACGCATCTCTCTGCGATGTTCCGGACGGATGTCCTTCTTGCTGTTTGCCATTGCGGGTGTGCTTACTGTGATGGCCATGATCATCATGGCGGCTGCAATCACTTTATTGTACTTTTTCATAATCGTATGTTTTAAATGTGTTATACTTTGGTTCATCAGAGATTCGGATGAGTTCCTTTTCTCTGATGCAAAGGTCGAAACTTTTGATGGCTTTTCAAAAGTTTATTTCCTATAATGAAGGGGAGTTTTCTCTATTTGTGGTAGGGATTTCCCTCCCGGCTACTCAAAGTAGAACGTGAGGGCAATCATTTTTGTCTTGGCTTCATTCACGGAACTGCCATAGGGGAACATGCTCTTATCCTGCAGTTTGCCAGGGTGGTCCTTGTCCAACACATTGCCAAGTCCGAGCATGAACTTGAGTTCAGGGCGGAGTTTGAAGAAAGGCAGATAGAAATCACAGCCGAGACCTAATTCCAGATACACGTCGGTCTTCTTGAACTGCAGGTAGTCCTCGGAACTTCCGGTAAGGTTTAGCATGGGATTCACACCCACCATCATATAGGGACGGTGGTTGTTGAATCGCTTGGCGGCGAATATCAAGTCACAAGCTGCAGAGATATAGACGCTCTTCATGCTCTGCTGCTGGCGGATATTGGTTCCGTCCTCCAATTTGTCCGTATGGTTAATAAAGGTATAGTGGCGGGTACCGAAGTACATGGCAGGAGCTAGGCGGAATGCAAAGTGCTCGCTGATGCGCGCCTCGCCCAATACGCCTACGGTGAATCCTGCGTTCCAGTTGTCTTGGTCGCAAGTGATGAGTTTAGTCGTTTCCGTGCCATCATCATTTTTGATGACCTGTGGCCCTATGTTATTTAGTTCCACGTCTTGTAGGTGGGTGCCTACAAGCACACCGAAGTGGAACGCGCGCAGATCGGTATAAGGCCGGTTCTGCACGGTACGCTCCTGAGCCTGCAGGCAAATGGCCGTGAGGAAAAGGAGTAGGGTAGTGATGGTTTTTCTTCTCATCCTCAATAATAACGATTTGAGCAGTTTTATATTGTGTACTCCCCATAATTTGGTATTCTGGTACTTGTTTTTCTGTGAAATAAAGTTAATCGGTGGAAGATTTGATACCTAATAATGATGATATCTAAATTTAATCATTATCTTTGCACCGTAAAAATACATCAACAGTATTATACAAGAACATTAATATTAATAATAACAGAAAACATTATGGCTTACGTAATTGGTGAAGACTGCATCGCATGTGGAACATGTATCGATGAGTGCCCCGTAGGAGCAATCTCTGAGGGCGAGCGTTATTCAATTGACCCCGACGTGTGCACCGAGTGTGGCACTTGCGCTGGTGTTTGTCCTTCTGAGGCAATTTCACTGCCTGAGTAATTGAGACGCAGTTTTTAAAACAAACAAGAGAGGGCCGTCCTTCGGGATGGCTTTCTTCTTTTGCTATAGAAAACTACTTTTTTATTATGCATTTCGCTCACTTAATAGTACCTCTACGTCTCTTCAATCCGTGAAGATACTCACGTTCGGAAAAATCCTAATAAATTTGGTTTTTCTCTCACTTAATCGTACCTTTGCAGACAATTATAGTATTAGAGCATGAAAAAGTTTCTTTTTATATTCACATTGGTTCTCTTTGCTGCCGCACACAAGGTCAGCGCACAGTTGCCTGCCGTCACCTTGAAGACGATGGACGGCAAGACGGTAAGTACTGATACCCTTCGCAACAACGGCAAGCCCTTCATCGTTGACTTCTTCGCCACATGGTGTAAACCCTGCAACCGCGAGCTCGATGCCGTCAGTGAGGTCTATCAAGACTGGCAGGACGAAACTGGAGTCAGGATTTTTGCCGTGTCCATCGATCAGGGACAGAACATCAACAAGGTGAAACCGCTCGTCGACAGTCATAACTGGGACTATGACGTGTTGCTTGACCCCAACGGTGACTTCAAGCGCGCGCTGGGTGTGCAGATGATACCCTATGTACTCATCTGTGACGGCAAGGGTAACATCGTCTACAAGCACAACGGCTATGCCGACGGTGACGAGGAGGAGTTGATAGCAAAAGTAAGGGAACTCATCAAGGAATAATCACCAAGTATCGGGTATTTATGAGGAATCATTGCCGACAGTTGTTGCTTGTATGTGCAGGCTTGCTGGGAACGGCTGCCATGGCACAGGAGCCATCTGCTGAGAAGAAAATCGTAGTCACGGGAAGCATCCAGAGCGATATTCTCCTGCCGCAGGAAGACGAGAAGATTGGAGCCGAAAAGAGCGATGACAGGGCACTCACCAATTCCTATGCCGATGTGGCGGTGAGGAGCAAGCATGTCGATGCAGGTGCTCGTTTTGAGTTTCTCGAACATCCGCTGCCAGGTTTTGAGAAAGACTTCAAGGGCTGGGGCTTACCCTATTTCTATGTAAAGGGGAAGTTAAAGAACCTTGAAGTGACAGCAGGTTCGTTCTATGAGCAGTTCGGCTCTGGTTTCATCCTCCGCGCCTATGAGGAGCGTTCTTTGGGTATCGACAATCATCTGTTGGGCGGAAAGGTGGTCTATCGTCCTTACAAGGGCATACAACTGAAAGCCCTTACCGGCAAGCAGCGTCGCTACTGGTCGCGCAACGATTCGTGGATCAGCGGCGGTGACGTGGAACTGAACATCGACGAATGGTCTAGGCGTATGCAGGAAAGCGGTATGCACCTGCTGCTGGGAGCCTCATATGTCAACAAATACGAGCAGCAGGAGGAATTGATGACCGATGCTACTCACCGACTGAACTTCCCCGAGTACGTCAACGCCTTCGATGTGAGGGTAAACATGCAGAAAGGCGGATTTAATGTTCTGGCCGAATATGCGCAGAAGACACAAGACCCATCGTTCGATAATCAGTATATCTATCGCCGCGGCTATGTAGCCATGCTCTCTACCTCCTATTCAAAGAAGGGCATGAGCATCCTCGCACAGGCGAAACGCTCTGACAATATGTCGTTCCGCAGTCGGCGCTCCATGTCGGGCACCTCGTCGTTCATCAACCACCTGCCAGCCTTCACCATGGAACACACCTATGCCTTGGCAGCCCTCTATCCCTACGCTACACACCCGCAAGGCGAATGGGCCTACCAAGTGAATGCCAGTTACAATTTCAAACGCAAGACATTTCTTGGCGGTAAATACGGCACACTCGTCAAACTCAACTATTCCTACGTGCATGCCATCGAACAGAACGCTTACAGCGATTCTCCTGCCGGCACCGACGGCTATGGCTCGGCTTTTTGGAAATGGGGGGACCAGATGTATTACCAGGATCTCAACCTCCAGATTGAGAAGCGTGTCACCAGGGATTTCCGGCTCAACGTGATGCTGATGAACCAGTTCTATAACAAGACTATCGTGGAAGGTCACGGTGGTATGGTGCATTCCAACATCTATGTTGTGGACGGCAGATACCAGTTCAGTAAGAAAACCACTTTGCGAGGTGAATTCCAGTATCTCACTACGGCCGATGACGACGGCGACTGGACATACGGTCTGTTGGAACTGTCGTTGGTGCCCCATTGGATGGTGACCGTATCGGATATGTATAACTGTGGCGCCACCGATATTCACTACTATCAGGGTAGCGTCACATTCACCATGGGTTCCCACCGTCTGCAGGCTGGCTACGGACGCACCCGTGCCGGCTATGACTGCTCAGGTGGTGTATGCCGTTACGTTCCGGCCAGCAAAGGATTTACTTTGTCATACCATTATAACTTCTGAAAACATGAACTTCAAGATATTTATAATAGGTGTACTGGCGCTGTTGGCAGTTTCATGCAGTCATATCAGCGAAGATGAACGCCTCATCTATGTCAAACCGGCACAGGCGGCACGTTGCATCCTCATTGAGGACTTCACCGGACAACGTTGTGTGAACTGTCCTGCTGCTACAGCAGAGATCAGTAAACTGCAACAGCAGTACGGTGCCGATACCATCATTGCCGTCGGCATCCATTCAGGACCGCTCGGCTTTGCAGGCAATGCTACCAACATAGGCCTGATGACCGAAACGGGTAACGAATATTATAGTTACTGGCAGGTGGAGTATCAGCCGGCAGGAGTCATCAACCGCAATGGAGGCGTGCTGCCTTATACAGACTGGCAGGCAAAGGTGCACTCGGAACTACAGAAACCAGCTCCGCTCACGTTGGCTGTCAGCAACAGCTATGATGCAACCGGGAGAAGTCTAGGCATCCGTGTACACGCCCTAGGAACCGACGGCAATACAGACGGCTACCTCCAACTGTGGCTGGTGGAAGACGGCATTAATGCCATGCAACTGCGCTACAACAATATTACGGATGCTGCCAGCGGACAAATTTCAGACAGGGAGTATCTTCACCAGCATGTGTTCCGCACGGCCGTCAATGGTACGTGGGGTGATACTTTCTCCATCCAGGAAGGCGAGGAAAAGGACATGACTTTCATTTGTCAGCTACCCGAGGCCTGGAATGCCGACAAGTTGGCGGTCATCGCTTTTGTATATAACAACCAGGGCGTGCAACAAGTCACCCGCAAGGCTCTACATGCTCAATAATTCCGAACAAACATCAAAACAACATTTCGTATAATGAAGAAACTTTTATCCACATTACTTGCTGCTTTTTGCGCCCTACCGTTGTTGGCACAAAGCAACATCGTTTTTACCGACGAGAACGGCACAGAGATTGCCGATGGGACGATTGTTACCGCCAATAAACCTGTGACCGATGATTTCGGTGAAATGCTTATCCCTTCAGGCATCTATGTCAAGAATCTGTCGGCTGAAGAAGCAGGTGTACGTATCAATTACATCGTCAAGACCCTCGATAACGGAACCATGCAGATATGCTTCCCCATGTCATGCGTGTCGAAGAGTACTACAGGATCATTCAACACCGACAATGGATTGATGAGTGGCAACGAGAAGCGCGACCTTCAGACCGAATGGTTGCCGCAGGCATATGGAAACTGTACCGTCACTTATCAGATTGAGATGATGAAGCAGACATCCGTCTTCCCGCCGAAGTATGAGTCGCAGGGGATGGGGGCTACCATCACGGTGAACTATATCTATGCAGATCCCGCCGCTATCAACGGTGTTACCGACAATAAACACGCTGCCGCCAGTGCATACTATGATGCCGCCGGTGCACGACAGGCACAGCCCCGTCATGGGCTCAACATTGTCAGGAAGGCTGATGGCAAGGTGGTGAAACAATGGATTCACTGATCATACAAAACATATTATATTCATTAAAACCAACAACAGTATGAAAAGAATTCTACTTTTAGCAGCAACGTGTTTGCTGACACTGGGCATTAACGCTCAGGCATTGGTCATGAAGCAATCTGCCGACAATGCCTTGAAGGCAGGGAAGTCGAGAACTGCCTTCGTGATGGATGGAATCAGGAAAGCTCCGCGTAAGGCGCTTGCTTCCAACCAGTATTACTGTGGTCTTTACACCAGCGACGACATCGCAGAGTATGGTGTCGGAATGGGAGCTCACACTTCCGGTGTTTGTAAGGCCGGTACCTTCTTTACCGAAGACATCTACAAGAGTTTCATCGGATTCAAGGTCGTGGGTATGCGCGTGGCAGTATGCTGCGACATTACTGACTTCGGTGTCTTTGTCTCTAAAAGTGATGAAGAAAACACCGTCGAACTCTTCAGCAAGGAAGTGGGAACAGCCACTAAGGGATGGAACACCGTGATGTTCGACGCAAGCGAGCAGTTTGAGATACCCGCAGACGGTACTGTATTCCTCACAGGTTTCTCCTACATGCAGAAGAATACTCCCGATCCCGACTATCCCGGGTATTACACCGACGACTGTTATCCAATTTCCTATATTGAAGGTCTTGGAAACACCGGATATCTGGCGTTTTACGGTGACATTCCGGCAAGCAAAGGTGGCAGGGGTGAAGACTGGTATATCGTAGGCGAAGGTGGCGCACTCTCCGTACAGTGGATTGTGGAAGGTGAACTACCCGAGCAGCACATTGCACTGAATGGTCTTTACACGGACAAAAAGTTCTACAAAGAAGGTGAAAACATCTTGGCCAACATTTCTGTCTCCAACTTTGGTAGGGATGCTATTAGCAGCCTTGGTTTTAGTATTTATGTAGATGGAACGAAGATCATTGACCAATCAGGTGAAGTCACTATTGAAGCCATGCAGAACAATACGGTAACGGTCAGCATCCCTGTTCCTGCAGGACTTGCCACGGGTTCACACACCTTAAAGGCTGAATTGGCTACCATCAATGGTAGTGCACCTACTGGACAGGTAGATGGTATCCTCTCTACGGAGTTTAAAGTATATATTGATTCTAAGCCACGGCAGAAGTATCTCATCGAACACTTCACGTCAAATACTTGTACCTACTGTCCGCTCGGTTATCAACTCATGCGTAACCTGGAGTCTAACTACAGCGACGTTGCATGGGTATCCATCCACGGCAATATGAACGGAGTTGACCCGCTCAACTTCAAGGAATGCGACCAGTTGCAGGATATGATGTACTTGCAGGGATGGCCGGGAGCAAGTTTCAACAGGATCTATGATGTGGACTTGGCAGAGGGTGTTGCCACACTGGTTTACTCCGTCGGATACCCAGAGCAATACATTCCACAAGTGGCTACCGAAATGTACCAGTTCCTCAACGAGAGATCCGAACCGTCTTTCGTGGCTCTCGATATCCAGCAGAACTACGATGCAGACAGCCGTACACTCAACCTTACTATCAAGGGTAATGGTGCTAAGGATGCCAGCAAACTCCTTGCCGAAGGTGGCATTACCGTCTATATCACAGAGGCTGGCCTTAAAGGCAGACAACTCAATCAAGGCAGATGGGTCAACAATTATGAGCACAACAACGCGCTCCGGATGGTACTTACCAACGTAGGCGGAGACGCCATTACTTGGAATGGCGACAACTTTGAATACACCAAGAGTATCACCATTCCTACCGAATACGTTGCTGAGAACCTCAGTATCACAGCATTCGTGGCTCCACAGGTACTCAATGTCAACTATGCCGATGTCCAAAACATGGCAGTCAATAACTGTGAGAAGGTAGCCCTTGATGTAACCTCATCTGGTATCAATGATGTCAATACGAACAGTAATGTACGCGAGACAACGCGCTTTACCGTTGGCGGCCAACAACTCTATGCACCCAATAAGGGTATCAACATCGTTAAAATGAGCGACGGCACAATCCGTAAGGTTGTCGTGAAATAACATACCCTTATCCTTTACATCAACAGCGGCAATGATACATCTCATTGTCGCTGTTTTTGTTTACTTTGTTAAAATTTTTTAATACTGTAATACCGGAATTTTACAATCATTCTCTATATTCGTCATATAATATATTTTGACTCTTAAATAGAATAGAAAGACGGCCTGCTCCGCAAGTGGGACGTGGGCTATCATATAGTTTTATGCGTAAATACATTTTACTCTTTTTACTGGCAAGTTTATTTCCAATTGCCATCCATCGACGGTAATGTGAACTATCAGCACTCACGCAATGAGTTGCAGCCCAGTGCCAATCTTGACACCTGGCGCTTCAGCTATGGCGGACAGCTGATGCTGCGATTGCCCATGGGTTTCGAGTTCTCTACCAATCTGCACGAGAATAGCCGGAGAGGTTTCAATGACCCCTCTTCGAATACCAACGAACTCATCTGGAACGGCCAGGTATCGAAGTCGTTCCTCCAGAACAAAAGCCTTATTGTGGCACTGAACTTCTACGACCTCCTTGGCCAGCAGAGCAACTACGAGCGTTGGGTGAATGCCAACGGGCGTAGCGATATCCGCTACAACAGCATCAACAGCTATGCCATGCTTCACGTGCGTTATCGCCTGAATATGTTCGGTGGCAAAGTTGACACCGAAGGCCGTTACGACAAGAAGTGGGGTAATCGCGACCGCCGACGTTGATAGTTTTTACCTTTTCCTCATCTGTATGTCCTTACTCTAGGCTTGTCACACACTCAATCCAGAGGTCAGCCATTCGGCGATGGCCGGCAGTGGTGGGGTGAATACCGTCCCATATCCAGTAATCAGGGCGGAGAGCTTCTTTCTGTAGTTTAGCGAACATCTCATGATAGGGGATGCAGATGGCATTTTCTTGTCGGGCAAGTTCTTCAACAGTCTGAGCCAGACGGTTGACGATTTCTTTTCGAATACTATAGTCATCGCGGTTACCGATACGTCCTACCTTTGCCACAAAGGGCGTACCTAAGACAATGCGGACATTAGGATTCTGGTGTCTTAACGCGGCTATCAACTGGTGATAGGCCTCTTTCCATTGTTCATAGTCAAAGGTGGCGTACTTCCTCTCTTCTTCAGACATTGTCTTAAGTTTGCCAAGATACTTGTCGGCATCATTGGTTCCAACCAGAATAGAGACCACGTCAGGATGTAAATCCAGTGCATCCTTTTGCCAACGAGCCTGCAGGTCAGCCAGCGTGTTGCCTGAAATGCCGCGATTGAAGAACTGCAGGTCCTGTTGCGGATAAGTGCTGAGGAAATGTGCCGCACACATCTCCATATAGCCGTGGCCGAAAATGTGATTCAAGTCTTTCTGGTTGCGCTCTTCCGATGGTGCCATATTGCCACCGCTGCGCCCCCAACCTCCGTCAGTGACGGAATCACCGATAAACAACACACGCCGTCCCTGATGAGGCTCTTGGGCAATGATTATCAGTCCAGAAACAAAAAGGCAAATGATAGTAAGAATTCTTTTCATGCCACAAAGATAATAATAAAAATCCAAGCTGCCAATGTTTTCTTCCTTTCATTAACCATATATCTATTTGTAATACATCTGATTGCAAAAGTATGGTTTTCTTTTGAACCCACCAACTATTATTCATTTATTTTTTGTATTTGTCTGCGATTTGTATTATCTTTGCCTGCGAAAAACAAACCTTTCTCTCATAAGGGTGAGGGGAACTATGACAGACTAACAAAATCAAAAAAATCAATTACAACGAAATGAAAAAATACCTGGCCTTTGCTTTACTGTGCCTGCTGCCATTTGGCGGGCAGGCTGTAAGCGCATACAATGTAAGAGATTACGGAGCCACGGGCGACGGACGTACGCTTGATTCTCCCGCCATCAACCGCGCCATTGAAGAATGTGCCAGTCATGGTGGCGGCACTGTGACGTTGACTGCCGGGCGCTATCTCTCGGGAAGCATCAGGATGAAGAGCAACGTGTGTCTGAACATCGAGGCAGGGGCCACCATCGTGGCCACCAGTGAGCGCACAGCCTATGACCCCTCGGAGCCTTTTGAGGGTCCGGAATATCAGGACGGTGGGCATACCTATTTCCATAATTCACTCATCTGGGCCGATGGTGAACAGAACATCAGCATTATCGGACGGGGTACCATTGATGGTAGCGGGCTTACCAAACACGATACGGAGACAGCCGGACAGGTGCACGGAGGGAGCATCGGGACGGGTGACAAGTCGATAGCCCTGAAGCTATGCCGCAATATTCTGATACGCGACGTGACTATTACCCGTGGTGGGCACTTCGCCATTATCATCACGGGATGCGAATTAGGTACCATCGACAATGTGACCATCGACACTAACCGTGACGGTATAGACATAGACTGCTGCAAGATGATTACCGTGACCAACACGAAGGTAAACACACCTTCGGATGATGGCATCGTGTTGAAAAGCTCGTACGCGTTGAAACGTCCCGTTTCCTGCGAGCACATCCTGATTAACAACTGCACTGTGACGGGATTCAAGGTAGGGACGCTGCTCGATGGCACCTGTGTGCCCGAGAAAGTGAACTGGGTTTGCGGACGTATCAAGCTGGGCACCGAGTCGAACGGTGGCTACCGTAACATTGCCATCACCAATTGCTCTTTTCTTTACAGTAGCGGACTGGCCTTGGAAGAAGTGGACCAAGGGATGATGGAGAATATCGTGGTGAGCAACCTGACGATGAACCACGTGCATCACTATCCCATCTATATCACTACTGGATGCAGAAACCGTGGCCCGAAGGAAAATACGGCCATTTCATCTGCGCAGGACATTCAGATCATGAACGTCACGGCCAACGACTGTGATTCGCTGTCGGGCATACAAATTACGGGCATGCCGGGGCATCCCATCAAGAACGTACGACTGAGCAATATACAGCTTCGCTATCGCGGTGGAATGAAACAGCAACCGCCGCGCGACTATCCCGAGCTGGGAACGAAATACCCTGAAATTGCAAAGTTCCTGGGCACCTGTCCGGCCTATGGTATCTTTGCACGCCACGTGGATGGTTTGCAGTTGCGTGACATAACCATCCAGTTGATGGCTCCCGACGTGCGCCCATGCATCATCACCGACGATGTGAAGAACCTGAAGATGGAAAATGTGATATGGTGATACCCTTTTTTTGTATTAGTTCTTTTCGGGCATTTATTCCTACACAAACAGAATGTGGTTTCATGAGTTCTGTAGGGATATAACTTTTGGAGAAAATATTTGCAGGTTAGGGGAATTTGTAGTACCTTTGTTGCCGAAACATCAAGAGCAGTCATCCTATGGGATGGACTCGCCAACCGAGCTAAGTCAAAAAGCATACAGCCACGGTGGTCAGTACGATGTGGAAGTAAACAAATTTACAAACTTCAAAAATCAAAGTTATGCTTAACAACATCAATGACATCTATTACATGAAGTTTGCCCTGCAGTTCACGGACAAACAAATCCCCGAGTTAGTAACCCTGTTCAACACGCAAACGCAGAGTCGCGCATGGTCCTCCATGCGAGCCTAT
>ONFE01000071.1 GCA_900316985.1 uncultured Prevotellaceae bacterium
AACCGCTACGACGTACTGAAGAACGGTGTGAAAGGGGCCTATGATGAGAACAAGGCTCAGATGGAAGCTGTTTCTGCCAAGTATGACGCGAAGCTTGCCAAACTCACTGCTGGTGAGAGCGATCAGGACGTGAAGAAACTCAAAGAGGCCCGCGATAAGCAGACACAAACCTGGTACGAACAGCGCGACACGATCTACAACGCCAAGCTTCATGAGATTGAAGAGGGCCACATGAAGTGGCTTACCAAGCAGGGCGAAGAACGGCTGAAGCGGCTTGAAAGCGGCGGTCAGTAAACATCTGTTGAAGAAAGAAGTGATGACTGTAAGAAAGATTCTGAGCGTCGACGACGAGGAAGAGATTGAATTCCTAATGAAGCAATATTTCAGAAGGAAGATCCGCAGTGGAGAATATGAATTCTTCTTTGCAAATACTGGTGTGGAGGGGCTTGCTGTGCTGAATGAACATCCCGACATCGACATTATCCTCTGCGACATTAATATGCCTGAGATGGACGGTCTGACCATGTTGGCCAAGGTGAATGAGATGCAAAACCCGGCTCAGCGTGTCATTATGGTGAGTGCTTACGGTGACATGGAGAATATCCGCCTGGCTATGAACGACGGTGCCTTTGACTTCGCAACTAAGCCCATAGATATGGACGACCTTGCCCGCACCATCGAGAAGGCCATCCGTCAGATTGACTTCGTTCACGAGTCGCAGAAGGAGCACAAGAAGTTAGAGGGGCTGGAGAAAGACCTGGCTGCTGCCAACCAGATTCAGCAGTTTATCCTACCACGTGAATTCCCTCCATTCCCGGAAGACGATGACAAGTTTGACATTTGGGCATCGATGGAAGCAGCGAAGGATATCGGCGGCGACTTTTACGACTTCTTCCGCATCGACGACGACCGCATCGCCTTAGTGATTGCCGACGTCTGTGGCAAAGGCATTCCCGCTGCCCTGTATATGGCTGTCAGCCGCACCGTTATCCGCACGAAGGGCATACAATCTGATAGCCCGGGAGTGTGTATGGCAGAGTCGAACCACATGTTGGCTTCCTACTCGTTTGACTACATGTTCGTCACGGTTTTCTATGCTGTCTACAATACCAAAACGGGTCTTGTCACCTATTGCAATGCAGGGCATATCCCGCCTCATGTGTTGCGTGCTGATGGCACAACCGAAGAACTGCCCCTTCCTGAGAATATAGTTTTGGGTTTTAGAGGAGGTTGGGATTATAAAGAGAGTACCCTGCAGTTGGAGCGTGGTGACACGCTTGTGATGTTTACTGATGGCGTGACTGAGGCCATAAAGGGAAGGTCTATGTTTGGCAGTAAACGCCTGGACCTCGTTCTTGGTGGACAAATAGGCAATAGTAGCCAGAAGATCATCGAAGGCATCAAGACTGGTATCAACGACTTCGTTGGCGATACGGAACAGAACGATGATATCACAATATTGGTGCTGAAAAGGAAGTGAGAATGATGTGAAGAGTGAGAAGTTGATCATAGGATGTCTGGTGGGGTTATTGCTGGCATTGGGTGCGTGGCTTATTCGTACACGTAATGGCGATAATGACCGCATCCATGAGTTGGAGGCGCAAGTCTCCGCACTCAAGCGGCAGGGAGTAAACTCAGAACTAGACCGTAGTGTGAGCGAACAGATGGAGATAATCGCCCATGGTCAGCAGGCACTCTCAGAGGAACGCAGCCAGGAAGCTATCCGGCAGTCGGCTATAGCACAGGCCGCCACCATCCGATCAGAGGCTGAGCGGCAAAATGCATTGAAGGCTCAGGCTGAGGCAGAAACCTCAGCAGCCGAAGCCTTGGCGTCATACCAGATGGCGGAACGCCAGCGACTCAATGCCGAGCATGCCAGGATGGTGACCGATACGCTGAACTATATTTCATTAGGCAGGACACTCGGTTCTCTGTCATATTCTATCTACCAGACCGGCAACACAGAGTTGGGCAATATGCTTGCGTATGCCTCCTACCTCTATACCCACGATTACGGTGGCAACCTCTATTCGCCCACCGTGTTCCATGCCTTGATGCAGTCTGCAGGCGGTCGCCTCAGTCGGAATAGTCACAATGGCAACATCACGCGCCTTTACCTGTCACCTCATGATGGCCGACTGTTCTCGTTAAGTACTTTTGGTGAGTTGTTCTGCCACCAGATGAAGGGAGGTGAGCTGCTGACAACACCGCTCTTGAACGATAAGCAATATTGGTTCTGCGATGTCTTCGCTGCCCCTAAGGGGAAGGTCTATGCTGCCAGCTGTACTGGTCACTTGGTGATCACCGACGGCCGACAGACGCGTGTTATCTTCCTGGAAACTGTCAGTAAGCCCTTCAGTCTTCAATCTCTGAACGATGGTAAATGGCTGCTGATCGTTGGCGAGGAGAGTGTTGCTCTGTTAGATGTCGCTACCGATAAGATGATTGCTTCGCGCCGTCTAGACTTTCGTGTCACAAGTACTGGCCGACGTGACAACAAACCACTGCTTTTTGACAATCGTGGAAATATGCACCTCGTAAACAGTCTGGATAACATGACCACTGAGAAGGTTCCTGTGAGCGGCAAGGTCACAGCCTATGCCAGTAGCAAGAAGGAGCATTTTGCAGCTTATGGTATGGCCGACGGCACGATCTGGCTGGTAGATGGTAGGGGCCAGTCTTACAAGCTAGTAGAGCATCTTTCGCGTGTAACCAGGTTGGAGTTTAATGGGCAACGTCTCTACTCATCCAGCTATGATGGTAAACTGTTGTTCTGGCCCATTGATGGTAACACCTATTTCAAGGCAGTTACGTTGTATCAATCAGACAATTGGCTGACCGATTTCACCTTCAGCAGCGACAAGGACTATATCTTGACGGGTGAGTATAATGGTGTTGTCACCCAATACCTCATATCCCTGCCGAAGATAGCTCAGCGGCTCCGTCAGAACGTCAAGCGCAACTTCACTCAGGAGGAGTGGAACTATTACGTGGGGAAGGGGATACCCTATATGAGAGTGAAGAATGAAGAGTGAAAAGTGAAGAATATGCTGCCGTTATGATAAGAAGGATAATAAGAGGAAAGAGGAGTGTACACAGAATGTTGCTGTGTGCGGTATTCTTCATTCTCCAGACTTTGCTCTTCATCTCTTCTGCTGGGGCTCAGGGGCTTCCCTTGATTAGGAACTATACGGCGGCAGAATATGGAGGGCACAACATCAACTTCGACATTGAGATTGGTGAGGACGGTACGGTGTTCGTGGGTAACTTTGATGGACTGCTCTATTACGACCGTGCCCAGTGGCGCATCATCCATGCACCTGAACTCAGACGTGTCACTGTGGTCTATCGCGATAGTAAGAATAACTTCTGGGTGGGTGGATTTGATTATTTAGCCCGTTTGCAGAAAAGGGCTAACGGTGAACTATACTTGCAACAAGTTGGCTGGAAAGGCCAGTTTGATGGTGAGGTTATGGAAATCTTTGAAGAGGGGGCATCATTGCAGTTCGTTGCTGGTGACAATAATATATACGAAGTACGTGATACCACCGTTTCGTTGTTGAAACACACCAATGCGAAGTTCAGTTCAGGCGTGGAGTCAGATGTCGTATCATTGGAGGCTCTGCGAGCGTCTGATGAAGATGTCATCTTGAAAGATATCACCCAAACAGAAAAACTGGACGGTGGCCTTCAAGTGAAGGTGAAAAGAAATGGCGGTCTGATCATCACAGACAGCATGGGTCATGAACTCTATACCATCACAGAAGCCAATGGCCTTTGCTCTAACCAGGTGGCATACGTCGCCTATGACGGTCACGGGGTGCTATGGGGGGCTACGGCAAACGGCATCTTTGCCATTGAATTGCCGTCGGTATATAGTTACTTCCTGCCAAAGGACGGATTGACTGGCAAGGTACAGGCCATCGCTGCCTTTAACGGAAAGATCTATGTCGGTGATACCAATGGACTTCATGTGGTCGACTCATGGCAGTATAAACGCGTGGCCGACATCAGCAATATCTGCTGGGCACTTTGCCAGAGTCGTGATGCACTTTTGGTAGCCACTTCCAGTGGCATCTACAGAATTACGGCAGATGACAGGGTCAGCAGACTGACTTCTTATGCCACCACGTCGATGTTTGTTGATGGTGACAAGGTCTATGCTGGTGAGCCTGATGGCGTCCAGCTTTATGTGATGGATGATGGACGACGGACAATGGAGCGAGAGAGGAAGATAAACGAGTTGCCATTGGTGACGAGGATAGGGAAGGACGAACAAGGCAAACTCTGGTTCCAGAATGTTAATGGCGAAACCATAGGTTCTGTTCCCACCGAAGCCGATTCTTCACTCTTCAAACTTCACTCTTCACTTCTAAAGCCCCTCAGTGACATGAAGATAAGGAGTCATTACCTCCATGGCGACCATTTGTGGATCGGGGGCGACGAAAAACTCGCGGTCATCGATATGGGGCAGCAAGATCTGGTAAAGCTCACAGAAAGCCGTCGCTTGCGTTTCTGTTCCATTGTGATGGGTAACGACAGCGTGCTTTGGGGCGGATATGGGGATATACCCAATAAATTATATCAATTGGATAGCCACGAAGGAAATTTGCATTTCTTCTATGCACTCGATTATGCGCCGTTGACAGGCCAGACGCTATATCGTTATCGTCTGAACAATAAGAGTATATTTTCCACTGAGGGTCATTGGAGTGCATGGACCGACAAACAGGATGTAGAGTTCCTGAATCTGCCATACGGCATGTTTTCGCTCTCTGTACAGGCACAATTGGCTAATGGGGAATTGTCGGAGATCGCTACCGTTGATTTCAGCATTGCTTATCCGCTTTTGATGCGCTGGTATATGTTGGTGCTTTACCTCATCATCTTTGCTTTCATCATCTATCTTTTGTTCCGATATCGCCTGAAGCGGTTGGAGAAGGAAAAGATTAAATTAGAATGCATCGTCGAGCAGCGCACTGCTGACCTCCGCAACGCCCAGCACGAGTTGGTCCGTCAGGAGAAGATGGCTACCGTGGGTAAATTGACCAAGGGACTCGTCGACCGTATCCTCAATCCCATGAACTATATTATCAATTACTCCAAGATGTCGAACGATCTGTTGGTAGACCTCAAGGAAAACATCGATCATAACAAGGAGCAGATCAACGAAAACGACTATGAGGATACGCAGGACGTGCTTGGTATGCTGACGAGAAACCTGAATTCGGTCAATCAGTTTGGCCAGAACACCACCCGTATCCTTAAGGCGATGGAGGAAGTACTGAAGGATCGCACAGGTGGCTACGGCAATATCCATCTGTTACCCGTGCTGCAACAGGTCGAGAAACAAATTGCGAAGCACTATGCCAAGGAAAAGGAACAGTATGGCATCCAGACACGCTTTGACCTGACAGAAGACATGATGCCTCTGTACGGCAACCCTGATATGCTCAGCAAGGCCATCATCAATCTTTTGGACAATGCCGTCTATGCCGTGGTGAGGAAAGCGCAGAAGAATCATGGGGACAAACTCCCTGGCCCCATGATTGTTTTCACTGCCACCGTCGCCGATGAGAAGTATATCCTGAAGATCCACGATAACGGTGTCGGTATCGAAGAGAATAATCTCAGCAAAATCTTCGATCCCTTCTTTACCACCAAACCTACAAGTGAGGCGGCGGGCGTAGGTCTATACCTCAGTCGTGAGATTGTTCAGAATCATGGCGGCGATATAAGCGTGTCGTCAGTTCTGGGCGAATACACAGAGGTGATCATTACCCTGCCAAAAGTTAAAAGTGAAAAATGAAAAGAGAATGCATGATGAGGAAAAGTATCATTTTTAAGGGAATAATCAGAAGGGTGATCCTGTGCTCACTTTTCACCTTTCACCTCTCGCTTCTCACTTCTTCCGCGCAGGACGATGCGAAGATGCGTGAAGTGTATGCTCAGGCTGAAAGTGCCTACAAGGTGGGCCGCATTGAGCAAACGCGGGATGTTCTGCTGCAAAACCTCAGTACCTTTCAAGGAAATTTGCGTCAGAATGCACTCCACTTGATCGCTCTCACTTATCTGGTCGAATACGATATTCCTCATACCGAGCAGTATGTGACACGGCTGCTGGAGCTGAACCCATACTACAGCCCGTCTTCACAAGACCCGGCGACCTTCGCAGAAATTGTGAAAAATATCAAGGCAGGCATGACCCCAACTATCATCACTGCCTCCAATCAGGCAGAAAGTCTGGCAGAGGTGCCTGTACCTACGACGCTCATCACGGCTGAGATGATCCAGAACAGCGGTGCACGTAACCTGCAGGAGGTGCTGGCAGCCTATGTGCCTGGCATGAACCTCATTGACTGTAACGACGATATCAACATTGCCATGCGTGGCATTTATAGTAATACGCAGGAGAAGATTCTCATCATGCTCAACGGTCACCGTCTGAACAGTTATGCCACGAATACGGCAGCCCCCGACTTCAGTATCTCGTTGGAGAAGGTGAAGCAGATTGAGGTACTGCGCGGTCCGGCTTCGTCGCTCTATGGGGGTGTGGCACTGACGGGGGTGGTGAATATCATCACCAAACAGGGGGCCGATGTGGATGGTCTGCAGGCCAGGGTGGCAGCAGGTAACCATGGGCAGGTCAAGGTCGATGCCGTCTTCGGCAAACGCTACTTCGACGTCGATCTGCTTGTTTGGGGTAGTGGCTATCGTAACAGCGGCGAACGGTATGGCGACGATTTCGTCCGTCTGGGGCGCATCGGCGATCATCCCACCTACGACTTCGGCGTGCAGGTCGACTGGAAAGGTTTCCAGTTCTTGTATGATACGCATTTCTCACAGAAGGTAGCGCCTTACACCATGACATCGTTGGCGCAGAGATACGACAGAGAGCGATACCGCACGTTCAACGGTTTGAGACCGAGTTTTAGCAACTACACACACCATGCCGACCTGAGTTACAGCCACCAGTTAGGAAACCTGAATCTACAGTATGGCGTTACTTTCGATAAGTCGGATTATACACGTTATCAGGTCATCAGCGATAGTCCGATTCCCCTTTTGGGCACAGCGCTCGGCCTGAACCCACAGATTGACTCCTTGTTTACCAAAAACGGTGGTTTATCGAATTACCTGAACGGGCAGGAACAGAACTACGGTGTCCAGTTGAAGGGCAACTATGCTTATAAGATGGGCATCGATCATCATGGCAACATTAGTTTCGGAGCAGAGTATGCTCACTTCCGTTCCGATGACATCAGTTATCATATAGGCTATGACTTTGTGAACATATTTGGAGATGATCCTGAGACGTATTTGATGGGGCAGGGCAAAGAGAATAGTGCCAACGTTTATCTGCAGCTGAAGCACCAGTGGCGATCGTTCATCCTTAACGCCGGACTACGCTATGACTATAAACTGCGTGATGACGACAGTAAAGTCAATGAGTTGTCACCGCGAATTGCATTGATCCTGTTGCGACCCAAGTGGAACCTGAAACTCAGTTACTCCAAATCGTTTGTCGATGCACCTTATATTTACCGTACCTTGTGGATGTTGAAACTTGGCCCAATTTCAAATAGTTTCGATCTTTCGCCCGAGCGTGTTCATTCTTTCCAACTCACCTTCGGCGGAAACAACTGGGTCAAAGGGTTGAATTTTGAGGTCAACGGCTTCTACAACCGAGCCAGCGATCTCATCATGACCCATCTTCTGGATTACAAGAATGCCAGTAAGAATCAGACCTGTGGCGTGGAACTGATGGCCAGTTATAGGCAGTCGAGGTTTACGGCCGACTTTAACCTCACCTGGACGAACACCTTTAAGTCGAATCTCATGGGCTTGGAGCTGGGCAAGTTGCTTGAATTAATTGATGCAACAACAGATATTGATGCCAATAACAATACACCAGCCATCATGTCGAACCTTGTGCTGGGATGGCAGGTTACACCCCGCCTGAAGCTCCACTCACACCTTCTTTTTGAGGGTAAACAGAACAGTTACAACACAGACCTCAACAATGTTCTTTTATATATGAAAGAATATGTAAAAGCCTATGAATGCGCAGAAAGAAAAGATGATAATGGAGTGAAGGCCGCCAGAGAAGCGGCATCGGCACTCCTTCCTTACAACATCATGCGAAAGGAGATACCTGCCCGAGCCATCGTCAACCTCGGTGGCGAATATACGTTGGGACCTGTCACCTTCGGCCTGAACATCCACAACCTTCTAGGTACCCGTTACAACCGTAGTGGCATGAACACGAACCTCATCCCCCAGCAGGGCCGCTGGTTCCTCGCCAGTATCGGTGTTAAGATATAAGTAATACAAATGCAAAAGCACGCCTTGCGACAGCAGCGAAGGACTGTGACGGGCTTTTGTCGCGAATAGTTATTGATGTCGCAACTATATCCGATAGTTTCATGCTTTTTAACATTTTCTTGCGTACCTATTTAAAATTTAATGCCTATATTTGCAACATCAAATTACAATTTATGAATAAATAAAAGTTTATGGCAAAAATTACATTAACTATTTTTGGCGTCGTTACCAATGAAGGTAATGCCACAGATCCTGAGGAAAGGAATGATATTTCCATTTCAATAGGCGACAACTTGGTCGAGGGAACCATCTCCAAGGAGATCCCGGTCACGAAGCTACCGTGGATGCCGGTAGGCAAGACGAAGGTCGATGTGAATCTTTCGGTAGATGCTTTCAACTTCGAACAGAAGATGTACGCACCCGACGAGTTGACGGTGAAGATTTTTATCGACCCCACCCGCGTGGCCGACGAGAAAGAACGTAAGGAATTCTTCAGCATGGAGAAACTGACCCAGATGTTTGCCAACAGGAAGGTGGAACTCTCCTTCAGCAACCAGGTTGACGGCAATGAGCAGTCGTACACGGTAGGTAAGGATTACTACGTGCATGAGGTCACCCCTTGCAAGCAGCCCGACAAGGTGTATGTGCAGCTGAAGATCTATAGCCCCGACAAGCTGTTGACGCTGTCGCAGTATTGTCGTTCATTCACGGCCAAGAAACTCGGAGGCGACATCCTCAAGAGCGAACTGCCCAACTATAAGTTGCCTTACCAGAAGGACGAGAACGTGAAGTATGACACCACTCAGATGAAGCACTTGCTGAAAGGTCAGCAGGAGCACATCATCCCCTACCTGGTGCAGTATAACGAGAGCTTCTACGACCTGCTGGCGCGTACGACCAAC
>ONFE01000036.1 GCA_900316985.1 uncultured Prevotellaceae bacterium
GCCTTTGGGAATAATAGTATTATTACACCCTGCAATCAGTGTGTTGGTTGCAGTTTCAATAAGCGCATTACAGTTATTCCTTGAATCATATACAGGATTTCCACTTTCAACAGAAATACTCGTCAGGCCGGAGCAGTCTCTGAACGCATAATCGCCGATACTTGTCACGCCTTCGGGGATGGTTACGCTCGTCAGGCCGGAGCATCCACTGAACGCCCCGCCGCCGATATTTATCACGCCTTCGGGGATGGTTACACTCGTCAGATTGGAGCATCCAGAGAACGCTCCAGCACCGATGCTTGTCACGGTTAATTCCGTTGAACCGACATACACTTTCTCTGGGATGACCACTTCTGGCTCAGGTAGTGAGATTGTCTGATAGTAAACAGCATTGAGCGTCATAGATCCACTGTACAGCATGAGGTCAAGATCACGCCCCAGGCCACCTTTGGCACACTCATTAGCCATAGTCTGAGTGATTGGAACTTCATTCAAGCCATCCTCCCACTTCACATGATCGTAATAAGTGTTACTCCACCAGCCATTCATAATTTTCAAGTCAAAATCAGAAGAAACGTCTGAAACGTCAAATATCAGAGTCTTCAGACTGAAGTAAACATCATCAGGAATAGTGGGCAGATGTGTACCCTCAGTAGAACTGAAGCGCATGGATGCAGCGTCCCAAGCACCAGGTGTGAATGGTAGTTGAGGATCTTCTGCTTTTTCTTCTTCTGACCTGTTAGGGTCACCATAGATATAGACCTTTTTATCAAACATGGCAGGCTTGATATCTGTTGCCTCCGTTCCGCTGACTGTAAAGGACCATGTGAACCCTTTGTCGTCAGTCCATGTTTCTGCCTTCGTCTGCATATAACCGCAGAGCAAAAGAGTTAACAGAAAAAGTCTGAAGCATTGCAAGTGCTTCGAAACCTGTAGCGATAATAATTGTAATTTCATAATGTATAGTTTCAATTAATTATGTATATTTTGTTCTTTTGGAATAAAAGACAGAAAAAGAAAACGTGGACTGATTACTTCGTCTACGTTTCTCGAGGTATCGCCAAACACCTAACACACTATATACGAGTAAAAGCCCACGCCTTTCAGCGTGAGCATCCGTACCTTTACTCTTGATTGTCTCTTTATTTTGGCGAATTTCAGAAACAAGATTCAAAGCGGACGCTTCATTTCTTATATGTCTTTGATTGTTTTATGTCATAAGCATATATTTGGGTTTGTACTATATTATTAGTCTGAGTGCAAAGATATAGAATTATCCCGAAACTTCCAAATAATAAAACAAAAAAAGAAGGAATCCCCCTACCCTATATTTGCGCCAGAAACAAAAAAACGGCTCAACCTTCTGTTCGGATGCGCCGCCTTATGGATAGGGTTCAAATATGATTACACCTTGATTTCTACCTCAACACCGCTGGGAAGCTCGAGCTTCATCAGGGCATCAACCGTCTTGGCGGTAGAGCTATAGATGTCGATCAGACGCTTGTAGTCTGACAACTGGAACTGCTCGCGAGCCTTCTTGTTGACAAAGGTTGAACGGTTTACGGTGAAGATACGCTTGTGAGTGGGAAGGGGGATAGGACCGCTGACGATAGCGCCTGTGGCCTTTACGGCCTTCACAATCTTCTCTGCTGACTTGTCGACCAGCTGGTGGTCGTAGCTCTTCAGCTTGATACGAATTTTCTGACTCATAATCTAAATTTTTAATTTTAATGATTTAACTGTTTATTATGCTAACGCTGCTAAAGAGTCATTTGCTCAACAGCGTTTATGGAGGAAGTGAAGAGCGGAAGAAGATTCTTCACTCTTCACTTTTCACTCTTAACTTTTTTAGACGAGGTCCACACGTCCCTTGATCTCCTCAAGCACAGTCTTGGCAATGCTTGAAGACAGCGGAGCGTGATGGTCATACTCCATAGAACTGGTAGCACGACCGGAAGTGATGGTACGCAGGGCTGTTACATAACCGAACATCTCTGCCAGGGGAACCATAGCCTTGATGATACGTCCACCGCTACGGCCTTCTTCCATACCTTCCACCTGACCACGGCGCTTGTTGAGGTCACCGATCACGTCACCCATGTTCTCCTCAGGAGTAACAACCTCGAGTTTCATGATAGGCTCCATCAGCACGGGGCCGGCCTTCTGGCAAACTGCCTTGTAAGCGAAACGGGCAGCCAGTTCGAAGGAAAGCTGGTCAGAGTCAACGGGGTGGAAAGAACCGTCGAGCAGCACGACCTTCAGAGAATCCATGGGATAGCCACCCAGAACACCGTTCTTCATGGCATCCTCGAAGCCCTTCTGTACAGAGGGGATGAATTCCTTGGGCACGTTACCACCCTTCACCTCGTTGATGAACTGCAGACCGCCGTTCTCCTTCACATCCCAATCGTCATCCACAGGACCGACGTTCACGATGATGTCAGCGAACTTACCGCGACCACCCGACTGCTTCTTGTAAACCTCACGATGGTTCTCAACAGTCTTGGTGATAGCCTCCTTGTAGTTCACCTGAGGCTTACCCTGGTTACACTCAACCTTGAATTCACGCTTCAGACGGTCGATAATGATATCCAGGTGAAGCTCACCCATACCTGAGATAACGGTCTGGCCGCTCTGCTCGTCGGTATGTACGGTGAAGGTCGGGTCTTCCTCAGCCAGTTTGGCGAGACCATTGTCGAGCTTGGCAATGTCGGCCTGGCTCTTGGGCTCCACCGCGATGGAAATCACAGTGTCGGGGAAGGAAATGCTTTCCAGTACGATAGGATGAGCCTCATCACAGAGGGTATCACCCGTGCGGATATCCTTGAAACCTACACCTGCACCGATATCACCGGCGTCGATGCTGTCCATGGGATTCTGCTTGTTGGAGTGCATCTGGAACAGACGGCTCACGCGCTCCTTCTTGCCGGAACGGGTGTTATACACGTATGAACCGGCCTCCACCTTACCTGAGTAAACGCGGAAGAATACCAGACGACCTACGTATGGGTCGGTAGCAATCTTGAAGGCCAGAGCCGATGTAGGCTCGTCCTCAGAGGGCTTGCGGTCTTCCTCTTCACCGGTGTCGGGATTCTCACCCACGATGGCGGGAGTATCCAGTGGTGAAGGCAGGAATGCACAAACATAGTCGAGCAGGGTCTGAACACCCTTGTTCTTGAATGAAGAACCGCAGAGCATGGGAACACACTCCATTGCGATGGTACCCTTGCGGATAGCAGCAATCAGCTCTTCCTCGGTGATAGAGTTGGGATCATCGAAGAACTTCTCCATCAGAGCCTCATCGAACTCAGCGGCGGTCTCGACAAGCTTGTCGCGCCACTCCTGAGCCTCGTCTTTCAGGTCATCGGGAATCTCATCGATTTCGAACTCAGCACCCTGGGTCTCATCATGCCAGATGATAGCCTTCATCTTGAGCAGATCAACCACACCCTTGAAGGTCTCTTCCTGACCGATAGGAATAACCAGAGAAACAGGGTTTGCACCCAGCACGTCCTTCATCTGCTGCAGCACGTCAAAGTAGTTGGCACCGGAACGGTCCATCTTGTTGACGTAACCCAGACGGGGAACGTTATACTTGTCAGCCTGACGCCAAACGGTCTCTGACTGGGGCTGCACACCACCCACTGCACAGTAGGTAGCCACGGCTCCGTCGAGCACACGCAGTGATCGCTCCACCTCAGCAGTGAAGTCAACGTGTCCCGGAGTGTCGATCAGGTTGATCTTAAACTGTTTGTTGTTATAGTTCCAGAAACAAGTGGTAGCAGCAGAAGTGATGGTGATACCACGCTCCTGTTCCTGAGCCATCCAGTCCATCGTTGCACCACCGTCGTGCACCTCACCAATCTTGTGGGTCTTACCGGTGTAGAAGAGGATACGCTCAGAGGTAGTTGTCTTACCGGCATCGATGTGAGCCATGATACCGATATTACGAGTCAAATGTAAATCGTGCTTTGCCATTTCTTTTTATCCTTATATCTTTTTACCTAATCAATTAAAAGCGGAAATGAGCGAATGCACGGTTAGCCTCAGCCATGCGGTGCATATCTTCCTTACGCTTGAAGGCACCACCCTGGTTGTTGTAGGCGTCCATAATCTCAGCAGCCAGACGGTCGGCCATAGACTTACCGCCACGCTTACGGGCAAACTGAATCATATTCTTCATTGAAACACTCTCCTTACGGTCAGGACGGATTTCGGTAGGAACCTGGAAAGTGGCACCACCGATACGACGGCTCTTCACCTCCACCTGGGGTGTGATATTGTCGAGGGCCTGCTTCCAAATCTCGAGGGCAGGTTTCTCCTCATTAGCCATCTTCTCCTTCACAATGTCAAGAGCCTTGTAGAAAATTTCATACGATGTATTCTTCTTACCGTCATACATCAGATGATTCACGAACTTTGAGACCTTCTGGTCGTTGAAGACTGGATCCGGCAGGATCACACGCTTCTTTGGTTTTGCTTTTCTCATTTTGTTATTTAATAATTATATTCTGCTTGGGGTTGTCTGTTTCTTTGTTCTTCAACGTCCGCTCTCGGACATTTACTCAACCTGTCGTTAACAATTCTCCAGCAAAACGATTATTTGTTACTTTGAAGGAAGTGCCCCGCTTCAGCTATCTCCAGCAGTAGCTGGGCACTTTTCTTTTTCGGCCCGATTACTTCTTAGCCTTAGGACGCTTGGCACCGTACTTTGAACGGCGCTGAGTGCGGTTAGCCACACCAGCGGTATCCAATGTACCACGTACGATGTGATAACGTACACCAGGAAGGTCCTTTACACGACCACCGCGAACGAGCACGATAGAGTGCTCCTGCAGGTTGTGGCCTTCTCCTGGAATGTAGGAGTTTACCTCCTTCTGGTTTGTCAAACGAACACGGGCTACTTTGCGCATAGCCGAATTAGGCTTCTTCGGGGTCGTTGTGTAAACACGTACACAAACGCCACGACGCTGAGGACATGAGTCCAAAGCGGGCGACTTGCTCTTGTCAACAAGTGCCTTTCTGCCTTTTCTTACCAATTGTGAAATTGTAGGCATTTTACTTTACTTTTTTAATTTATATATATATTTATTTGTATTCGAATATGTGCACAATAGTCCCAACGGACCATTTTGGGCTGCAAAGGTACGAAGTTTCTTTGAAAACACCTAATTATAAATAAAGCAAAAAGGCTATACTTGGCAATATTTAGCAAAGTATAGCCTTTATTAACTATTTTTATCGGTTATGCATCACCTTTTGGCGTTCCAAAGGGTGTTGCTGTACGAGGAGTTGGGTTGGGAATCTCGATTTTCCCAAACTCTTGCTCATAGCGCATGACATTCTCCTGGAGTGCTGCCAGCAGGCGCTTGGCATGCTCCGGAGCCAGGATTACACGGCTTTTCACCTTAGCCTTCTGCAAACCAGGCAGCATTGCTGCAAAGTCAAGGATAAACTCAGAATGTGAGTGAATAATCATTGCCAAATTGGAGTATTCTCCCTGAGCCACGTCCGGGGACAGTTCCAGTTGCAACTGCCCATTGTTATGATTATTGTCTGCCATAATAGTAAATCTTTATTTCTTAATAACCTTTTTGCCGTTAATAATATAGAGACCAGGCACGGAAGCACGGTTGACATGCTGACCGCCGATTTCGTAAACCCGATTAATCCCAGAATAATTTTTCACTGAAACATGGTCTATACCTGTCTCTGTAAAGGGACTGCCAAAAATCACATTGACTACCTGATTGAGAAACATCCAAATCGATTAAGGCGTAAAGTTTATCTGCGGTAAACTTGGCATCCAGATTGATTTTCAGGTCACCAAGCGCGGCAGCATATGTCTCATTGCCTATGACAACAGGAACTTGATTCATCTTGATGGTTGTATATTCACCCTCTGTCACGCCAGTAAGGTTGTCCGCGATAACATCTCCCAACTCAATACCTGGAGCCAATACGAAATCCTTGATAGACAGTTTATAGGTTCCGTCTGTATTCTTGTTGATGTTAATGGTACTTGAAGGAATGACCTTTGTCTCCGTACCTTCACTTATATTAATTTTCACTACAAGTTCATCGGTATAGGAGGTACCCGTCTCTTCAGCCGATGACTTGTAAATGAGTTCCACATCATCGACGAGCAGCACTTCGTCACCCTTGCCGCCGCCAGGAGTGGCACAAGTAGAGAACGTCAGCATGATAGCCTTTGGCGCAAGATTCGTTTCAGCATATGTAAAAGGCACACTGATGCGCGTCCATTCCGAACAGGCTGCAATAGAAGGATACTCTGCCCAGCCCACCTTATTGTTATAGGTCTTGTCTTCAGGGGCCTGGTAGTAAGTTCCATCAGTAATATAAGCACTCATATTGGCAAGAGTACCAGCTTTTCCCGTGGAGAACTTCACCCAAAATGCGATAGAATCAGGACGGGCTTCAAGCACCTGATAGTAAGGATCCTCATTCCGGTCTGTTTCTGTTTTAGTCATATCCACCTCGGAATGATTAGCTGGATCATCAGCTTTTATCGAACCTGCATTCAGGCGTCCGGTAGTTACTGTACCATTAGCAATCTGCCCCCAAACTGAGGTTGCTTGCAGTTTAACACTGTAATTGCCGCTATGGGCATCAGTACTCTTAAAACAATGTTCTCCTGCTAGTGAGGCCCATGTCCCGGAAGCGCTCGTAAACGAATGCCAATAGCGGGGCTCTACAGCCTGTGACGCCGGGGCATCTTTATCAACGCCCCAGTCTTCGAAGCCACCATTCTGAATATTAGGTTGGTTATCCGTACCGGCCAAAGCTGCCAAAGACAACATGACCAAGCTTATTAGCGTAAAAAACTTCTTCATATCTTATTTGATTTGATAAACTATTCCTATTGTACCATAGATGGGATAGAGTGTCTGCTCCACAGTCTTGAAATCACTCTTGAACACACCCGTGAGTCCCCACGATAGATTGGCATAGAGGCCAAACTGATGCCACACGCGCCAATCCACGCCTATATTCAGGCCAAACTGCAACGGACGCATATCATCACTGAAATCATAGTATCCGCGCGTGCTTTCCTCCTCGCCCATTTCCACTTTCTCGCCTGTAGGATTGCCTTTTCGCAGATAGCCGTTATACACGTTGCCTTCAAAACTCTTACTGGTAAGAACTGAAAGATAGGGACCCGCATAAAGGAGTACCCGATCAGAAGGTTGGAAGGTAGCATTAACAGGAACCGTGAACATCCATTGACGGGCATCTGTTATCACCCGGCCTGTAAACCTTCCGTCAAGTGACTGACCACCTCGCACCAAATCCATATAGTAAGACTTCACGGTAGCATCAATACTCATGCTCTTATTCTCGAAACGCAGACCGCCTTGAAGGCCCCATTTCCCCCAGATATTCTTCTGAACATCCACGCCAACAGAAAGATTGGGCTTCAATTCAAACTTATTGAGCTTACGGATGGTGGCAGGCATTCCGATAGGGGCAGTACCTCCGATACTGTAGCCTACTCTACCCTTGATGTGCCAGTCTGAATTCTCTTCACGTTCTGCGCCCTGGACTGTCGCTGCCGACAGCAGCATGCAAAAAAATATGATTGACAGTTTCTTCATCATTCAGCCTCCTCCTCACAATCTATTCTTACTTTATCTATCAGCAACGTACTTCCGAGGGCACCCTCAAAATTAGCACCGTCAATACTCGACGAGAAGCATACTGTCAGGTTATAACCGTTGCCATCCAACAAGTCGAGATCTACATCCTTGGTATATACGAAAGAAATCTCAAAAGGCGTCCACTCATTTACAGGCTGCAGATTCTCCACCCGCGCCTTTGCCACGATGTACCGATTGGTGAGCACGTCATCACCGTAGAGAACAACTTCCTTTCCATTCTCGTCTTCATTGCGATAGAAGACAGCATAGATGTCACCCTTGTCAACACGTCCTTCCACATCTTTGTTCTGGGCATCCTTGAAAGGGCTGCCCGGTTTGTACTGATAAAAGCCTGTCATTTTTATCGGCTTACGGTCGAATTTCACACCGAAGCGGGTAGATTTCAGTGGTTCCGTCGTGGCCACGGAGAGGTCGAACTCACCAAGAAACAGGTTACCAGCAGCAATATATTTCTTAGCCATAGCACCAAAGACACCCGTAGAACAGGTAACCAGTTTCAAAGCCGAGCCCTCGTATCCGTTCTTCTCCACTGTTGTGGGGTACTTGTCAGGATCCGTTCCACCGCCGGAAAGGCCGAACCCAAGATTGCCATTGGCCCACGAGCGGGGCCATTCCTTACCATCTTCATCCAATTCAAACCACTCGTAAAATGATCCGTACTTACGGTCTATGCAATAATTCTCGAAGTCAAACTTCAATATATCGCTCACCATTCGAGCTTGCTTACTGAATTCCACGGTATAGGTACGCTTATACTGGCCGTCCTCGGAAGTCACGGTGTAGGTCACAGGATTTGTAAAATCTTGTACAGAACCATTGGCCGGTTGAATCGTAGCACCATCCGTAATCTTAAACACAGGTGCGAGATTCTTCACATCAGCCGTACGGCGTACGTTAAACACCACCTTGTCACTGGTGTATAGTACAGAGACCAATGTATCCTTTCCACTATAGAAAACAGAATTCAAATCATCCACATGGACATAGGCGGCTTCAATATCACACTCATCATTGAGTGGTTCATCCTTAAAGCACGAAGTGCACAAAAGACAACACAACAATAATAATAATTCTATCCTTTTACCCATATAATCAAAATTTCTCTGCAAAATTACACAAAAAAAAAGAGTTGTAGTCAAATTTAGTCAAAAAATTGATATTCAAGAACAAAATATCCCTGCCAACTTTACGCTGGCAGGGATCGTCTTTATAAGAGAGACCCTCACTGTTATTACTTGCTGCGATACTTTTCAGCCTGTTCCTGAATGAGTGCCGTATCATCAAAATAATTAATGCGCATGGCTTCTTTTACCTCATGGAGTGTCTGGGCAGCAACCTCGCGAGCTGTTTCAGAACCCTTCTTCAGGATATTATAGACTTCAGGAATATCCTTTTCAAACTCATGGCGACGCTGACGGATAGGCTCCAGACGGTCATTCAAGACCTTCATCAGGAACTTCTTACACTTCATGTCACCCAAACCGCCGCGACGATAGTGGTCCTTCAACTCATCAAGGTTCTTATAGTCGGGCCAAAACTGCACGAAGTCATCATCAGTAGCAAAGGCATCGAGATATGTGAACACCACATTACCTTCCACATGACCGGGATCTTCCACCTGCAAGTGGGTAGGATCAGTATAGGCTGACTTCACCTTCTTCTCCACTTCCTTCTGATCATCACTCAGGTAGATACAGTTGCCCAACGACTTTGACATCTTAGCATTGCCGTCAATACCAGGCAGGCGCATACACACCTGATTGGTCGGGAGCATAATCTGAGGCTCCACAAGCACTGGCGCATAAATTTGATTGAAGCGACGCACAATCTCATTACACTGTTCCAGCATTGGCTTCTGATCCTCACCCACAGGCACCGTTGTAGCCTTGAATGCCGTAATATCTGCAGCCTGGGATATCGGATAGGTGAAGAAACCAACGGGAACACCCTCTCCGAAGTTGCGCATCTGCAATTCTGTCTTCACAGTAGGATTGCGCTGCAAGCGTCCCACGTTCACCAGATTCATATAATAGACCGTCAGTTCTGCCAGTTCCGGAATCATCGACTGGATGAACATCGTCACCTTCGCAGGGTCCAATCCTGCAGAAAGATAGTCCAAAGCCACCTCGATAATGTTCTGACGAACCTTTTCAGGGTTGTCAGCATTGTCGGTCAATGCCTGGACATCGGCAATAAACACAAACATCTTGTCATAATCGCCCTCATTCTGCAGCTCCACGCGACGACGCAGAGAACCTACATAGTGACCAAGGTGCAGGCGTCCCGTAGGACGGTCACCTGTCAATATAATCTTTCCCATATACGTTAAAGGTTTAAATGATAGGGCAGCGACCCGAGGTCTCTGCCCTATTCTATTGTGATTTGTGATTAATCGTTGACCAGCTCGCGGTCAGCGAAGTCAAGCACATTCTTTTTGTTAGCCTGCATACGCTCATATTCCTCGCGGCTGCCGACCACAATCTTATCAAACTCACGCTGACCAGTACCAGCCGGGATGAGGTGACCGCAGATCACGTTCTCCTTCATACCCTCCAGATAGTCAACCTTGCCACGGATGGCGGCATCGTTGAGCACCTTCGTCGTCTCCTGGAAGGATGCAGCTGACATGAAGCTCTTGGTCTGAAGAGCAGCACGGGTGATACCCTGCAGAATCTGAGTAGATGTTGCAGGAACGGCATCACGCACCTGAACGGTCTTCATATCACGACGCTTCAGCATAGAGTTCTCATCGCGCAGTTTGCGGGCCGTGATGATCTGACCCTTCTGCAGATTCTCAGAATCACCGGCATCGGTGACCACCTTCTTACCCCAGATACGATCGTTCTCCTCGGAGAAGTCCAGCTTGTCAACGACTTCATCCTCCAGGAACGAAGTATCACCGGGATCATTGATCTGCACCTTACGCATCATCTGGCGGACGATAATCTCGAAGTGCTTATCGTTAATCTTCACACCCTGCAGACGATACACATCCTGCACCTCATTCACGATATACTCCTGAACAGCCGTCGGACCCTTGATGGCAAGGATGTCGTTAGGTGTGATCACACCATCGGAGAGTGGTGTGCCGGCACGTACGGCATCGTGTTCCTGTACCAGAATCTGCTTGGACAGAGATACCAGATACTTGCGCTGCTCACCAGTCTTGGAAGTAACGATAATCTCACGGTTACCACGCTTCACCTTACCCATTGTCACCTCACCGTCAATTTCAGAAACGACAGCAGGGTTACTGGGGTTACGGGCCTCGAACAACTCAGTCACTCGAGGCAGACCACCGGTGATGTCACCACCTTTGGCCACAGAACGCGGAATCTTGACGAGGGTGGTACCAGTCTTAACGACTTGCCCGTCCTCTACAACCACGTGACCACCTACCGGGAAGATATAGGTACCGATAACCTCACCATCCTTATCAAGGATATCACAGGTAGGAACGAGTGAACGGTCGCGGGTTTCGGTAATAATCTTTTCCGTCAAACCGGTGGTTTCGTCGGTCTCTGCCTTATAGGTAGAACCTTCCACCACATCGCGGAACTTCAGTGTACCGGCATATTCAGTAACAATAACGGCATTGAACGGGTCCCAACGGGCAACCAGATCGCCCTTCTTCACCACGTCACCTGTCTTGAAATACAGGCTCGAACCATAAGGAACATTCACCGTGGAAAGAACGATATTCGTATTGGGATCTACAAAGCGGACTTCCGACAGACGGCTCACCACCATCTGACATTCGCGCTGCTCGGTATCACCATCCTCAGTGAAAGGAACGGTGCGAAGTTCATCAAACTCCAGTTTGGCATCATTCTTAGCTACAATGCTGGCATTGGCGGCTGCGTTACCAGCCACACCACCGGCGTGGAACGTACGAAGTGTCAGCTGAGTACCCGGTTCACCGATAGCCTGAGCGGCAATCACACCGACTGCCTCACCCTTCTGCACCATACGCTGGGTAGCAAGGTTACGACCGTAACACTTCATGCAAACGCCTTTCTTCGACTCACAGGTGAGCACCGAGCGGATTTCCACACTCTCGATTCCAGATTCTTCGATACGCTGTGCTACAGATTCCGTGATTTCCTCACCGGCAGGAATAATCAAATCACCTGTGTGGGGATCCAGGATGTCATGAACTGAAACACGACCTAAGATACGTTCAGAGAGACTGGCAATCGTCTCATCGCCATTCTTCAGCGCCGTGCAAACAAGTCCGCGGAGTGTTCCGCAGTCTTCCTCGTTGATAATCACATCATGGCTGACATCCACCAGACGACGGGTCAGATAACCAGCGTCAGCAGTTTTCATAGCGGTATCAGCCAGACCCTTACGGGCACCGTGGGTAGAGATAAAGTACTCCAACACTGACATACCCTCCTTGAAGTTCGAAAGAATGGGGTTCTCAATCGTACCACGTCCTTCTGCACCAGCCTTCTGCGGCTTAGCCATCAGGCCACGCATACCAGCCAACTGTGCAATCTGGTCTTTAGAACCACGGGCACCAGAGTCGAGCATCATATAGACGGCATTGAAGCCTTGGTCTGCCTCGGTCATTTTCTTCATGAGCACGTCGCGCAGACGGTTGTTAACATGCGTCCAAGAGTCGATAACCTGATTGTAGCGTTCGTTGTCGGTGATGAAACCCATGTTATAGTTGTCGGTAATCTGCTGAACTTCAGCATTTCCCTTCTCCACGAGTTCAGCCTTCTCGTCAGGAATGATGATATCATCGAGGTTGAAGGAAAGACCTGCCAGATAAGCCATGCGATAACCGAGGTTCTTGATACCATCAAGGAACTCACAGGCCTCAGCAAAACCCACTTTATTAATAACATCGGCAATGATATCACGGAGTGACTTCTTAGAAATGATCTTATTGACAAAACCTACGGCATTGGGCACGATATCGTTGACAATCACACGACCCACAGAGGTTTCCACCATATGCTTGATCTTATGACCATTCTCATCCACATCGTCAACTACTACCTTCACCAGAGCATGGAGGTCACACTTACCCTCATTGTGGGCAATGACAGCTTCCTCAGGGCCATAGAAAGTGAGTCCCTCACCCTTGGCACCCGGACGAATCTTGGTAATATAGTAAAGACCAAGTACCATATCTTGAGAAGGCACGGTGATAGGAGCACCATTTGCCGGATTCAGGATATTATGGCTCTGGAGCATCAGAATCTGTGCTTCCAGAATGGCCTCATTTGACAGGGGAAGGTGAACAGCCATCTGGTCACCGTCGAAGTCAGCGTTAAATGCAGTACAAGCCAGCGGATGAAGTTGGATAGCCTTTCCTTCAATGAGTTTGGGCTGGAATGCCTGGATACCGAGACGGTGAAGTGTTGGTGCACGGTTCAAAAGCACCGGATGACCCTTCATCACATTCTCCAGAATATCCCAGATAACCGGCTCACGGCGATCCACGATCTTCTTTGCACTCTTCACGGTCTTCACAATGCCGCGTTCAATGAGCTTGCGAATGATAAACGGCTTATAGAGTTCGGCTGCCATCAGTTTGGGCAGGCCGCACTCACCCATCTTCAGCTCAGGACCTACGACGATAACCGAACGGGCAGAGTAGTCAACACGCTTACCGAGAAGGTTCTGACGGAAACGGCCCTGCTTACCTTTCAGAGAGTCAGAAAGTGACTTCAACGGACGGTTAGAGTCGCTCTTCACGGCAGAAGACTTACGGCTGTTGTCAAAGAGGGAGTCAACGGCTTCCTGCAGCATACGCTTCTCATTGCGGAGAATCACTTCAGGAGCCTTGATCTCAACCAGTCTCTTCAGACGATTATTACGGATAATCACACGACGATAGAGGTCGTTGAGGTCAGAGGTAGCAAAACGGCCACCATCCAGGGGTACCAGAGGACGAAGCTCAGGAGGAGTGACAGGGATAATCTTGAGAATCATCCACTCCGGCTTGTTGATCTCCTTGCTGGCACGGAAAGCCTCCACAACCTGCAGACGCTTCAAAGCCTCTGTCTTACGCTGCTGTGAACCGTCGGTATTGGCACGGTCACGAAGTTCATAAGAGATGGAATCCAGGTCAAGGCCTACGAGCAGGTCATAGATGGCCTCAGCACCCATCTTGGCAACGAACTTATTGGGGTCACTGTCTTCGAGGTACTCATTATCCTGAGGCAGAGAATCCATGATGTCGATATACTCATCCTCGGAAAGAAGGTCATACTTATGTGAACCATTCAGTTCATCACCGTCAGCATTCTTACGGCCAGCCACAATACCAGGATTGGTCACGATATACTTCTCATAATAGATGACGGCGTCAAGTTTCTTGGTTGGAATGCCAAGCAGATAGCCAATCTTATTGGGGAGCGAACGGAAGTACCAGATGTGGGCAACGGGCACTACGAGTTCAATATGACCCGTACGCTCGCGACGCACCTTTTTCTCCGTAACCTCCACACCGCAGCGGTCGCAGACAATACCCTTGTAACGGATGCGCTTATACTTTCCGCAAGCACACTCATAATCCTTGGTAGGACCGAAGATACGCTCGCAGAAGAGTCCATCACGCTCGGGCTTGTAAGTGCGGTAGTTGATGGTCTCTGGCTTGGTAACCTCGCCGAAACTGCTCTCGAGGATTTCCTCCGGTGAAGCAAGACCGATGGTAATCTTCGTGAAATTATTCTTTATCTTTGAATCTTTCTTGAATGCCATATTTCAATTCTTAATTCTATATTTCTTAATTCCTGATTGAATTTTAGTCGAGGGTTACGCTAAGTCCGAGACCACGGAGTTCGTGGAGAAGCACATTGAGTGACTCCGGAATGCCAGGAGTAGGCATTGGCTCACCCTTCACAATGGCTTCATAAGCCTTGGAACGGCCTACCACATCGTCCGACTTGATGGTAAGGATTTCCTGGAGCACATGCGAAGCACCAAAGGCCTCGAGTGCCCAAACCTCCATCTCTCCAAAACGCTGGCCACCGAACTGGGCCTTACCGCCAAGAGGCTGTTGCGTGATGAGAGAGTACGGACCAATAGAACGAGCGTGCATCTTATCCTCAACCATGTGGCCGAGTTTCAAGAAGTAGGTGATACCTACCGTAGCGGGCTGGTCAAACTTCTCTCCGGTCTCACCGTCATAGAGGTGAGTAGAGCAAAGACGTGGCAGACCTGCCTTGTCAGTCCATTCCTGCAGATCTTCAAGATGGGCTCCATCGAAGATAGGAGTAGCAAATTTCACACCGAGACGCTTACCTGCAGCACCGAGAATGGCCTCGAAAATCTGGCCGAGGTTCATTCGTGAAGGTACGCCCAGCGGGTTCAGTACCAAGTCAACGGGACGTCCATCCTCCAGGAACGGCATATCTTCCTGACGTACCACCTTCGAAACGATACCCTTGTTACCATGACGGCCGGCGAGTTTGTCACCCACACCGATCTTACGTTTCTTGGCAACATAGACCTTTGCCATCTGCAGAATACCAGAAGGCAGTTCGTCACCAATAGTGATAGCAAACTTACGACGCTTATTCTCAGCATCAAGCAACTTGTACTTCTTAATGAAGTTGATAATAAGCTTCTGAATAAGTTCATTCGTATGCTCATCCTTGGTCCAGCCATTCGACTGGATGCCATCGTATTCAAGATTCTTCAGGGCGGCAATCGTGAACTTGGCACCTTTGGCGATGATCTCAGCACCAGTATAGTCTTTAACACCCTCAGAGACCTTGCCCTTGGTCAGGGTCATCAGTTTGTCAACGAGGATATCCTTCAAATCGTTCACCTTTGCTTCATATTCCTCATCAATCTTGCCGAGGATAATCTTATCCTGTTTCTTCGACTCACGGGTCTTCACGGCACGAGAGAAGAGTTTCTTATCGATCACGACACCTGTCAGTGAGGGATTAGCCTTCAGAGAAGAGTCTTTCACATCGCCGGCCTTGTCACCGAAGATGGCACGAAGCAGTTTCTCTTCAGGAGAAGGATCACTCTCACCCTTAGGAGAAATCTTACCGATGAGGATATCGCCGGGAACCACCGTAGCACCTACGCGAATAATACCGTTGTCGTCAAGGTCCTTGGTAGCCTCCTCACTGACATTAGGAATATCAGCAGTGAACTCTTCCATACCACGCTTGGTCTCACGAACGTCGAGTGAATACTCATCAACGTGAACAGAAGTCAGGATATCTTCACGGACAACGCGCTCGTTAAGCACGATTGCATCCTCATAGTTGTATCCTTTCCAAGGCATATAGGCCACAAGGAGGTTACGGCCCAGAGCCAATTCACCATTCTCGGTAGCATAACCTTCAGTAAGGATATCGCCGGCCTTCACGCGCTGACCCTTCTCACAGATAGGACGAAGGTCAACGACCATGTTCTGGTTGGTGCGGCGGAACTTAGGAATACGATATTCCTTCAGAGCAGGCTCGAAGCTTACGAACTCCTCATCCTCCGTGCGGTCATAGAGGATACGGATGGTCGTAGCATCTACATATTCAATCACACCTTCACCTTCTGCGGTAATCATGGTGCGTGAATCCTCACAAACCTGCTTTTCAATACCGGTACCTACGATAGGTGCCTCATTGTGAAGCAGAGGAACAGCCTGACGCATCATGTTTGATCCCATCAGTGCACGGTGAGCATCATCGTGCTCCAAGAAAGGAATCAGACCTGCTGCAATAGAGGCAATCTGCTGGGGAGCCACGTCCATAAGATCAACATCAGAGGGAGGCACCACGGGGAAGTCAGCATCCTGACGGCATTTTACGACCTTGCGGATGAAGGTGCCGTCATCATTCAACGGCGCATTACCCTGACCGATGATATGATCCTGCTCTTCCTCAGCGGTGAGATAGACCACATCCTCGTTCTTCAGGTCAACGACACCGTTCTCGACCTTACGGTAAGGTGTCTCAATGAATCCCAGTTCATTGATCTTTGCATAGACACAAAGAGATGAAATCAGACCGATATTAGGTCCTTCAGGACTTTCAATCGGGCACAGACGTCCATAGTGGGTATAGTGTACGTCACGAACCTCAAAGCCAGCGCGCTCACGAGACAGACCTCCAGGACCCAGAGCAGAGAGACGACGCTTATGCGTAACCTCTGCCAGCGGGTTGGTCTGATCCATGAACTGGCTCAACGGGTTTGTACCGAAGAATGAGTTGATGACGCTTGAAATGGTCTTTGCATTGATCAGGTCGGTTGCATAGAAAGTCTCACTGTCGCGAACATTCATACGCTCACGAATCGTGCGGCTCATACGGGCCAGACCAATAGAGAACTGATTGCTCAACTGTTCACCAACGGTACGCACACGGCGGTTCGACAGGTGGTCGATATCGTCAACAGTAGCGTTACTGTTCACCAGGTCAATCAGATATTTAATAATCGAAATAATGTCTTCCTTGGTCAGAATACGGACATCCATATCCGTTTCAAGACCGAGTTTCTTGTTGATACGGTAACGGCCCACATCACCAAGGTCATAACGCTTGTCAGAGAAGAACAAGTTCTGGATGACTTCACGTGCACTGGCATCATCGGCAGGATCAGCATTACGCAACTGACGATAGATGTAGAGCACAGCTTCTTTCTCTGAGTTGGAGGGGTCCTTGGCCAAAGTGTTGAAGATGATGGCATACTTGGAAGCAGCCTCTGCATCCTTATGCACAAGGATGGTAGAAGCACCACTCTCAAGAATCTCGTCAACATTGTCTTTGGTAATTTCCGTCTCACGCTCCATGATCACCTCATTTCGCTCAATGGAAACCACCTCACCGGTATCTTCATCGACAAAGTCCTCGTTCCAGCTCTTCAGCACACGGGCTGCCAGATTGCGGCCAATCATCTCCTTCATGTTCTTCTTGTTCACCTTCACTTCCTCTGCAAGGTCAAAAATCTGAAGGATGTCCTTATCAGCCTCGAAGCCGATGGCACGCAACAGTGTGGTAACGGGCAACTTCTTCTTTCGGTCGATGTAAGCATACATCACATTGTTGATGTCGGTAGCAAACTCAATCCAAGAACCCTTGAAAGGAATGATACGGGCACTGTAAAGCACGGTACCATTGGCATGCACGCCCTGACCGAAGAACACACCGGGTGAACGGTGCAGCTGGGAAACGACCACACGCTCGGCACCATTAATAATAAATGTACCGTTATCAGTCATATAGGGAATGGTGCCCAGGAACACATCCTGAATAGAAGTGGGGAACTCCTCGTGTTCAGGGTCTGTGCAGTAGAGTTTCATCTTGGCCTTCAGGGGTACGCTATAAGTCAGGCCACGCTCCAGACACTCGTCAATCGTGTAGCGGGGCGGGTCGATAAAGTAATCCAAGAACTCAAGAACGAAATTATTACGTGTGTCGGTGATAGGGAAGTTCTCTGAGAACACCTTATACAAGCCGTCATTCTTGCGTTCCTCAGGCGGAGTGTCCAACTGCAAGAAGTCGCGGAACGACTTTAACTGCACATCGAGGAAATCCGGATAGGGCATCGGATTCTTCACGCTGGCAAAGTTTACTCTGTTATCAACAATTTTTGAAGCCATCTATTATAAATAATGTTTGGTTTTGAAAAAAATCCGGCGTTACCGGAGATTCCGGATTTTCCGGAATTTCTGTCATTTAGACAAGAAAAGGTTAAGACCCCCCTACCTAGGAGATCTTAACCCATATTTTCTGAAAAGTAAGCTCGAATTACTTCAGCTCAACCTTAGCACCGGCCTCTTCAATAGCCTTCTTCAGGTTCTCAGCCTCGTCCTTAGAGAGACCTTCCTTCAGAGTTGAAGGAGCACCGTCAACGAGATCCTTAGCTTCCTTCAGGCCGAGACCACAAGCCTCCTTAACAGCCTTTACAACCTGCAGTTTAGCAGCACCGACTTCAGCGAGAACAACATCAAAAGATGTCTTTTCCTCAGCGGCCTCGGCTGCACCACCAGCAGCAGGACCTGCAGCTACTGCAACGGCTGCAGCAGCAGGCTCAATTCCGTACTCGTCCTTCAGGACTGTTGCCAACTCGTTTACTTCTTTCACTGTGAGGTTAACCAACTCCTCAGCAATAGCTTTAATATCTGCCATTTTATTTAAAAATTTAATTGTTTTTAATGTTAAATGTAATTATTTTGAGCGTTTTTTTACTCAGGACGCTCGCCTAAGGTCTTCAGCACGCCATGGATAGTCTGGCCACCTGACTGCAGAGCAGAGATAACGTTCTTGGCAGGCGACTGCAGCAATGCCACGATGTCTGCGATAACTTCGTTCTTGCTCTTGATAGAAGAGAGTTCCTCCAGCTTGTCGGCACCTACATAGATACCTTCCTCGGCATAAGCAGCCTTGAGTGCGGGGATACCAGCCTTCTTGTATTCCTTCAGCATCTTGGCGGGAACATTTGCTGTCTGTGTAAACATAACAGCGGTGCTACCCTTCAGTGTGCTGTAGAGAGGTTCAAAATCAATCTCCGAAGCCTCGAAAGCCTTGTGGAGAAGTTTGTTCTTCACAACGACCATCTTGATTTCGTTCTTGAAGCACTTACGGCGCAAATCACTGGTCTGCTTCGCATCCAATCCGGTAACATCTACCAGATAGAAATGAGGAAACTCCTTCAGTTTCTCGCCCAAGTCAACAATAATAGTATCTTTTACTTCCTTTTTCATTGCTTTCTGTGAATTTTAGAGTTACTCAACTGTCTTAGGATCAACTTTGATACCCTTACTCATAGTGCTAGAAAGATAGATACTCTTGATATATGTACCCTTAGCAGCAGCAGGCTTCAACTTGATAACGGTATTGATGAATTCCTTAGCATTTCCGTAGATCTGCTCTGAAGTCATAGTCACCTTACCGATTGAGGTGTGGATAATACCAGCCTTGTCAACCTTAAAGTCAATCTTACCCTGCTTTACTTCCTTAACTGCCTTAGCAACATCCATAGTTACAGTGCCACTCTTGGGGTTAGGCATCAGGCCACGAGGACCGAGAATACGGCCCAAAGGACCAAGTTTACCCATACAAGAAGGCATTGTGATAATCACATCAACATCTGTCCAACCGCTCTTGATCTTGTCGATATATTCGTCGAGACCTACATAGTCAGCACCTGCTTCTGTAGCAGCAGCTTCCTGATCAGGAGTGCAGAGAGCCAACACACGTGTAACCTTACCAGTTCCGTTCGGAAGCGATACAACGCCACGAACCATCTGGTTAGCCTTACGTGGGTCAACGCCCAAGCGTACATCGATATCAACGGATGCCTCAAACTTGGTGGTAGTAATCTCCTTCACCAACTGAGCAGCCTCCGTTAAAGAGTATGCTTTCCCTGCTTCAATCTTCTCAGCAACTGCCTTCTGATTCTTTGTCAGTTTCATTTTTCTTAAAAATTGAAGTTATAAATTATTTTCCAGGGAAGTCCCCTTTTACAGTGATACCCATACTACGAGCCGTACCGGCAACGAGTTTCATGGCACTCTCTACGGTGAAGCAGTTCAGGTCAGCCATCTTATCCTCAGCAATAGCACGAACCTGATCCCAGGTCACGCTGGCTACTTTCTTACGGTTAGGCTCAGAACTACCGCCCTTTGCCTTGGCTGCCTCCAGCAACTGCACAGCAGCAGGAGAAGTCTTGATCTCGAAGCTATATGACTTGTCAGTGTAGTAAGTGATAACGACGGGTAATACCTTACCAGCCTTATCCTGGGTTCTGGCGTTGAACTCTTTGCAGAATCCCATAATATTAATACCCTTAGAACCCAAAGCAGGACCTACGGGAGGTGAAGGATTCGCAGCGCCACCTTTAATCTGCAATTTGATTAATCCAGCAACTTCTTTAGCCATTTCTTCTGTTAATAATTAAATATTTGAAAATATAAAAGAACGAACTCACATCCGTAACAATGTGGTCACTCTTTTGCAACTTGCATAAAACCTAACTCCAAAGGAGTCTTTCTTCCGAAAATCTTGACCATCACCTTCAACTTGTGTTTCTCGGCATTCACCTCTTCGATGACACCACTGAAACCGCTGAAAGGACCATCCGTTACCTTCACTGTCTCGTCCACCATGTATGGGATGTTCACATCCTCAACCAACTCGGTTTCCTCAACAGTACCCAGCAAACGGTTTACGTCAGCCTGACGCACGGGCGTCGGATTATCCAAACCGCCAAGAAATCCCAAAACATTTGGCATAAAGCGCAATGTGTGTGCCACATCACCAACCAGCTGCGCCTCAACAAGAACATAGCCGGGGAGAGAAATTTTCTCCTTAACCACACGCTTGCCATTACGCAAGGAAGCATGCTTCTCCATCGGTATCAGCACCTGAGAAACATATTGCTGGAGGAGTGGGTTATGCTTAATCTCAGCCTCGATGTATTCTTTCACCTTGGCTTCCTTGCCGCTAACCGCACGCAACACATACCATTTTTTACCTGTTTCAGTCATTTCTTCCTAACGATCAGCTTGGATAAACTAATTGCATAACGTTCTGGAACACGAAATCCATAATGAACACCACAAGAGCAATGATAAGGGAAGCAGATAATACAACCATTGCACTGTGAGTAAGTTCGGCACGTGTGGGCCAAGTAGTCTTATGCGCAAGTTCGTTATAACAAGCCTTGCAATAATTTACAAACTTTTTGAACATATTATCTTCTGAATTAGCACGGGAAGGAGGACTCGAACCCACGACCCTCGGTTTTGGAGACCGATGCTCTACCAACTGAGCTATTCCCGTATAGAAGCCCCCGCCCAAAGAACGGGGGCTCATTTTATCTAGTATTACTAGATGTTCTAGAATGTCTAGAGAAGTCTGGAGGATTAGTCCTCGTAAACCTCTGTGATCTGACCAGAACCAACGGTGCGGCCACCTTCACGGATAGCGAAACGCAGACCTGGGTTCAGAGCAACGGCGTAGATCAGTTCAACCTGAATCTCAACGTTATCACCAGGCATTACCATTTCAACTCCCTCAGGAAGAGTGATTTCACCGGTGCAGTCCATGGTGCGGAGATAGAACTGAGGACGATACTTGTTGCCGAACGGAGTGTGACGGCCACCCTCTTCCTTCTTCAGCACATAGATAGAAGCCTTGAAGCGCTTGAAGGGCTTGATCTGTCCGGGATGGCAGAGTACCATACCACGCTTGATCTCGTTCTTATCGATACCACGGAGCAGCAGACCAACGTTATCACCAGCCTGACCCTCGTCAAGAATCTTACGGAACATCTCAACGCCAGTAACAACTGACTTCTTATCCTCACCGAGACCGAGCAGCTCAACCTCGTCACCTACGTGGATAACACCAGTCTCGATACGACCAGTAGCAACAGTACCACGACCAGTGATAGAGAATACGTCCTCAACAGGCATCAAGAAAGGTTTGTCGGTAGCGCGAGGAGGCTCCTGGATCCACTCATCACAAGTGTTCATCAGCTCCATAACCTTCTGCTCCCACTTCTCAACACCATTCAGTGCACCAAGGGCAGAACCGCGGATGATAGGAGTATCATCCTCGAACTCATACTGAGCGAGAATCTCCTGAACCTCCATCTCAACGAGCTCCAGCATCTCCTCGTCCTCAACCATATCACACTTGTTCAGGAACACCACCAGACGGGGAACGTTCACCTGACGAGCGAGCAGGACGTGCTCACGGGTCTGAGGCATAGGACCGTCAGTAGCAGCAACAACGAGAATAGCACCGTCCATCTGAGCAGCACCAGTTACCATGTTCTTCACATAGTCGGCGTGTCCTGGGCAGTCAACGTGAGCGTAGTGACGCTTAGCGGTCTCGTACTCAACGTGAGCGGTGTTAATAGTGATACCGCGCTCCTTCTCCTCAGGAGCGTTGTCAATCTGGTCGAAAGACTTCACCTCAGAAAGACCCTGCTTAGCCAGTACGGTGGTGATGGCAGCGGTCAGAGTAGTCTTACCATGGTCAACGTGACCGATAGTACCAATGTTTACGTGCGGTTTGGTGCGCACAAATTGCTCTTTAGCCATAGCTTGAATTGTTTATTTAAATAAATTAATAATCGTGTTATTTCTGCTTCACACAATATACAATTATATTCAGCAGAAGAGCTGTTACTGAGATTTGAACTCAGGACCTCTTCCTTACCAAGGAAGTGCTCTACCACTGAGCTATAACAGCAGCGTTGTTTATTAGAGCGGAAAACGGGGCTCAAACCCGCGACCCCCAGCTTGGAAGGCTAGTGCTCTATCAACTGAGCTATTTCCGCAAGTTTGTTAGTCCGACCAACGCGAACAGTCCGCAACTAAACTTCTACTGAAGTGGGTGGAGATGGATTCGAACCACCGAAGGTAAAAACCAGCAGATTTACAGTCTGCCCCATTTGGCCACTCTGGTATCCACCCGTGTTTTTCAAACGTTCCTTCCCGTTCGTTGGAGAGCCTCTTGTCGGATTCGAACCAACGACCCCGAGATTACAAATCACGTGCTCTGGCCAACTGAGCTAAAGAGGCAAATCTTTGCAGCCGCTGAGGCGCTTGATTCAGGACGTTCTCTAAAACGGCTGCAAAGTTACAACGTTTTTTTTAATCTCCAAAATTTTTCGGAGTTTTTTTTATCTGTTACTGCGTTTTTCCTTGAATTTCATCACCTGAACCTTCAGTGAATCCACGCACTGGTCAATACTTTCCTCAAAAGTGTCACAAGTCTTCTCCACATAGAACGACTGTCCTGGAACGGCCAAGGAAATACTGGCCTCTTTATTAAGAGCGGTAGCCGGCTTCACTACTTTAAGCTGCACTTCTGCTTTCTGAATCTCCTCTAATGACTTTTCTAACTTGGCGACCTTCTTTTCGATGAACGCCTTCAACTGATCGGTAGCGTCGAAATGAATCGACTGAATCTTAATTTCCATAGTTACCTCCAATTTTAATAAGGTTACGCCCGGCGCTCGGTTGTGTTTCAACTGCGCGGATGGGCTTTATTATACACTTTCTTTAATTGTTCAAACGTTGTGTGGGTATAGATTTCAGTGGTGGCCAGACTTTCATGCCCCAACAGTTTCCTGACACTCTCCAGGCCGGCTTCATGATTAAGCATGGCCGTTGCAAAGCTATGACGCAAGACATGAGGTGAGCGTTTTTTCTGGGTTGTCACACGCCCCAGCTGCATCTCCACTACCCTTCTCACCTGAGGAATGCTCATCCTGCGACCTTTGTCCGTCAAAAAGAAGCCTCTTTCCTGACGCGCCACCTGCTCATCCCTGATGGTGATATAATCACGCAAGGCCTGTTCCATTTCCTCACCGAAGGGTATGATACGCTGTTTGTTGCGCTTTCCAGTGACCTTCAGCTGGCGGTTCACGAAATCCACCATTTCATCCTCAAGCGAGACCAGTTCCGCAACACGCATTCCACTTTCATAGAAAGTTATTAATAAGGTACGCGCACAAATGTCCTTATAGCTATCCGTCCACATATCATCACTGAGCAGACGGTCCATATCCTTCTCGCGGATGAATTTAGGCAATTGCTTTTCCTTTTTAGGACCCGTCACACTGTGGGCAGGGTCACGTTCTATCAGGTTTCTCCTCAACGCATAACGATAAAAGGATCTCACAGCACTCAGTTTCCCGTTCACCGTGGTGGCCTTCTCGCCCTTGTCCATCATCTGCTCCATCCAGTCCCGGATGACATCGGAATCCACCGTATCCCACTCCAGACCAGTACCCATATTCGTAAAGAACTCCTCAAACTGCCTCAGACAAGTCTCATATTTGAGTACCGTCAGCGCTGAATAGTTGCGCTCCAGCCGGAGATAGTCAAGGAATTCCTCAGTCCACATAAGCATTGGTTTCTGTTTCTGCAGCGAATTTACATAAATAATTCGTAACTGCCAAATTTTAGGATGTTTTTTTTCGATTATTCACAAACAACAAAAGGAGCTTGCACATGGCAGGCCCCTATATCTCATTTCAGCAACAAGGATGTTACTGTAGCTTATTCCTCTGTCTGACGAAGTTTCTGAACGTAGATGGCATGCTCCATCTTCAAGCGCTTCAGAACAGAAGGTTTGTCAAATTGCTGACGGCGGCGAAGTTCCTTCACGACACCGGTCTTCTCAAACTTTCTCTTAAACTTCTTCAGTGCTCTTTCGATGTTCTCACCATCTTTAACTGGTACAATAATCATGCTTTTGATTTCAATTTTATGTGTTAAACTTCTTGTTATTTCAGTTGCAGATTTTATTTGCGGGTGCAAAATTACTGCTTATTTTCCAAACCACCAAGTTTTTATCACAATTTTTTTGAAATTAAGTCAAAATTCAATCTTTTGACATTCATTTAAATGCATGATGTCTGGATTTCCAGCCAATCCCGTTCTTCATCATCCAAATAGGGAGACAACTTCTCGTAAACCATCCGATGATAGTCATCGAGCCATCGTCGCTCTTCTTCCGTCAACAATTCCACAATAACAGGCGTTTTGTCAATCGGACAAAGGGTGAGCGGTTCAAAGGTGAGGAACTGCCCAAACTCGGTCTCGGCATGTTTCACCACAAGTAACAGATTCTCTATGCGGACTCCAAAACGCCCCTCCAGATAGATGCCCGGCTCATCCGTAACCGTCATGCCGGCCTTCAACGGAGCAGGCTTCCATTCCATCCTGATTTGGTGGGGACCTTCATGAACATTCAGATAGGAGCCCACACCATGACCGGTGCCATGCAGATAGTTCAGCCCTTCACGCCATACTTCCCTGCGAGCCACGGCATCAAGCTGAGTACCTGAAGCCCCATCGGGGAAAATCAGATTCTGCAGTTGCAGGTGAGCTTTCAGCACCAGTGTATAGACACGCCGCTGCTCATCTGTCAAAGGTCCGAGCGCTATGGTGCGCGTAATGTCGGTGGTGCCGTCCTGATATTGAGCGCCACTGTCGAGCAAAAGAAAGCCTTCAGGACGCAACTTCACATCTGTTTCCGGCGTAGCCTCATAATGTACGATGGCCCCATGCTCCTGATAACCGGCAATGGTATCGAAAGACACATCACGGTAGAGTTCTTGTTCGGCTCTTAGCGACGTCAGTTTACGGTCTACAGACATTTCTGTCTCTTCCCCAGCCTCCACGGCTGGCTTTAACCAACGGAGGAACTTCACCATCGCTATGCCGTCGCGAATCATGGCGCGGTGAAAACCTTCGATCTCAGCGTCGGTCTTCACCGCTTTTAAGAAAGGGATGGGCGACGCCTCTTTCACGATGGGGCGTTCCACCTTTCTATAAAGTGAATAGTTCACTTCGTCAGCATCCACCAGGATGTTGTATTCGAAATAGTCTTTCAGCCCCTGTCCTACCCTTTCGTAATCGTCCACTCCGACACCTTCCTGTTGCAGATAACTGACCACGGCGGGAGTGAGTTTTTTCCGGTTTACAAATAGCGTGGCTTTCTTCGTATCGATGAGCAGATAACTGACAAAGACAGGATTGCAATGCACGTCACTTCCACGAAGGTTCAGCGTCCAGGCAATATCGTCAAGGGCCGCCACCAGCATACCGTCGGCATGTTTCTTCCGCAGTTCCGAACGGATTTCCGTCAGTTTCTCCCGGCAACTCTTCCCCGTCATTTCCAGGGGGTGAATCTCAATAGGATTCTCAGGAATTGGCGGACGGTCGTGCCATATCAGCTTTAACGGATCCAGATTGGTACGGAGCGTAAGACCACCTTCCCGACGGAGATCAGTAATGAGCTGTTCCACCATCGATGCACTACACACAGAACCGTCAATACCTACCTCGGTACTCTCCGGCCGCTGTGTATTGTTGGTTGTGGTTTCCAACTGTTGGCCTAACCATTGGGCAATAGTCGGCGTACCCTCAACCTTTAGTTTCATCAGTTGGAATTCAGTTCCCGCCAATTGCTCTTCAGCCGCAATGAAATAACGTGAGTCAGTCCAAAGGGCGGCACTGTCCATCGTCACTACTGCCGTTCCTGCCGATCCGTCAAATCCGCTAATCCACTCTCGTCCCTTCCAGTGATCGGGAACGTATTCACCGTTATGGGGGTCGGTACTTGGGAAGATGAACGCTCCGAGATGCTCTCGCCGCATCACCTCCCGCATGTCACTGAGCCGATGGCTGATGGTACTTGCCTGATTCATGGTCATTCAGCTCTTATCTGTGAGAAACATTCAGTCTTTGCCGATAGCTGTATGCAAACCAGAGGCAGAGCAACAAAGCTGCAAACACCACGATGATGGCCCAAAGCAGCATAGTGTTGTCGTCGGAACCGGAGTTTCCTCCCGTAACGAAGTCCTGCAACTGTGCTACCGAGTCTTTCGCGGCATCTTTTACCTGTACGGCGGTGTCGGTCACTTCTTTCTTCACCTGCTCTACAGAGTCAATCACTCTTCGCGGGAACCTCGGATGACGAGGACGACCAGGATACGCGATGTCTAAAAAAGTAATGTTCATAATTTTGGAGTTTATGAGTTTGTAAGTTTATGAGTTTGTAAGTTTATGAGTTTATAAGTCGCTAGTATGAATGGAGGAACGTCAATAACAGTAGTAAGAGCAGCAGTCCCGAAAGGAAGCTGATGGCATTACAGAGCACACTATAGACCATGGCTTTCTTCCATTTCCTCAGGGCAGCATAATACCACAGCGCCTCAACTATCACGACAACGAGCTCGCCCACGATAACGGTCATGTCGTCGGCTTCTAAATAAAACAAGGAGAGGTTCAGCGGCACATTGGTGAGCACATTGACCACCACTGAAAGCCATAGTATCCGCTTCTGCCGCTCTCCCATAAGGAGCAGCACGCCCAACTCTATAAGTATCGTCAGGACTAGCGGCATTATCAATATCACCATCATTTCCATCGTCACACAGAAAGCATTGAAAGTAAGTAACCGGGAATCAACAGGCATCGTACAGTTGATAGCAAGAAGTCCCACAAGCGGAATGGCCTGCCTTGTACCGCCTAGTAGCCAGCATCCCACAGCCACCAACAACGCCACCACGAAAGTACTGATGTTTCCCATCCATCGGGCTACCCATCCTCCTGCCATCTTACCAAGCATTCCGCAGAAGCCCACTAGCAGAATAAGCGTCCCTGTCTTTCCCAGTCCTGAGGAAAAGGAACTACCCATAAACGAACGCAACATCACGAATGCCATGATGAGCAGGAGAAGGATGAGAGATGAAGGATGAGGGATGAAAGATGAGGGATGATCAAATCGGGAGGCAGACTCCTTTATGAGTTCACCTTTCGTTTCCAATCTCAGATAGAGAAGGGAGAAGAGACAGATGAGCAAGAGGAATGTGAAGAGGACAGTCCATGAGAAAAACACCATCGATACCGCCAGCCCGAAGGCACCTGTGGAAACAAACACGCCCAAAGCCCTGATGTCATTGTTCGTCCTGACGGCCACCTGCTTGCCTCCCCACACATGGAAAAGCGAGTTACCCATGCCAAGGAATATTGAAGCTACGACGGCTATAACGGGGTAGTATGCCGACAAAGGAGCATTCTGTAAAGAGACAGTCAACACACCCAGAGTCAGGAATGCCACGGAGAGAAGCAACAGCCAATGACGTTGCTCCATACGATCAGCCCACCAACCCGTCAGAGGTTGCGTCAGGAATGCCAGCACATTGTAGATAACAAAGAAGCCGAAGAAATGGAGCATCTCGAAAGAAGCATTCATCAGGAGGTACAGGCTGCACAGACACAGACCGTCAACCAGGAAATGCAGCAGAGCGCCGATTCCCACCAGTCCCCATATATTACACATACGTCTGTCCATAACCCATCATTCTGTGCACAAAGATACGGATAATCAAGAGCAAAACACAAGAATTATTGTTAATCTATACAAAAACGATTGGAACACCGGCGGCATCTACCCCACAATGTCATAATAATGTAATACGACAAGCACTTCAAATTCAGAAAAAAACGTTATCTTTGTAGCCGAAAAGAGCATTTGCTTATATTGAAAGAATTATGAAAATACTTGTAGTCGACGATGAGGTGGACATCTGTGAGATTCTGCAGTATAACCTTGAAAACGAAGGGTATGAGGTGGTAACGGCCAATTCGGCCGAGGAGGCGCTCCAACTTCCCATTCAAGAATTCGGGTTGATTCTGCTAGATGTGATGATGGGCGAGATGTCTGGGTTCCAGATGGCTCGCCAGTTGAAGAACAATCCTGCTACGACCTTGATTCCCATCATTTTTATAACGGCAATCGAGGGCGAAGACAACCTTGTGAAAGGACTGAATATCGGCGCAGACGACTATATTGCCAAGCCACTGAGCATGAAAGAGGTGAAAGCAAGAGTCAAGGCTGTGCTCAGAAGATCAATGCAGACGAGAACACAGCCAGCCATGGCTTCCTCTGATGACAACAAGATTAGTTACGAGGGTATCACGCTCGATTTGAACGCCAAGACCGCCACTCTTGACGGTCAGGAACTGGTATTTACAAAACTGGAATTCGAACTGCTGTCGTTCTTCCTCCAGCATCCCGACAGGGTGTTTTCACGTGAGGACTTGCTAAAACACTGCTGGCCAAAGGATGTGCTGGTGCTCGACCGCACGGTAGATGTAAACATCACTCGTCTGCGCAAGAAAATCGGACGTTACGGGAAACATATAAAGACACGTGTGGGCTATGGCTACTGTTTTGAAAGATGCGATTAAGCGGGAGCAGAGCCATGCACGCTTGGACACTGCCGAGCGTGAGCATTTTGCGCCGAAGGCGAAAAGTAAATCCTTTCAACGCAATCTGCTCCTTAGCATCGGTGGCGTCTTCCTGCTCTTTGCCATCTGCTTCAGCGTATATCAATATCAGCGCGAAAAAGACTATAAGATCGACATCCTGCACTCTCGGTTGCAGATGTACAACTACGAGATGGTGCAGACACTCGGCGAAGACAGCCTCACCGACAGCCGTCTGTTCCACGATTATGTGGAGCGCCACCAGATGGAAGGACTCCGTGTGTCTGTCATAGACCTGAATGGGCGGGTTATCCTTGACAGTTACGACACCAATGTAGACTCGCTGGGGAATCATCTCCAGCGCAAGGAAATCCGTCAGGCACTCCAAGAAGGTAATGGCTTCGACATCAAACGTATGTCGCAATCTACTCACGAGACGTACTTCTATTCAGCCACTCGCTTCGGCAACGTCATCGTGCGTGCAGCAGTGCCTTACTCCGTCGAACTGACACGTTCGTTACAAGCCGACAACACCTACATCTACTTTGCCATTGTACTGACACTGCTGCTTGGCGTGGCACTCTACCACATCACCCATCGCATCAGCCGCCATATTGGCTATCTCCGTGAATTTGCCGTCAAAGCTGAAAGGGGCGAAGAACTGGATCACGAACTTGAGCGGCGAGTGCCCGATGATGAATTGGGCGACATCAGCCATACCATCATCATGCTCTACTGGAAACTGCGTCATTCGGAGGAAGACAAGGTACGCATCAAACGCCAGCTTACCCAGAATGCGGCTCACGAACTGAAGACTCCCGCCGCAAGCATTCATGGCTACCTGGAGAGCATACTCGACAATCCAGACATGCCAGAAGAGAAGAGGAAACATTTTCTGGAGCGTTGCTTTGCCCAGAGCGAGCGCATGAACAAACTGCTGCTCGACATGAGTGCACTCACCAAACTCGACGAGATGGACGACAGCCATTCCCGAAATCGGCAAGAATACCACCGGGTCAACGTCACACAGATCATCCAGAATGTGCTCGACGACACCGCCCTGCAACTCCACGACAAGGGTATCACCCCATTGCTACAGATGCCCCGTCGAATGGTCAATGGTCAATGGTCAATGGTCAATGTAGAAGTCCTCGGCGATGCCAGCCTTATCTACAGTATTTTCCGTAATCTCATCGACAATGCCATTGCCTATGCCGCAGGAGCTACACAGTTGGCAATCACCTGCCATGAGACGGAATCAGAAGGCCGCCATTTCTACGAGTTCGCGGTGAGCGACAACGGGCCTGGAATAGAGCCACAGCATCTGGAACACATCTTCGAACGTTTCTATCGTATTGACAAAGGTCGCTCGCGCAAACTCGGCGGGACCGGCCTCGGGCTTGCCATCGTGAAAAATGCAGTTGCCGTCCATGGCGGAACAACAACTGCATGCCCTACTCCTGGTGGAGGACTGACCGTCAGGTTTACGCTGGCAAGGTTCTAGCCCTGTCCATTTCGAGGGCCGTCACCGAAGTCATTATTCAGTCCCTTGCCTGCCTGGACAACATTCATCACATAGTCGCCCAGTTTCTCGCATTCTGAGATGAAATCCACATAGAACACACCGAGCTGATAGCTGTAGCGACCAGAGTTTACGTCATGCAGGTTCTGGTTTTTCAGTTGTGTACGATAGTTGTTGATTTCGTGTTCTATATTGACTGATTTCTTGAGACCTGCCTTCGTCGTAGGCAAGTCTATTTGCTTCAGCATCTCTGCCAATGCCCCATCCGCAAGTTGCATCATCGTCAGCATATGCTTTGTCTGCTCTTCTGTGAATGCTTCCTGACAGTGCATGCGGTGGCGGTTCAGGGTGCGTCCCAAATTATAGACCGAATCGCCGATGGATTCCAGCTCCGTAATCTGCCGCAACATCTTTTGTATCTGGCTCTTCGATGCATCCGACAGTCGTCCTTCACTCACCTTATTCAGATACCCTGCAATCTCCATCTCCATCGAGTCTGTAATACTCTCATACTTCTCAATACGCGAAAAAAGCTTGTTGAACTCCACCTCATCCTGCGTCTGCAACAGTTCCGGCACGAAACCGAACATCCGTTGGCAACGCTCCGCAAAACTGTGAATCTCCTTCTGGGCTTCCATGATACTGAGCTCGGCCGTCGAGAGCAGACCACCACTAATGAACTTCAGGCGGTAGTCTTCGTCCTTTGCTTTCATCGGCAGCACCTTGCACACTAGGGCCTCAATCTGCCTTACAAAGCCGATGAGCAGCAGCGTGTTGATGATATTGAAGGCGGTATGGAAGGTCGAGAGTTTATAAAGGTCGTTGCCACCGCCCATCACGTTATTGACAAACCAACTGACGGCATCACAGGCAGGATAGAATACGATGAGGAAAACCACCACGCCAAACACATTGAAGAACATGTGGGCCAAAGCTGCACGGCGCGCCTGGGTGTTGGCAGTAAGTGAGGCCATGAAGGCCGTAATGGTTGTACCAATGTTCTGACCCATGGCCAAGGCTGCAGCCTGCTCGAAACCGAAGCCGGGGATGTTCATGCCGAAGAGCATCAGCGTGATAGCCATCGTTGCGGCAGAGGCCTGTACTACCATGGTCACCAGGGCTCCCACGATGACAAACAACAAGATAGTGAAGAAAGAGTCCTGCGGCACATGGGCAAGCATGCCTGCCACCATGTCGCCGATATTCATGGCGGTAGCCGCTTCCTGAAGGAACGACAAGCCCATGAAGAGGAACGAGAAGCCGAAGATGAATTCACCGATGCTCTTTCTGCTGCCCTTTCCACTGAAGATCAGCGGCATTCCCACGGCCAGCAGCGGGATGGCAAAAGCCGCAATGTTCACTTTGAAACCCACGGCCGAAATAATCCATGCCGTAACCGTAGTACCGATGTTGGCACCCATGATGACACCGATCGACTGCGCCAGCGTCATCAGTCCGGCATTCACAAAACTCACCACCATCACCGTCGTGGCACTCGATGATTGGATGAGTGCCGTGATGAGCACACCCGTCAGCACGCCCATCACTCGATTCTTGGTCATTGCCGCCAGAATACTGCGCAGGCGGTCGCCCGCAAACTTCTCGAGACCTTCCGACATTGTCTTCATTCCGAATAGGAACAATGCCAGAGAACCCACGAGAGAAAAAATGTTGGTTATCAATTCCATTTATCCTTAATTCTGTAATTACGTTGCAAAGGTATTTCGAACTTATTACGCATCCGTTACGCTGATGTTACAATCCTGTTACATCCGACGTTGTCATCACACTTTCATGCTTTTGAAACAATAATGTAACACCCGTAACATACTTTTGCAGCGGTAATAACCAATAATTTGATTAATTATGGAAAAGGAAAAAGCAGAAAGAATCATCAGGTTCATCGATTACGTGAGATTCATCATTATCGTATTATTTCTCACGCTGGCCTTCGTGGCTTTAGGGTGAAAATGACACGCCAACATAGCAAACCTTCACGTTTTTAAAAATAATAACATTTAAAAAAATGCAATTAGCATTGAATGCCAAGGATTTTTCGTAACTTTGCCCCCATAGTAAAGTTTTAACAGATTAATTATACAACACTATGGCATTTTTAACTAACGACAAGTTGACCATCGTCGGCGCAGCCGGTATGATTGGTTCAAACATGGTTCAGACAGCCCTGATGATGGGTCTGACAAACGACATCTGTCTCTATGACGTGTTCTCACCGGAAGGTGTGGCTGAGGAAATGCGCCAGAGCGGTTTCGGTAACGTGAAGATTACCGCCACCACCGACGCCAAGGAGGCTTTCACCAATGCGAAGTATATCATTTCTTCCGGTGGTGCTCCCCGTAAGGCTGGCATGACCCGTGAAGACCTGCTCGCCGGCAACTGCAAGATTGCTGAGGAACTGGGCCAGAACATCAAGCAGTACTGCCCCGATGTGAAGCATGTGGTTATTATCTTCAACCCCGCTGACCTTACCGGTCTCGTGACATTACTCTATTCCGGACTGAAACCCGGTCAGGTAACAACCCTCGCTGGCCTTGACACCACTCGTCTGCAGAGTGCACTGGCTAAGAAGTTCAATGTGATGCAGGACGACATTACTGGTTGCGCTACCTATGGTGGCCACGGAGAGCAGATGGCCGTATTCGGAAGCCATGTAGAGATTGCCGGCCGCAAACTGACCGACATCATCGGAACTGCTGAATTCCCCGAGGCTGAATGGGAGCAGATGAAGACCGACGTTACCAAGGGCGGCGCCAAGATTATCGAGCTCCGCGGACGCTCTTCTTTCCAGAGCCCCTCTTACCTCTCTGT
>ONFE01000021.1 GCA_900316985.1 uncultured Prevotellaceae bacterium
GAATTGCAAGCAACTCCCATGCTGCCCCTCGACTTGCATGTGTTAAGCCTGTAGCTAGCGTTCATCCTGAGCCAGGATCAAACTCTCCATTGTAAAATTTCCTATTAATGGAACCATGAACCGACCCCACAAGGGGGCGGACATGGCCAGTTCTCGTTGTCTGTCACAGGACCATCCGTATAGTAAAAGTTGAATCAAACGGTTCGTTTACCCAGATACATCTATTAATATAATAGACATACCTGCTTCTTGTACTACTACTTCTCTGTCTCTTTATGTAATTTCTTATCAAAGATCGCTTTCTAATGTGCCAACGCCCGAGTTTCGGAGCGAAAGCGGATGCAAAGGTAAGCAAAAAATTAATTCCCTCCAAATATATCGGAGGGAATTTTAGAAATATTGAGAACTTTTTTGAGTTTCTTGACATAAATCAAACCAAAAGTCTCAACGAGAACCGCGATAAAGAATAATTAACGGTTTTTTATGCCTGTGAAGACAACATTTACCAGTAATATCTGACGGATTCCTGATGTCATTCAAACACATCTTCTATACCGGCGACATCCATTCCAGAATTTTTACGGCCGCAGGGGTCAAAGTCCTCCGGAATATCAAACTTTTCGTCGGGACTATATCCAAGTGAACGATCCGCGAACACCTTCTGCATATAGTATGCCCAGATGGGGAGGGCTGCATTTGCACCTTGGCCGAGATTTGCATTATCAAAATGGATATCACGATCTTCACCTCCTACCCAAGCTCCACTAACCAAACGGGGAGTGAAACCAATGAACCATCCATCGGAGTTGTCATTGGTAGTACCGGTCTTACCACCCATCTCGCACTTCATATTATATCTATTACGCATGCGCGCGCCCGTACCATGATCAATTACCGCCTTCAGCATGTCAATCATCTTGTACGAATTATCATCGCTAATGACCTCACCCATCATCGGCTGGAAGTTAGCCACCACCTCGCCGTTGCTGTCTTCAATACGAGTTACAAACATCGGCGTGTTTCGGATTCCATGATTGGCAAAAGCCGTATAGGCACCCACCATCTCTTTCACGCTGGCTTCATAAGCACCCAAGCAGAGCGGCAGGGAAGGATAAATGCCAGGCGTGTTGATACCGAACTTGTTCAGCATATCTAGATAGACAACGCCACATTGACGGTAGTCATTAGGCACAAGACGACTCATCAGATAAGCCGTAACAAGGTTGTTGGAGTTCTGTAGTCCCCATTTCAACGTAACCATGCCACGGGCACTTCCACGGGGAGACCAATTGCCGTAGTTATGATGCTGGCAAGGCACCACGTCGCACGGAGAATAGCCATGCTCCAAAGAAAGGGCATAGAGATAAGGCTTGGCCGTAGAACCCACCTGGCGACGTCCAAGTGAAACCATATCGTACTGGAAATGCTCGTAATCGACACCACCCACATAGGCTTTCACGGCACCGGTATGTGCATCCATACTCATAAAGCCGGCACGAAGGAAATGCTTGTAATACTTGATGGAATCCATCGGAGTCATCACAGTATCAATATCTCCGCGATAAGTGAAGATACTCATTTCCACAGGTGTGTTGAACGACTTGCGAATCTCTTCCTCCGAAGCACCCGCTTTCTTCAAGGCACGATACCGGTCAGTCTGCCTCATCGTACGGGCGAATATCTGATCAATAGTCTTGCGGGTAGCCGTAGAACTATAGGGCGCATTCTTCTTATACTTGTTCTCCCTGTTGAATGCCGGTTGAAGGTCGGATACGATATGCTTATAGACAGCCTCTTCCGCATACTTCTGCATACGTGTATCGATGGTAGTATAGATGCGAAGACCATCCGTATAGATGTTGTAGTTCTGGCCGTTGCGCTTCTTGTTCTTCTTGCACCAACCATAAAGCGGATCGGTTTCCCACGAAATAGAGTCAATCACATATTGATTCATGTTCCACTCGAAATAGTCCTTACGATTGGGCTTGTCGGCCATCATATAGCGGCGAAGGAAATCGCGGAAATACGGGGCAAGGCCTTCCTTGTGGTCAGCCCGGTGGAAATTAAGCGTCAGGGGCTCGTTCTTGACCGAATTGTACTCAGCCGTAGAAAGATAGCCCGACTTCACCATCTGGGAAAGAACCACATTACGGCGTTCACGGCTGCGTTCAGGATAACGCACGGGATTGTAATAGGAAGGGTTCTTACAAAGACCAATCAACGTGGCCGACTCATTAAGCGTCAGGTTGATGGGCTCTTTGTTGAAATAGGTTTTCGCTGCCGTCTTGATACCCACGGCATTATGCAGGAAATCGAAGTAATTAAGGTACATGGCCACGATTTCCTCCTTGGTATAGAAACGCTCCAGTTTGATGGCAATCACCCATTCAATCGGTTTCTGCAAGAGTCTCTCCATCTTGGTTTTAGCCGTCTTTGAATAGAGCTGCTTGGCAAGCTGCTGCGTAATGGTAGAACCACCGCCGGCACTCTCCTGCCCCATCAAGCCACGCTTCACGATAGCACGTCCCAAGGCGATGAAGTCAATTCCCGAATGCTCATAGAATCGTTCATCCTCGGTAGCCACCAAGGCAGCCACCAATCCGGCAGGCAGATGATCGTAATCCACCATGATACGGTTCTGCTGGTTCTGATTATAGGTTCCCAGCTGCTTTCCATCGGCTGAATACACAATGGAAGCATACTTGCTGATGGGGTTCTGCAGGTCCTCGATGTCAGGCATGTAGCCGATCAGTCCAAACCATATGGAAAAGAAGCCAACAATGAGGCCGATGCCCACCACGGCTATCAGCGCCCATAGGATACGTATGAAATTTCGTCGCATTTTCAGAATTTTGATGCAAAAATACAACATTTCTTTGAAATTATCAACCTTAAACCAAAAATTATGCGTAACTTAGCACGCGAATTTGAAAACATTCATTCAATCAGCAATGGAAAAACATAATTTTGTAACGATTGCCGACCTTACGAAAGAGAAGATTCTCTATATGATTAAGATGGCACAGGAGTTCGAAAAACATCCTAATCGTGAACTACTTAAAGGCAAAGTAGTGGCAACTCTTTTCTTTGAACCATCCACCCGTACACGTCTGAGCTTTGAGACGGCAGCCAACCGTCTGGGCGCCCGTGTCATCGGTTTTGCCGACCCCAAAGTGACCAGCGGAACCAAGGGCGAACTCAAGGACACCATCCTGATGGTGAGCAACTATGCCGACGTGATTGCCATGCGCCACTATATCGAGGGAGCTGCCCAATACGCCAGCGAGATTGCCCCCATTCCCATCATCAACGCAGGCGATGGAGCCCACCAGCACCCCTCACAATGCATGCTCGACCTCTACACCATCTACCAGACGCAAGGCACGCTTGAGAACCTGAACATCTATCTGGTGGGTGACTTGAAATACGGCCGTACAGTCCACTCGCTCATCATGGCCATGCGCCACTTCAACCCGACATTCCATTTCGTTGCGCCCAAGGAACTTGCGATGCCCAACGAGTATAAGCTCTACTGCAAGGAGAACGGGATAAAATTCGCCGAGCATACGGCCTTCAACGAGAAGGTGATAGCCGATGCCGACATTATTTATATGACGCGCGTGCAGAAGGAACGCTTCTCCGACCTCATGGAATACGAGCGCGTGAAGAACGTATATATCTTGAAGGCCGACATGCTGAAGAACTGCAAGGAGAACATGAGAATCCTGCATCCCCTACCCCGTGTGAACGAGATTGCCTACGACGTGGACGAAGACCCGCACGCCTACTACATCCAGCAGGCCCAGAACGGACTCTATGCCCGCGAGGCCATCATCTGTGACGTGCTGGGAATCACCTACGATGAAGTGGTGAACGACAAGACTATCATTCAATAATGAGTTATCGACTATGAACAAGAAAGAAAGAATCGTAGCCGCTATCGAAAACGGCACCGTGATTGACCATATACCGGCCGACAAGACTTTCCAGGTGGCCAACATGCTAGGACTTCAGGACATGAAGACCATCGTCACCATCGGCAACAACTACCCTTCCAACCTGGTGGGCAAGAAAGGCATCATCAAGGTGCAGGACAAGTTCTTCTCCGACGATGAGGTATCCCAGCTTTCCGTGGTGGCTCCCAACGTGGTGCTGAACATCATCAAGGACTACGAGGTGGTGGAAAAGAAGACCGTGAAGACGCCCGATGAGCTCCGGGGCATCGTGAAGTGCAACAACCCCAAGTGCATCACCAACAACGAGCCGATGAAGACCATCTTCCATGTCATCGACAAAGATGCCGGCATCCTGAAATGTCATTATTGCGACAAAGAGCAAGATATAAATAAGGTGGAACTCGTTTAAAGTTCCACCTTTTATTATTATAACTGAACACAAAGACACAAAGGTACAAAGTTTTTATTTCAAGCCTAATAACGATCTATAATCTTTGAGTCTTTGTGTCTTTGTGTTTCATTAATATATTACAGGCTGACCTGCAACATTACGAATGAATACGGAGCCAAGTCGAGGTTCAGCTTCTTCTGAGCCTTGATGGTCTCGGTCTTCGGAGCGATGGGCTGCTTCTCGAAGTTGTTCTCATCGTCGGGCTGACCGCTCAAAACGGTCTTGGTCATCACCTTCTTCATGCCCTTGAAACGGCTCAGGTCGATGCTGGCCTTCTTGGCATCGGCGCCGGCATTACAGAGCTTCACGAACAGCTGGTGCGTCTTGGTGTTCAGGATGACCGACTGCTCCTGCAAATCCGTCTTTCCGTCAATCTTCACGCAATCGCCATAGTAATAGTTTCCGCTCGACTGGCCGAACATCTGCTGGATATAGTAGCTGCAGGTCAGGAACGGGCGCTCGTTGTCGAAGTAAATCAGGTCGGGGTTCCAGTTTGTGGCATTCTTGCGGGCAAACAACGGAGCATAGCTGGTCATGACAACCACGTCGCCATTACGCTCCACATGCAGCAGATAGAGACCTTCAGCCAACGCGTCGATCAGCTTCTTGTCCTTGGCGGCATACTCACCCAGATACACCTTCGTCTTGCGGTCACGCGGGTACTTGTCGTACTGACGACTCTTCAGGAAGTAGTCGCGCGGCTCATAGTAGTGCTCGTCCATGATGGGCATACCCAGTTCGTCGGCCAGTTTCCATCCGTTCTCATAGTCAGGATTGCCGGGATGAGAGCCGGGACCAGCCGTTCCCACGATGATAATCTCGGGATGGGCTTTCGTGATGCGCTCATACATATACTTGAAGCGCTCGTTGAACTCGGGCGAAATCCTTTCCTCGTTGCCGATTCCCAGATACTTCAGTCCGAAAGGCTTCGGGTGACCTGCATCAGCACGCACCTTGCCCCACTTCGTGTTCACGTCGCCGTTGGCCCACTCAATCAGGTCGAGAGCCTCGTTCACCCACTCGTCCATCTCGCTCATGGGCACCACGTCCTGAGCCTGGTCTTTCATGCCCCAGCCGCCGTTGGTTCCCTGGCAGCTCACGCCACAGGGCAGAATGGGCAGCGGTTCCATGTTCAGGTCCTCGCAGAACTGGAAATACTCATAATAGCCTAGTCCCATCGACTGGTGGTAGCCCCACGTGTTCTTCAGTCCACGGCGCTGCTCCTTCGGTCCAACGGTAGTCTTCCAGCGATAGGTGTTCCAGAATCCGTCGCCGCCTCCATGAACCACACAACCGCCGGGGAAGCGCATGAACTTCGGATGCAGGTCAGCCAGAGCCTGAGCCAGATCCTTGCGCATGCCATGACCCTTATAGGTATCCTCGGGCATCAGCGAAACCATGTCGACATCCATCTCGCCCTGATTCAGCACCAGAATCTGCAGCATGGCCTTCTTCGACTCTTCCGAAGGAGTCAGCACAACCTCGTATTTCTTCCAATCCTTGCTGCTTACGTCGATGGTAGCCTCGGCCAGCAGTTTCGGGTCCTTGCCCCACCCCATCTGCGGCTCAGCCAGCACTACGCGGACCTTTTTCGTATCGTTGTCCACATTGCGGAAGAAAGCAGAGAAGTCATATTTGGCCCCGGCCTTTACGGAAATGCCGTCGAAGCCATCGTTCTGCAGGCCGAAACCCTTCCAGCCCTTGTAGTCGTAATACTCCTTCACGCGCTCGATGTGCAGGCGCATATAGGTGGGATTGTTCTTGTTGAGCCCGTTGTCCATTCGGGGGGACATATAGCCCAGCGAGTGTCCGGGACGTACGGCCTTCCAGGCTGTTCCAGGTCCCCACCCGTCACGCTCGGCAGGACTGAACTCGAACGAGCCGTTCTGCACCAGTTCCGCATAGAGTCCGCCATCGGCAGCACTACTGATATCCTCGAAGAAGATACCGATCAGTTCATCACTAATAGCCTTTCCCCCGGCAGGCGGGTTCATGGCTTTCTGGGCCGACATGCCCAAAGCGGCTGTCATCATGACACCCAGAATGAATTGTCTTTTCATCATATCAACTAGTATTTTTTAGGTTTTTACAATTATGCCACAAAGATACGAATAAAATCTCAAACCGCCACACATTTGCCCATAAATGAAACAAGAAGACAAGAATTTGCGACTTTATCATGAAACAGCCCAACAAAGTCTGAGGAATAAACGGTCAAAGGGGGGTCCATTTTGGACACCCCTTTGGTAAAAGCATCAACTTACGGAAAAAATCTTGAGATTATTTGAAGGGAAATATAAGAAATAGATGTATCTTTGCGGGACAAATCAGAAATACGGAAATGGCAGAATATGAAGTGACAGGCGTCAGATACCGGATGGGCGACGGACTGACGATAGAAGAGAGCACCCCATTGGCTGAAGCCTTCATCAAAGGGCTGAAGGTGGGCACGCCCGTGACCTTGCTGGCGGATGGCACCAATCCTGACGACCGGAATGCCATAGCGGTCTTCCGGGAAGAGAAGCATGTGGGATACATCAGTAAAACCCGTTGCGAGGCAGTATTACCGCTGCTTGACGACGATGGACGATGTGAAGCAAAGGTGTCGGGCAACGACGGGCATGTGACTTTCTTTATAGAGATTGAGAATGCGACCGAGGCTTGTGCTTCGCCCATGAAAAGGGAGCGGCAGCTGCCCGTCTTTCCCCTGCAGAGAACCGTCCACCTGAACTTCCTGCCGGAAGAAATGAGTCTGATGGCTTTTGCTCCGCAGCTGGTCAGGTTTTCGTTGGATGAAAAGTCGCCGACGCTCTTGGAGGATGTAAGGGCCTATATAGAAAAGGTGGAAAAGTTCATGCCGCTTTCGGGGCTTTCATTTTGCATCGAGGACAACCTGTGGCGCGACGATGTGCTGAAAATGCTGCGAAAGGCGTGCAGGCTGCAACTGCCCGATAGTGAGAAGGAGCAGCTCAACCAGCTCCGCATCCGACTCAGCGAGGTGGTGGGCGACTTCCATAGCTGTCACGAGGATGTGCAGCTGAGGATTTTTGAGCGGCAGCTGGAAATGCTGAAAAAGCAGGCCGAGGGCAAAGAGGGGCTGTTCTGGCAATACGAACGGTCATTAGACGGGGAACCGACTGAAACAGAAAGACTGACCGGCTGGTTCAAGGAGATGCCCGACATCAGGCTCTACGACTATCATGACCGCAAGGTGCTGGTCAGGACGCTGAACTATCTGAGGATAACGAGGCGTGAGCTTTACGATGTCTATGCGGCCTTGTTGCTGATTGGCAAGTATGGCGGCGAGGAGGATGTGAAGCCCCAGGCTGCTGAGGAAGAAGAGAAAAACTGCTTTGCCCCCATGAAAAATCTGGAGATGTTGCTCAAGAGGGATTGGTTCAAGGTATGGCGCACCAACGATAAATATACGGCGAAATGGATTGACGGCCTTGTAGAGGCTTTGATGGAGAGCGAGTGGAAAGGCCTGATTGCAGATGAATGGAGCAAGGAGAAGAAGCGCCTGATGCTGAAGTGCAAGATTATAGGCGTGCTGATCGATGCTGGCGTGCTGCGGGGCAACTACAATCAGTTGGCCAAAGTGCTGCCCGAAAAAGAAGGCAAGAAGGCGGCTTCCTTGGCAGAATATATGGGTAAAGGTAAGAAAGAACCTTATGCAGACTGGATAATAGCGTATGTGAATAAAGGGTGAAAACAGGCGTTTTCCGATTGAGACCATCCGATTGGCTTTCCTGAAAAAGTCAGTCGGATTTTTTTATTATTTTTTTTGCTCCGTGGTTTAGGGACTTCCGAGGGCATTCATATATCCGATTGGCGAATCGGATTTTTTATGATTTGCAAGTCGGATAATCGGATTGCACCTTTGCAGTAGAAATTTCAAACCGGAGTTTCTGCTGCTTTCTTTTCGTAAGTCAGTCAGCAGTCAAAAACTGAGCACGGCTCCGGGCACGAGATGAATAACGCCAATCTATATCATCGTGTCGTGCAAGATGGCATTCAAAAAAAACATATTAAAATGCGTATGGAAAAATTAAATGAATGGAATCGAACCACGGAGCTTTGCGTGGATGTGAAAACAATCCTCCGCAGCGACTGTACCTCTCAAATTGGTAAGGATTACCCTGGCGTGCTGAAACGCGACTCGGAAGATCATTATACCTTCGTTGAAACAATACCCTCAACCAACGGCAAGCGCAACCCGCACGTCTTCAAAGGCCAGTACATCACGGTCACCCGCAACGACGACGGCAGCCTTCGCCCAAACTTCAAGCCCATCAGGGTGAACGAATCGTTCTGCGTGGAGCAATATGCCGACGACGTGAGCGACGAAATCATCCGGGCACTTGAGGGCCTTGTAGAGAAATAGACAACCATGGCTGAAGCGTTCCAGTTGTTCCAGTTCCAATTTAAAAAACGAGGGACAACAACTCTTCTAAATATTATATAAATACTTAATAATTAAGTAGTTATATATATAATGGAAGAATTTGGAACTTTGAAAAAACAATTGGAACAATTGGAACTGGAACGCTCGGCCAATTAATTAAACACCTAATTATCTGTAGAATAATGAATTACGACATCACAAAACCCATAGCGCCTGCCATGCCCAGTCTTGGCAAAGGCACAGAATGTATCAAAATCCTGCTTTCGCAGGTATCAAAAGACGTACAGGAACCCATCGTCCCGATGCTTTTCCCTATACTTGGCGCCCACATGAGCGGCGCAGAATTTCAATACCCTGACCTCAGCTGGAAGGAACCATGCGGCATGATGGCCAATCTGGTGGCTGAAAGTGGTGGTAACAAGGGCCAATTGTCTCTTCTTGTAGAGGCTATTTGCCGCGATTTCCGCCAGCACGATGATGTTGAGCTGAAGAAACTCGTGGAATGGCAGAAGCAGGTGAAGACCAAGGGGGCCAACAAGGAGAAGCCTGTCCGACCGGAAGTGGCCTTCTGGATTCCACCATCGGATGTGACCAACCCAGCCTTCCTCCAGAATGCGATGGCACTTGAGAAGTTTGGAGGCCGCACCCAGTATATCAACATGCCTGAGGTGGATATGGCAGACCGCATGTGTGGAGGCCACAAGCAGGTCAGTCAGATGCTTCGCAACATCTACGACCGCCAGCGTGCCGGTGCCTTGCGTGCCACGGCCGACGGCGTGACCGGCAACCCCATCCTCCGTTGTAACCTGACGATTTCAAGCACCCCGTTTGCCACGCGCAAGTTCTACAAGTACGAACTCTTCAACGGAACGTTCGGCCGAATGGTATTCTCCTATAAGCCGCGTTCCGGCCGCGACGGACGAATTCCACGCCAGGGCAAATACTCCGATGAGTTCTATCAAAAACTGGATGAATACCTGATGCGGCTCGACATCTGCAAAGGCCGCTACATCATCCGCCGCCTGAACACCCTGACCGATAAGCTGGCCCAGGACATGGCCACAATGGCCGACCTGGCCGACGACGATGTGCTGTTCGAGATTTCGCATCGGGCGCTGGTCTCGGGCTGGAAGGCAGGCTGCATCCTCTGGGCGCTCAACAATCAGACGTGGACGAAGCCGATGGGAGAACTCGTGGAATGGCTCGTCTATCACGACATCTGGTCGAAGATGCAGATATTTGCCGACATGATTGGCAAGGATGCCGACACGATGGGCGAGGCTCATCGGCATGGACCCAAGAACATGCTTGACAGTCTGCCAGACTCCTTCAACGAGAAACAACTGGAAGCACTACGCATGGAACTGGGAAAAAGCATCGAAGGTACCAACAGCCAGTTGCGCAAATGGGTGTTCCGCAAGTTCATCACCTACTCCGCCCAGACGGGTCTCTACACCAAGACGGACGAATACCTTGGGAATGCTTAATGCTTAATGCTTAATTCATAATTCATAATTGATTATGATGGATAATTCTCAACTTCAAAAGCTCCGCGACCTCCCCATCGAGGGGGTCGCCGAGCGGCTTGGAATGCAAATCGTGAGGCACAAGGCCCTTTGTCCGTTCCACGATGACCATCATGCCAGTCTGTCTTTCTGCACGCGCAGGAACACCTTCCGATGCTTTGCCTGCGGGGCTCATGGGGGAACGATTGATTTGGTGATGCGGTTCTTAAACAAAACCTTTACCGAGGCGTGCAGGTGGTTGGGTGGCAATCATGTCGAAATACCGTTATCATGTCATAACGATATAACGACAACCACACCACACGACTTCGACGCCAGCCGTTATTCCCGCTTCTTTGAACGCCCTTTTCTGAATGAGGAAGCCCGCCGTTTTCTCTTTGATGAGCGGCATTTGGATGAGCGGGTGGTGCGCTGGTGCAGGCTGACTTCCTGGAAGGACCGTAAGGAGGTACCTTGGCTGCAGATACCATATTACGATGAGGAAGGCCGATTGGTGGGCGTTCAGAACCGCAACTTGGTGAAGGGTGCCCTACCCCGCTTCCGATTCCCGCAAGGCTCGGAATGCGGCATCTACAACCTGCCCATTCTGAAGCGGCTGAAGCCGGGCGATGAACTTTGGATTGCCGAGGGCTGCTCCGACTGCTGGGCGCTGCTCTCTGCCGGTCATAAGGCGATTGCCATCCCGTCGGCCACGCTCCTCACGAAAAAGGATAAGACGCTGCTGTCAAGTTTGGAAGCCTCCCCTCGGGGAGGTTTGGAGGGGGTTTCCTTCCACATGTACCCCGACCAGGATGCCCCAGGCGAACGGCTTTTCCTTCAGTTGCAGAAGGTCTTGCCCACGCTCGTGCATCATCAGTTGCCCGAAGGCTGCAAGGATTTCAGCGAATACTATATCAACCCCTCTCCTTCTCCCCCGAGGGGGAGAGTTTAAATCCGCCGCTCATAAGCCTCCCCTCGGGGAGGTTTGAAACGATGCTATGAATCTTTCGGCAAAAAATAAATAAATTTATTTTGTATTGCTCTCAACTTTTTGTACCTTTGTGCCCACAATCAGACAAAAGTGTAAAAACAACCCCAATAGGACATGAAAAGAGACAACGAAATCTTCGAGTTGATTGAGAAAGAGCATCAGCGCCAGCTGAAAGGCATGGAGCTGATTGCCAGTGAGAACTTTGTGAGCGACCAGGTGATGCAAGCCATGGGTTCGTATCTGACCAACAAGTATGCCGAGGGCTACCCCGGCCATCGCTATTATGGCGGCTGCCAGGTGGTTGACCAGGTGGAGCAGCTGGCCATCGACCGCGTCTGCAAACTGTTCGGAGCCGAGTATGCCAACGTGCAGCCTCACTCTGGCGCACAGGCCAATGCTGCCGTTCTGCTGGCCGTTTTGAAGCCGGGCGACACTTTCATGGGTATGAACCTCGACCACGGCGGTCACCTCTCGCATGGCTCTCATGTGAACACCTCCGGTATTCTCTACAACCCCATCGGCTACAACCTGAACAAGGAGACGGGCCGCGTGGACTACGATGAGATGGAAGCCCTGGCCCTGGAGCACAAGCCGAAGCTGATTATCGGCGGTGGCTCGGCCTACAGCCGCGAATGGGACTACAAGCGCATGCGTGAGATTGCCGACAAGGTGGGTGCCCTGCTGATGATCGACATGGCTCACCCAGCTGGTCTGATTGCTGCCGGATTGCTCGACAACCCCGTGAAATATGCCCACATCGTGACTTCTACAACCCACAAGACACTCCGCGGTCCACGTGGCGGTATCATCCTGATGGGTAAGGACTTCGACAATCCTTGGGGCTACACCACTCCGAAGGGTGTCGTGAAGAAGATGTCTCAGCTGCTGAATTCAGCCGTATTCCCCGGTCAGCAGGGTGGTCCGCTGGAGCACGTGATTGCCGCCAAGGCCGTTGCTTTCGGCGAGGCTCTGCAGCCCGAGTTCAAGGAGTGGGCCAAGCAGGTGCAGAAGAATGCCAAGGTGCTGGCCGAGGAGCTGGTGAAGCGCGGCTTCCACATCGTGAGCGGCGGTACCGACAACCACTCTATGCTGGTTGACCTGCGCACGAAGTATCCCGACCTGACCGGTAAGGTGGCCGAGAACGCGCTGGTAGCAGCCGATATCACGGTTAACAAGAACATGGTTCCGTTCGACAGCCGTAGTGCCTTCCAGACCAGCGGTCTGCGCCTGGGTACTCCTGCCATCACCACCCGAGGTGCGAAGGAAGACCTGATGGTGCTGATTGCCGAGCTGATTGAGGAAGTGCTCAACGATCCCGAGAACGAGCAGGTAATCGCCAAGGTTCGTGCCAAGGTGAACGAGACTATGGCCAACTATCCGTTGTTCGCTTATTAAAAACCTCTCCCCTCACCCCTCCGAGTGAGGGAGTAACCAATAGAAGAAATCATCCGGGGCATTCGGTTGCTCCGGATATTTTTGTGCATGAAAAAATCCGGACGATGAACGAGGCACCATCCGGATTTCAGTCTGATATAATTTACAGATTTATTTGTTCACCTGGAACTTTGTGCAACCATCCTTGAAGAAGGCGTTGATCTGCTTGGCGGCGGCAATACCGGCATTGATATTGGCCTCGGCGGTCTGGGCACCCATCTTCTTGGGAGTTGAGAAATAGCGGCCCTCGAACTTGGCGAATTCAGCATCGGCATCGGGCTTGATGTCTGTGATGTACTTAATATCTTCGCGCTCGGCCATCAGCTTGAGCAGCTCGGGCTCGTTGATGACCTCCTTGCGGGCCGTGTTCACCACGATACCACCCTTCTTCATCTTGTTCACCAGGGCGTAGTTGATGCTCTCCTTGGTCTCGGGAGTTGCGGGGATGTGGAGTGAAACCACGTCGCACTCCTCGAAGAGTGCATCCTGGTTGGCAACGGCATGAACTCCGGCAGCCTCGATAACCTCTGCGGGGCAGTAGGCATCATAGGCATAGACGTCCATTCCAAAGCCCTTGGCCACGCGAGCCACGTTGCGGCCCACATTACCGAATGCGAGGATACCCAGCTTCTTACCCATCAGCTCGGAACCAGCCTTGCCGTTGAAGAAGTTGCGCACGCCAAACACGAGCAGACCGAACACGAGTTCAGCCACGGCATTTGAGTTCTGTCCGGGAGTATTCTCAGCCACCACGTTGTGGGCGGTAGCGGCAGCCAGGTCGATATTGTCATAACCTGCACCTGCACGAACCACGATCTTCAGCTGCTTGGCGGCATCGAGCACCTCGGCATCCACCTTGTCGGAACGGATGATGAGTGCATCGGCATCCTTCACGGCATCGAGGAGCTGAGCCTTCTCGGTATATTTCTCCAGCAGCACGAGTTCGTTGCCTGCTGCTTCAATCTCTGCTTTGATTCCATTCACGGCAGCTGCTGCGAACGGCTTTTCAGTTGCAACTAATACTTTCATCTTATTTATCTAATGGAACACAAAGACACAAAGGCACAAAGAATATTTCTTTCGTTTGCAAAAGACTTTGTTTCTTCGTGTCTTTGTGTTCAGTTAATTATTAATGATTAGCCTCAAATTCTTTCATGCAAGCCACGAGAGCCTGGCAGCCTTCGATGGTCTGGGCGTTATAGCAAGAAGCGCGGAAACCGCCAACCGAACGATGGCCCTTCACGCCGACCATACCCTTTGAGGTAGCGAAGTCGAGGAAGTCCTTCTCAAGCTCCTTGTACTCGTCGGCCATCACGAAGCAGATGTTCATCAGCGAACGGTCTTCCTCGGCAGTCACGGTACCACGGAACAGCTTGTTGCGGTCAATCTCACCATAGACGATCTCAGCACGCTGCTGGGCCAGCTTGTCCATAGCCTCTACGCCACCCTGAGCCTTGATCCAGCGGAGGTTCTCCAAAGCGGTATAGATGGGCACCACGGGAGGTGTGTTGAACATAGAACCCTTGTCAACGTGGGTGCGGTAGTCGAGCATGGTGGGAATCTCACGGGGAGCCTTGCCCAGCGCGTCTTCCTTCACGATGATGATGGTCACACCGGCCATCGACATGTTCTTCTGGGCACCGGCATAGATGGCGTCGTACTTGGCCACGTCAACGGGACGGCTGAAGATATCTGAAGACATATCGGCAATCAGACGCACGGGAACATCGAGGTCGTAGCGCATCTCAGTACCGTAGATGGTGTTGTTAGAAGTAATGTGCAGATAGTCAACATCAGCAGGAACGGTCCATCCCTTGGGGATGAAGGTGTAGTTGGCATCAGCTGAAGAAGCCACTTCAACCACCTCACCGAAAAGTTTTGCTTCCTTCATGGCCTTCTTTGCCCAAACACCGGTGTTCAGATAAGCGGCCTTCTTGATCAGGAAGTTGTAGGGAATCATACAGAATTCCAGGGAGGCACCACCACCGAGGAACAGCACCTTGTAACCATCGGGCACGTTGAGCAGTTCCTTCACGAGTGCTTCAGCCTCGTCAACAACAGGTTGGAAATCCTTAGCGCGGTGGCTGATCTCAGCAAGAGAAAGGCCGCTGCCATTGAAGTCTAAAATCTGCTTTGCCGTATTCTCTATGACCACGCGTGGAAGCATCGAGGGACCGGCATTAAAGTTGTACTTCTTCATTTGATTTTTGTATTTAAATTGGTAATTATTTCTAAAAACGGTGCGAAATTACTATTTTTCCGTAATATGGCCAAATTTTTTATCACAATTTATCATTAATCTCCGATTATCGTGTCAATTTGTCAAGTATATATATCATTTTCCTGATGATTGTCACCCGGACAAGTTATCTTATTTCCTCGATAATCGTCTTCAGGCCCTTGATTTTCTCGCCCTGCACATTCCGCAAAACGAAGTTCAGCCGTTCACGTCTGACGGCCACATAGGCATAGCGGTCGTTCACGTCAATTCGGCCGATTTCATCGCTCTTCAGGCCACCCTTTTTGCAAAGGAAGCCCACGATGTCGGCCTTCGAGACCTTGTCTTTCTTGCCCTTGCCGATATAAAGCGTGGCCATCCTTGGAGATGCAGGCTTGGCAGCGGCATCGGAAGGCTGGAAATCCTCCACGTCTCCCTCCACGTAGTCAGGCATCGTCTCCTCGTCGTTCAGGATGAAGAAGGTCTTGCCCGACTTGTCCCAACGGGCCGTTCTTCCCACCCGATGGATATAGCCGTCCTCGCCCAAGGGCAGATGATAGTGGATGATATTCTGAATATCGGGAATGTCAAGGCCGCGGCTGGCCAAGTCCGTACATACCAGCACATTGGCCGAACCGTTGGAGAAGCGGTATAGGGCATCTTCACGCTGTTTCTGCTCCATCCCACCATGGAAGACGCTGACGGCAAAGCCCTGTTCACGAAGGAAGGAAGCCGTGCGCTCCACGCTGTCACGATAGTTCAGGAACACCACGCTGCTGTCATCCCCGAAACCGAGGAGCAGGCGGGCGAGTGTCTCAAGCTTGTCTTTCGAGGGACTCTCAACCTTATATAATAATACGCGCTCGGAAACCTGCTCTTCCTCAACAAGATAGTCGAGCCTAACGGTCTTGCCCATCCTGACAAAACGGGGAATCTCCTCAGCATCCGTGGCCGAGAGAAGCACCAGCTGCTCAGTATGGCGCAAACGGCCCATCAGCAGGCTCATCTCCTCGCGGAAGCCCATTTCCAGGCATTTGTCGAACTCATCGATGACCACGTACTTGATGAAGAGCGGCGATACATTCTCCTTCAGCAGATGGTCGTTGATTCTTCCGGGAGTGGCAAACACCACCTGCGGCTGGACCTCTCGCATCTTCCGATGTTCATCCATCGTGGCGCGGCCTCCATAGAGAGCCATCGAACGCAAGCCCGAGCCCATGTTCTTCAATACCGTCTGCGACTGAAGGGCAAGCTCACGACCGGGCACCACCACCAGCATCTGCACCTGATCCAGACGTTCGTCGAGTTTCTGGATAAGCGGCAGCAGGTAGGCAAGTGTCTTTCCACTTCCCGTAGGCGAAAGAATCACCACATCATCATTCCTGCGGAGAATCGTATCCATCGCCTCTTGTTGCATGGCATTCAGCTCGGAAATGCCCAATTTTGCAAGTATCTTGTTGGTATCCATTCTTTTTGCATGCAAAGTTAAGCATTTCCGACAAAAAACAGTCACAAACATACAAATATTATGCGAAAATTTACTATCTTTGTGCCCAGAATCAAATCATTCACTAACAAAAACGATACTATTATGAAAGAAATCAAAACAAACCGATTCGGAATTCTCTGTATGTTGTTGTTTGCCATGTCAATCCTCACGGCCACATCGTGCAACACCAAGAAAGAAGCCAAGGCAGAAAACGCGACCGAGGCCGTAGATGAAAAGGCTGAAGCAGAAGCCGTACCCGCCAACATGAAGACCCTCACGGAAATGGGTTGCAGCTTCAACTACCCGAACGAAATGGAGGACATGAAAGATTTTGACGGAAACGTCAACAAGGAAGAAGGCAGCGGATTCCTTACTGTAGGTGGAAAACCGAGCTTCTCGGATGCCATTAACTATGAAGTAAAGACCATTGACAAGCCCCTTACCAAGAAAGACATGGAAGAGGGCTTCAAGCAGATAACCTCCAGGGAAAAGGGTAACATCACAAAGAAGGAAATTACCGACGACGGCATTTATTTTGAGATGGTTACGGAGAATTCACAAATGGGGCCAAAGCCTATCCATACGGCCACTCGCTTCCTTGCCAAAGGCACGAAAAGCCTGATGGTGACGGTAATGTGGATGGAAGACCCCGACGGCATCATCTCGAAGAACAAGGACGCCATCATCAAGTCGATGAAGATAGAATAAAAACGGGAATGCCCTTCCGTCAATCAAGTGAAAATATAATACAAAATTGCAAGCACGATGACCAATAGAATGGCCAATGGACCAATACCGTTGCCGGCATTCAGCTTGGGAGTCGGGTCGTGATGGAAGCGGTTTCTGTTAGCGTAACTCATAGTTAGGGGGTTCTAATATTTTTCTACTGCAAAGTTAGGGAAAAATATCGGAACCTCCAAACTTTATCCGGGTAAAGGAGGATTTTATTTGGGTATATCGGAAAAAATGCGTACCTTTGCAGCCCAAAAACATTTAATAAGGTATTAGTAAGAAATGATAACAGTTACGAATCTCGCCATTCAGTTTGGCAAGCGGATACTCTACAAAGACGTCAACATCAAGTTCACAAACGGCAATATCTACGGTATTATCGGTGCCAATGGTGCCGGTAAGTCAACCCTGCTGAAAGCCATCAGCGGAGAACTGGAACCCAACAAGGGAAGCGTGGAACTGGCACCAGGCGAACGACTCTCCGTGCTGAGTCAGGACCACTTCAAGTATGATGCTTTCTCCGTGATGGACACGGTACTGCAGGGACACGAGCCCCTGTGGAAGAACATGAAGGAGCGTGAGGCCCTCTATGCCAAGCCCGAAATGACCGAGGAAGACGGAAACAAGGCTGCCGAACTGGAGATGGCCTTCGCCGAGATGAACGGATGGGAGGCTGAAAGCGAGGCTGCCCAACTGTTGCAGAACCTGGGCGTGAAGGAGGAGCAGCACTACAAGATGATGTCGGAACTCTCGAACAACGAAAAGGTACGCGTAATGCTGGCCAAGGCCCTTTTCGGCCATCCCGACAATCTGCTGCTCGACGAGCCTACCAACGACCTTGACCTCGACACCGTGCAATGGCTGGAGGAATACCTGTCGAACCTGGAGCAGACGGTACTCGTGGTTTCCCACGACCGTCACTTCCTGGATGCCGTAAGTACGCAGACGGTGGATATCGACTTCGGAAAGGTGACCGTCTTTGCCGGTAACTATTCGTTCTGGTACGAGTCATCACAGCTGGCTCTCCGTCAGGCTCAGAACCAGCGCCAGAAGGCTGAGGAGAAGCGCAAGGAACTGGAAGAGTTCATCCGCCGATTCTCTGCCAATGTGGCAAAATCGAAGCAGACCACTTCTCGCAAGAAAATGCTCGACAAACTGACTGTGGAAGAGATTCGTCCTTCAAGCCGCAAATATCCCGGCATCATCTTCCAGATGGAGCGTGAACCGGGCAACCAGATTCTGGAGGTGGAAGGTCTGAAGGCCGTGGATACCGACGGAACGGTACTCTTCGACAACGTGTCGTTCAACATCGAGAAAGGTCAGAAGACCGTCTTCCTCTCCCACAACCCCAAGGCCATGACAGCCCTGTTTGAAATCATCAACGGCAACCGTGAGGCTGATGCAGGCACGTTCAAGTGGGGTGTAACCATCACAACCGCCTATCTCCCACTCGACAACACCGAATTCTTCAACAGCGACCTGAACCTCGTGGACTGGCTGTCACAATATGGAGCAGGCAACGAAGTGGTGATGAAGGGCTACCTGGGCCGCATGCTGTTCAAGCAGGAGGAAGTGGAAAAGAAGGTGAACGTGCTCTCGGGAGGCGAGAAGATGCGATGCATGATTGCCCGTATGCAACTGAAAAATGCCAACTGTCTGATTCTCGACACGCCTACAAACCACCTCGATCTGGAGTCCATTCAGGCTTTCAACAATAATCTCATCCAGTTCAAGGGCAACATCCTGTTTGCCTCTCACGACCATGAGTTCATCAATACCGTGGCCGACCGCATCATCGAACTGACGCCCAAGGGTACCATTGACAAGCTGATGACCTTCGACGATTATATCTACGACGATCAGATCAAGGAGCAGAAGGCGAAGATGTATTCCTAAGAAGGAGTTTTGGCACGGAATTTGTTATGGGACTGTTCAGAAACAAAAAACGCAAAAAGATTATGGACGAGAAGAAAATCAACATTGAAGGAGAGGAAGAGGCAAAGCAGAACGCGGAGGCCTCCGAGGAAACGATAGTCAACGAGGAAGTTGCCGATACCGAAAAGGCTGAAGAGGCTGAGGAAACCGAGCAAGCAGCTGAAGCCGAGGAAAAAGACCCGCTGGAGGCTGCCCAGGAAGAGATTGCCCAGCTGAAAGAGCAGATGCTCTACAAGGCTGCCGAGTTTGACAACTACCGCAAGCGCACCATCAAGGAAAAGGCCGAGCTGCTGCTCAACGGGGCTGAAAAGACTGTGGTTGCCGTATTGCCCGTGCTTGACGACATGGAGCGTGCCATTGCCGAAGGCAAGAAGACCGACGACCCAGAGGTGATCCGCGAAGGTATGGAACTCATCTTCCAGAAGTTCATCAAGGTGCTGGAAGGACTCGGCGTAAAGGCCATCGACACCACCGACAAGGATTTCGACGTGGACATGCACGAGGCCATCGCCATGGTTCCCGGCATGGGCGACGACAAGAAGGGCAAGGTCATCGATTGTGTGCAGACAGGCTATACGCTGAATGACAAAGTGATCCGTCACGCCAAAGTGGCAGTCGGACAATAAGACATAGGGATTTTTCAGAACTGCGAAGTTAAATAAGAAGAGCAAAGAAATACAATGGCGCAGAAGCGTGACTACTACGAGGTACTTGGTGTTGACAAGAAAGCCTCGGAAGATGAAATCAAGAAGGCATACCGCAAGATAGCCATCAAATACCATCCCGACCGCCAGCAGGGAAAATCGGAGGCGGAACAGAAAGAAGCCGAGGAGAAATTCAAGGAGGCTGCCGAGGCTTACGATGTGCTTCACGATCCCAAGAAACGTGAGAGTTACGACCAGTTTGGCTTCGAGGGAGCCAAGATGGGCGGATTCGGAGGATTTGGCGGAGGCGGATTCTCCATGGACGACATCTTCTCTATGTTTGGCGATGTTTTCGGCGGACGTAGCGGATTCGGCGGTTTTAGTGGATTTACCGGAGGTGGTGGCGGCCAGCGCCAGCACAGAGGAAGTGACTTGCGCCTGAAGGTCCGTCTCTCGCTTCAGGAGGTAGCCACGGGCTGCACCAAGAAGTTCAAGGTACGCAAGGATGTCACCTGCACACATTGCCACGGCACGGGTGCTGAGGGTGGAAGCGGCACGGAGACCTGTCCTACCTGTCACGGACAAGGCTATGTGATTCGCACCACCCAGAGTCTCTTCGGCATGATGCAGAGCCAGACCACCTGCCCCACCTGCCAGGGTGAAGGCACCATCATTAAGAACAAGTGCCACGAGTGTCATGGCGAGGGTATCGTGAAAGGCGAGGAAGTAGTTGAAATCAACATTCCAGCAGGCGTTGCCGAAGGCATGGTGGTCAACGTGCCCGGAAAGGGTAATGCCGGAAAGCACAACGGCGTGAACGGCAATATCCAGGTCTATATCGAAGAGGAAAAGAATGATACCTTCGTACGCGACGGTCAGGACGTGATCTACAACCTGCTGCTCGACTTCCCCACGGCAGCCCTGGGCGGACAGGTGGACATTCCCACCATCGACGGCCAGAAGGTGAAAATAAAGATAGAACCGGGAACACAGCCCGGAAAGACCCTCCGTCTGCGTGGAAAGGGCATTCCTGCCGTGAAAGGCTATGGAGGCGGAATGGGCGACCTTGTGGTGAACATCAGCGTGTATGTGCCCAAGACTCTCAGCCGCGAGGAAAAAGAGATGTTGGAAAAGATGCAGCAGAGCGACAATTTCAAGGGTGACAACCAGACACGAAAGAGCATCTTTGAAAGATTCCGCAATTATTTCTCTTAACAAACAACCGTTCTTTTTACATGAACTACAAGGAGACCGTCAGCTATCTGTTCAGCGTAGTGCCCAGTTTTCAGAAAGTGGGTACCGCCGGATATAAGGAAGGCCTGAGCAATACGCTGGCGCTGGATGAGCATTTCGGCCATCCCCATCTGAAGTTTAAGACTGTCCACGTGGCAGGTACCAACGGCAAGGGCTCCTGCTCCCACACGTTGGCAGCCATGCTTCAGGCAACGGGTTTGAAGGTAGGTCTCTACACTTCTCCACACCTTGTAGATTTCCGTGAACGAATTCGGGTTAACGGCAAGTGTATCAGCAAGAAATACGTTATTGACTTCGTAAAGAACGAACGTGAATTCTTTGAGCCACTCTCCCCTTCTTTCTTTGAACTGACAACCGCCCTGGCCTTCAAGTACTTCGCCGAGAAGAAGGTTGACATTGCCGTCATCGAAGTAGGACTTGGCGGACGTCTGGATTGTACCAACATCATCACCCCGGAGGTATCCGTCATCACGAACATCTCTTTCGACCACACCCAGTTCTTAGGTGACACATTGGCAAAGATAGCAGCCGAGAAAGCCGGCATCATCAAGGAAGGCATACCCGTAGTAATCGGCGAAACCACACCCGAGACAAAGCCTGTCTTCGAAAGAATAGCCGCTGAGAAGAAAGCCCCCATCTATTTTGCCGAAGAGGGATTGTGCCCTGCCAGGATTGCGGAGCTTTTCGAGGCACTTCTCCCCCACTTTGAACTGAAAGGCACCTATCAGCGGAAGAACCTCCATACCATCCTTCAGGCGGCTGAGATTCTTCAGATTCCTCAGGAAGCTATCCAAAAGGGCTTGGAGAATGTCTGTGAATCCACAGGACTGATGGGACGTTGGCAGACTCTCCAGAAGCAGCCGCTCGTCATTTGTGACACAGGACACAATGTAGGCGGTTGGGAGTATCTGAGCCGACAGATTGCCGAACAGTCCTGCCGGCAATTGCGTATCGTTTTCGGCATGGTTGACGACAAGGACATCAACACCGTGATGGAAATGCTCCCTGGGAATGCCGTGTATTATTGGACACAAGCCACGACCAAAAGAGCCATTCCGGCAGAGAAAGTGGCCGTCTACGGCGAGCAGCACCATCTGAAAGGAACTATATATAATAATGTGGAGTCGGCCTACAAGCAGGCTCTGAAGGACGCCGACAAAGACGATTTCGTGTTTGTGGGCGGCAGCAGTTACATTGTTTCAGACTTATTGGAAAAACTGAATTTTTAATTTTTAACTTTTCATTTTAGTTTTTACACGCGTTTCTTTTGGCCGTCACAAAATTTTTAGGTAGTTTTGCACCTAACAAGTTCTAACAACTAAAAACTTTGATATTATGAGCACAACTGAAACACCAAGCCTCTGTGGTCTGAAAAGAGAAGATTTTCAGACAACTATTAACGGGAAAAATACTGATTTATACATTCTTAAGAACAGCTTAGGCTATGAAGTGGCTGTTACGAACTATGGAGGCGCCATTGTCGCCATTATGGTTCCCGACAAAGACGGCAACGTAGCCAATGTGATTCAAGGTCACGACAATATCCAGGAAGTCATCAATTCTCCGGAGCCTTATCTTTCCACGCTGATCGGCCGTTTTGGAAACCGCATCAAGGAAGGTAAGTTCCAACTCAACGGCAAGGAATACCAGCTGGCCATCAACAACGGTCCCAACGCCCTTCACGGAGGTCCCACAGGCTTCCACGCACGTGTATGGGATGCAAACCAGGTGAGTGACCATGCCATCGTACTGAAATACACGAGCTCCTATCTGGAGGAGAACTTTACGGGAGAGGTAACCGTCTGGGTGGCCTACACATTCACCGACGACAACGAACTCGTGATCAAGTATCAGGCAACAACCAACAAGAAGACCATCGTAAACCTTACGCATCACGCCTTCTTCTCCATTCAGGGAATTGCTGATCCCACCCCGGCCATCAACGACCAGCTGCTCGAGATCAATGCTGATTTCTACCTCCCCATCGATGAGACCTCCATTCCTACAGGTGAGATTCTGAAAGTGGCCGGAACTCCATTTGATTTCCGCACACAGAAGGCTGTAGGTCAGGATATTGATGCTGACAACGAGCAAATCAAGAACGGAGCAGGTTACGACCATTGCTTTGTGCTGAACAAGCATGAAGTTGGCGAGATGACATTTGCCGCTCGTCTGCTGGATCCCAACAGCGGCCGTACCCTCGAAGTATTTACAACAGAGCCTGGAATGCAGGTTTATTCAGACAACTGGGCAACAGGTTACAAAGGACAGCACGGAGCAACCTTCCCACGCCGTTCAGCCATCTGCTTCGAGTGCCAGCACTTCCCCGATTCCCCCAACCGCCCCTATTTCCCAAGCGTGGTGCTGAATCCCGGTGAGCAATACACCCAGAAGACCATTTATAAATTCGGCGTTCAGAAATAAATTGAGTATTAACGTTTAAAACAAATCATATTATGGATATTGAATTCGTAAGAAGCAGGTTTATCAAGCATTTCGATGGTAAGACAGGTAAGATCTACCACTCTCCCGGACGTATCAACCTCATCGGTGAGCACACCGACTATAACGGAGGTTTCGTATTCCCAGGAGCTGTTGATTGCGGCATTATGGCAGAAATGCGTCCCAATGGAACCGAAGATACAATCATGGCTTATGCCATTGACTTAAAGGACCGCGTGGACTTCAAGTTGAGCGACCCCAATGGTCCCCGTGCAAGTTGGGCACGTTATATCTACGGTATATCCAAGGAGATGCAGAAACTGGGTGTTCCCGTGAAGGGCTACAACATTGCCTTTGCCGGTGATGTACCCCTTGGTGCAGGTATGTCTTCCTCAGCTGCTATGGAAAGCTGCTTCGCTTGCGGATTGAATGATCTCTTCGGAGAGAACAAGGTTGCCAAGTGGGACATCGTGCTTGCCGGACAGGCCACAGAGCATAATTACTGTGGTGTGAATTGCGGTATCATGGACCAGTTTGCCAGCGTCTTCGGACAGGCCGGAAAGCTGATGCGTCTGGATTGCCGCAGCCGTGAATTCGAATACTATCCATTTAACCCTCAAGGCTATAAGCTCGTTTTGCTTAACTCTTGCGTAAAGCATGAGCTGGCTGGTTCTCCCTACAATGACCGCCGTAATTCCTGCGAGAACGTAGTGAAGCATATCGCCGCCAAGCATCCGGAAGGAAAGTTTGAGACACTCCGTGACTGCACTTGGGAACAGCTCGAGGAAGTCAAGGACGAAGTAGGAAATGAGGATTACACACGCGCCAAGTTCGTACTCGGTGAAAAAGACCGTGTACTGGCCGTCTGCGATGCCCTTGAAAAGGGTGACTACGAAACCGTCGGCAAGAAGATGTATGAGACTCACGAAGGCCTTTCCAAGGACTATGAGGTAAGCTGCGAGGAACTCGACTTCCTGAACGACATTGCCAAGGAATGCGGTGTTACCGGCAGCCGTATCATGGGTGGCGGCTTTGGTGGTTGCACCATCAACCTCGTGAAGGATGAACTCTATGATAACTTCATCAAGACAGCCAAGGAGAAATACTTCGCCAAGTACGGCAAGGAGCCCAAGGTTTACAATGTTGTTATCGGCGACGGATCAAGAAAGATTTCTGACTAACAAACTATAACAAACGGTACGTGAGTATCGCTAGTTGAAGACAAGAAGGAACGGAAAACCTACTTCCGTTCCTTCCTTTTTGTTTAAAAAGTGTCAAAATTACACCAAGAATCGTGTTTTATGTTTAAAAACACAGTGTCAAAAGAACAACTTAAGAAGAAAAGTAGTAATTTTACACCCAATTAAATACTATTACTTTCAATCATCAAACATGAAGCACTTTAAAAGTATTCTTTTGGGAGCCGGAATGGCAGCCATTCTGTTCTCTGCATGCTCAAAGAACGAGCCAAAGTTGACCGCATCAGGACTCAATCCTGCAGCTTTCGACACAGTAATCAACGAAAAGCCCGTGGCACTCTACACGCTGAAGAACGCCAACGGTATGGAAGTATGCATCACCAACTTCGGTGGACGCATCGTTTCCATCGTGGTGCCCGACAAGGACAACAATCCTCAGGATGTAGTACTCGGTTTTGACAACATCAAGCAGTATGCCGACATCGAGAACTCTCCTTCCGATTTCGGAGCTGCCATCGGCCGCTATGCCAACCGCATCAAGAACGGAAAGATCAACATTGACGGCAAGGAAATCCAGCTTCCCCAGAACAACTTCGGCCACTGTCTCCACGGAGGTCCTACAGGCTGGCAGTATCAGGTTTACGAGGCTCAGCAGCCCGACGAGCGCACACTCCAGCTGACCATGAAGAGTCCTGACGGCGACAACAACTTCCCCGGAAACGTGACTGCCGTCGTGACCTATCAGTTGAAAGACGACAACAGCATCGACATCGGCTATAGCGCCACTACAGATGCCAAGACCGTTATCAACATGACCAACCACAGCTATTTCAACCTGAGTGGTGATGCCAACAAGAATATCGAGGACCACGTACTCCACGTGAACTCTTACTACTACACCCCTACAGACGACACCTATATGACAACCGGTGACACAGCTTGGGTGAAAGGCACTCCGATGGACTTCATGGAGCCCACTCCCGTAGGCAAGGAAGTTAACAATTTCAACTACAAGCCCATCAAGAACGCCAATGGTTTCGACCACAACTGGTGTCTGGCTTCATACAGCAACGGCAAGGGTAACGACAAGCAGCTGGCAGCAAGCCTCTTCTGTCCTTCCACCGGTATCCGCCTCGAGGTTTACACCAACGAGCCCGGTATTCAGGTTTACTCAGGTAACTTCCTTGACGGAACACTCACCGGCAAGAAAGGCATCGTCTATCAGAAGCACGCCGGTATCTGCCTGGAGACTCAGAAGTATCCCGATTCTCCCAACAAGAAGAACTGGCCTTCACCCTATCTGGAGCCAGGACAGAAGTACTACTCACATTGTATCTTCAAGTTCGGTGTCGTGAAATAAACATTAGTAATCTATCTGCAAAACTAAAATGAACAGTATTTCTGAAGCATTAGCGTCGTCTGGTTTTAAAACCATTGACTTCGTCATCCTCGTTTGTTACCTTATCCTTCTGGTCAGCCTCGGACTCTTCCTCAGCCGCAACAAGGACGGCAAGGAAAAGAGTGCCAACGACTACTTCCTGGCCGGAAACACGCTAACCTGGTGGGCCGTCGGTGCCTCTTTGATTGCCGCCAATATTTCGGCAGAACAATTCATCGGTATGTCGGGAACAGGTTTCCGCGACGGTATCGCCATTGCAGCCTATGAGGTGATGGCCGCCATCACACTCGTGGTCATCGGTAAGTTCCTGCTCCCCGTGATGCTAGATCGTAAGATCTTCACCATCCCGCAGTTCCTCCGCGAGCGCTATAACGACGGCGTAGGTCTGGCCTTCTCCATCCTGTGGCTGTTCCTCTATGTCTTTGTGAACCTCACATCCGTAGCCTGGCTCGGTGCTTTGGCCATTGAGCAGATTCTCGGTCTCCAAGGCCTGGCCGTCAGCATCTTCGGATTTGAAGTCAGTATCCGCATGTTGATCATCCTCGGCCTCTTCGTCGTGGCTGGTATCTATTCCATCTATGGTGGTCTGGCTTCTGTGGCTTGGACTGACGTGATGCAAGTTACCTTCCTGGTGGGTGGTGGTCTGATTACCGCCTATGTGGCCCTCGACGAGATGGGAGCCATCTTCGGGAGCGATGCCTTGGGAGCGCTTTCGAAAGTATACACCGACCTCACTACCGGTGCCCACGCACAGGATGTTCACTTCCACCTTGTGATTCAGGAGAGCCACAACACTTCCGCCTTTGCCAACGTGCCTGGTATTGCAGCCGTAGTAGGTGGTGTATGGCTGACAAACTTGGGTTACTGGGGTTTCAACCAGTATATCATCCAGAAAGGTCTGGCTGCCAAGAATGTCGACGAAGCCAAAAAGGGTCTCGTATTCGCCGGTTTCCTGAAGATTTTGATTCCGTTCATCGTGGTACTGCCCGGTATCTGCGCCTACTACATCATGCAGAACCCCGAGACATTTGCCAACATGAACCTTGCCGGTAAGATCAACGTGGCCGACGACGCATATCCCTGGCTGATCCGCAACTTCACGCCTACAGGTATCAAGGGTCTTAGCTTTGCTGCTCTCACCGCTGCCATCATCTCTTCACTGGCTTCGATGTTCAACTCTACTTCTACCCTCTTCACGATGGACATCTACAAGAAGTACATCAACAAGAACGCCAAGGACAAGCAACTGGTGAACACAGGCCGTATCGTAGCCGTTTCAGCGCTGATTATCGCCCTCGTAGCCGTAAAACCCCTACTCGGTGGTCTCGACCAGGCCTTCCAGTACATTCAGGAGTATTCCGGCTTCATCTATCCGGGTATCATCACCGTGTTCGGCCTTGGTCTACTCTGGAAGCGCGCCAGTTCAACGGCTGCCGTATGGACTGCCATCCTGACCATCCCCATGGGTGTTATCTTCAAGGTCGCATTCCCCGATGTTGCCTTCCAGTTCCGTGCCGGTTACATCTTCATCATCCTCGTTACGTTCTTCATCCTCGTGAGCTATCTTGACAAGAAGTTCGTCAGCGTGGAACAGCCCACAGCTGCTGACCAGAAGAAGATGATGCTCTGGGCAAAAATCCTGGGCGGTCTCGGTATTCTGTTCATCGTCGTAGCCCTCATCGTGGTTGGTATCGGTTCCACCCACGCCGTGAAGGATCCCGACGGCAACTTCATCGACTACTTGAACGATATCGGTTTCCAGGCCTTCATCTTCTTCGGTGTGCTCGTCGGATGCAACGCCGTATGGCTCTGGAGCAATGCCAAGGACAAGGTGCAGGACGAGAAGGCGCTGCCTATCGACCTCAAGCTGTTCTCTACAACACGCGGCTACACCTATGGTACTATCGGTATCGCAGCCATCACATTCCTGCTTTATGCAATTCTTTGGTAATCACTATTCATTGAACAGAAAATGACTGAATTCTATTCTGGAGTACAAAAAGCGTTTGTCTCCGTTGACATTATCATCTTTGGTTTTGAGGACAGTAAGTTGAAATTACTTATTGGCAAACGCCAAATGGATCCAGGACGTGGTGAATGGTCACTCTATGGAGGTTTCGTCGGCGCTATGGAAAGTGTCGACGAAGCCGCCAACCGAGTGCTCTTTGAACTCACAGGTCTGAGAAACCTCTATATGAAACAGGTACACACCTTCGGAGCCGTGGAACGCGACCCGGGTGAGCGTGTGATTTCCGTGGCCTATTGTGCCCTCATCAACGTGAAGGACTACGACCGCCATTTGTTGGAAGAACATGGTGTGCAATGGGTGGAACTCAATAAGATGCCCCGTCTCTATTCCGACCACAACGATATGGTGAAGCGTGCAATTACACTCTTGCGCCGCCGCATCAATACGGAACCCCTGAGTTTCAACCTGCTTCCCGACTTGTTTACGCTCACGCAGCTGCAGCATGTCTATGAGGCTGTTCTCGGCGAAGAAATTGACAAGCGCAATTTCCGCAAGCGCATCAAGAGCATCGATTTCATAGAGAAGACCGAACTCATCGACAAACTCACCAGCAAGCGTGGGGCTGCTCTCTACCGTTTCAACAAGCAGATGTATGAAGAAGACCCCAGTTTCAAACTGTAATTGAACTTAAAAACTTAATAAAGATAAAACAATATGCTTGAAGAACTGAAAGAAAAAGTGTTTCGTGCCAACTTGGATTTGGTAAAGCACAACCTCGTAATCTTCACGTGGGGAAACGTTTCGGCCATCGACCGCGAAAAGGGATTGGTCGTCATCAAGCCTTCCGGCGTGGAATACGATAAGATGAAAGCTTCCGACATGGTGGTTGTAGACCTCCAGACGGGTAAAGTGGTGGATGGCGACCTGAATCCTTCCAGCGACACACCCACACACCTTATATTATATAGGGAGTTCCCGGAAATCGGAGGCGTGGTTCACACCCACTCCACCTATGCCACCGCTTGGGCTCAAGCCGGCAAGGACATTCCCAACATCGGAACCACTCATGCCGACTATTTCCACGACTGCATTCCCTGCACCGACGACATGACTGCCGAGCAGATGCCCGAATATGAGAAGAACACAGGTGTGGTCATCGTAGACCGTTTCCGTCGCGACAACATCAATCCCGTCCACACCCCTGCCGTGCTGGTGAAGAACCACGGTCCTTTCTCTTGGGGCAAGGATGCCGACCAGGCTGTCTATCATGCCGTAGTGACCGAGCAGGTGGCCAAAATGGCATTCGTTTCGTTCTGCGTGAATCCCGAAACAACCATGAATCCGCTGCTCGTTGAAAAGCATTTCAGCCGCAAGCACGGCCCCAACGCCTATTACGGACAGAAGAAGAAATGAGTGCATAGGCTTGTGCGGATGATGTGCACAAGTTGAGCAGATGATGCGCACACTTTGTGCAGATGATGTGCACAAATAAAAACAAATCATTTACAAATAAAACAAAACAATTATGAAAGCATTTGATAACTATGAGATTTGGTGGGTGACTGGTGCACAGTTGCTCTATGGAGGTGACGCCGTTGTACAGGTAGACGCTCACTCCAAGGAAATGGTGGATGGCCTGAACAATAGTGGAAACATTCCCGTAAAGGTAGTTTATAAAGGAACAGCCAACAGCTCTAACGAAGTGGAAGCCGTGATGAAGGCTGCCAACAACGACGAGAAGTGCGTGGGTATCATCACCTGGATGCACACTTTCTCTCCCGCAAAAATGTGGATTAAGGGTCTGCAGGACTTGCAGAAGCCATTGCTCCACTTCCACACTCAGTATAATGCCGAAATTCCCTGGGAAACCATGGACATGGACTTCATGAACCTGAACCAGAGTGCTCACGGTGACATTGAGTTCGGTCATATCTGCACCCGTATGCGCGTTCCACGCAAGGTGGTTTGCGGCTACTGGAAGAACGAAGAGGCCCAGAAGAAGATTGCCGTTTGGGCTCGCGTGGCCGTTGGTGTTGCCGACAGCCGTAAAGTACGCTGCCTGATGTTCGGTATGAACATGAACAACGTGGCCGTGACCGATGGTGACCGAGTAGAGTTCGAGCAGCGTCTGGGCTACCATGTTGACTACTACCCCGTAAGCTCGCTGATGGACTACTTCAAGAAAGTGACCGACGCAGAGGCTGATGCCCTCGTGGAGGAGTACAAGAAGGAATACACCATCAAGATCGACGAGAGCGGTGAGGAAGTATATTGGAAGAAAGTGAAGAATGCCGCCAAGGCTGAGATTGCACTCCGCCGCGTATTAAAGGACGAAGGTGCCACCGCATTCACCACCAACTTTGATGACCTTGGTGATGCAGACATCGACGATCCGAACTTCGTTGGCTTCGACCAGATTCCAGGTCTTGCCTCTCAGCGTCTGATGGCCGAAGGTATCGGTTTCGGTGCTGAAGGTGACTGGAAGACAGCCTGCCTCTATCGCACGCTATGGGTAATGTCGCAGGGTCTGCCCACAGGTTGCTCGTTCCTCGAGGACTACACCCTCAACTTCGCCGGCGACCGCAGTTCTTGCCTCCAGAGCCACATGCTCGAGGTTTGTCCGCTGATTGCCGTCGACAAGCCCAAGCTGGAAGTTCACTTCCTCGGCATCGGTATCCGCAAGCAGCAGACTGCCCGCCTCGTATTCACCTCAAAGGTGGGACACGGCATCAAGGCTACTGTTGTTGACCTCGGCAACCGCTTCCGCCTGATTTCACAGGAAGTGGAGTGCATTGAGCCGAAGCCCATGCCTAACCTCCCCGTGGCTTCTGCCCTTTGGGTACCGCAGCCCACATTCGAGATTGGCGCAGGTGCATGGATTCTAGCCGGTGGTACTCACCACAGCGCTTTCTCTTACGACATCACCGAAGAGTATTGGGAAGACTTCGCTGAAATCCTCGGCATCGAGTATGTCAAGATCAACAAGAGCACTAATACCTTCGACTTCAAGCAGACGCTCCGCAACAACGAGATCTATCACATGCTGAACAAGGCGTTGATGTAATTGAAAACAGACAATTATGACAGCAAAAGAAACCATCCAACAGGGTAAGGCCATTCTCGGTATCGAGTTTGGCTCTACCCGTATCAAGGCCGTCCTCATCGACCAAGAGAACAAGCCCATCGCTCAGGGCAGCCACACCTGGGAAAACCAGTTGGTCGACGGACTCTGGACCTATAGCACCGAAGCCATCTGGTATGGTCTGCAGGACTGTTATGCCGATCTCCGCAAGGATGTGCTCAAGCAATACGATACGGAACTCGAGATTCTGGCCGGCATCGGCATCTCTGCCATGATGCACGGCTATATGGCTTTCAACGAGAAGAACGAAATCATGGTACCCTTCCGCACTTGGCGCAACACCAATACCGGAAAGGCTGCCGCTGAACTCTCCAAACTCTTCAACTACAACATCCCGCTCCGCTGGAGCATCTCCCATCTCTACCAGTGCATTCTCGACAACGAGGAGCACGTAGGCGACATCAAGTTCCAGACCACGCTGGCCGGTTATATCCACTGGCAGCTCACGGGCGAGAAGGTGCTTGGCGTAGGCGATGCTTCGGGTATGATGCCCATCGATCCCGATACCAAGAACTACAACGCCACAATGGTGGAGAAGTTCAACAAGCTCATTGAGCCTAAGGGATACAGTTGGACGCTGATGGACATCTTCCCCAAGGTGCTCGTGGCTGGCAAGAACGCCGGTTTCCTCACTCAGGAAGGTGCGAAGAAACTCGACATCTCCGGTCATCTGAAGGCTGGTATCCCCTTCTGTCCCCCAGAGGGTGATGCAGGCACAGGCATGGCCGCCACCAATGCCGTGAAGCAGCGCACGGGTAATGTTTCTGCCGGAACCAGTTCGTTCTCAATGATTGTGCTCGAGAAAGACCTCTCCAAGCCTTACGAGCCCATCGACATCGTGACTACCCCCGACGGTTCACTCGTGGCCATGGTGCATTGCAACAACTGCACTTCCGACATCAACGCCTGGGTGAACATCTTCAAGGAATACCAGGAACTGATGGGAATGCCGGTTGACATGAACGAGATCTACACCAAGCTCTTCAACAAGGCACTCGAAGGACAGGCTGACTGCGGCGGACTGATGGCCTACAACTATGTTTCAGGCGAACCAGTTGCCGGACTTTCCGACGGACGTCCCCTCTTCGTACGTTCTGCCAACGACAAGTTCACTCTGGCCAACTTCATGCGCACCCAGCTCTATGGTGCCATCGGTGTGCTCAAGCTCGGCAACGACATCCTGCTGAAGGAAGAGAACGTGAAGGTGGACCGCATCACGGGCCACGGTGGCTACTTCAAGACCAAGGGCGTAGGCCAGCGTATGCTTGCGGCTGCACTCAACTCCCCCATCTCGGTGATGGAGACTGCCAGTGAAGGAGGTGCCTGGGGTATTGCCCTGCTCGCATCATTCGTAGTGAACAACGACAAGCAGCAGAATCTGGCCGACTGGCTCGAGGAGAAGGTATTTGCTGGCGACGCTGGTGTGGAGATTGCTCCCACGGCTGAAGACGTGGCCGGCTTCAATGCATACATCGAGAACTACAAGGCCGGTCTTGCCATCGAGCAGGCTGCCGTAGAAGCAAAGAAATAACACGGGCAGATAGGGGATTTCCCCTATCTATCCGTATTATAATTAATAACACATTCAACCAAATGAAGCAATTATTCATTATATCATTCGCGATTGCCGCATTCATGCTCCCTTCGAAGGCAGCTGACCAGGCAAAGGTTACCATCCATGCTGACAAGGCTGGTGCAAAGATCAATAAGGAGATCTACGGACAGTTTTCTGAACATCTCGGCTCGTGCATCTACGGCGGACTGTGGGTTGGCGAGAACTCTAAGATTCCCAACATCAACGGCTACCGCAAAGACGTGTTCGAAGCCCTGAAGGCGCTGAAGATTCCCGTGCTCCGTTGGCCCGGCGGCTGCTTTGCCGATGACTACCACTGGATGGACGGCATCGGTCCGAAAGACCAGCGTCCCTCACTTCGCAACAATAACTGGGGCGGCACCATCGAAGACAACTCTTTCGGTACCCACGAGTTCCTGAATCTCTGCGAGATGCTGGGCTGCGAACCCTATATCAGCGGAAACGTCGGCTCCGGCACAGTGAAGGAAATGGCACAGTGGGTGGAGTATATGACCAGCGACGGTGATACGCCCATGGCCCGCCTTCGCCGTCAGAACGGCCGCGAGAAGGCATGGAACGTGAAATACTTCGGTATCGGCAACGAGGCCTGGGGCTGCGGTGGCAACATGACGCCGGAGTACTATTCCGACGAGTACCGCAAGTTCAACACCTATCTTCGCGACCAAGGCAAGAACCGCCTCTATCGTATAGCATCCGGTGCCAGCGACTATGACTACAACTGGACAACCGTGCTGATGGACAAGATTGGCGACAGAATGCAGGGCGTAAGTCTCCACTACTACACTTGCAGCGGTTGGGAGGGCTCAAAAGGTTCTGCCACCAAGTTCGACAACGACCAGTACTACTGGGCTCTTGGTAAATGTCTGGAGATTGAAGAGGTAATCAAGAAGCACAAGGCCATCATGGACGAGAAAGATCCCAAGGGACGTATCGGCCTGCTCGTTGACGAGTGGGGAACCTGGTGGGATGAGGAACCGGGCACCATTCCCGGACACCTGTACCAGCAGAACGCCCTACGCGATGCCTTCGTTGCTTCCCTCTCGCTTGACGTTTTCCATAAATACACCGACCGAGTGAAGATGGCCAACATCGCACAGGTGGTGAACGTGCTGCAGTCGATGATTCTCACCGACCAGGAAGGCACAGGCCACATGGTGCTCACGCCGACTTATCACGTGTTCCAGATGTATACCCCGTTCCAGGAGGCTACCTATCTCCCACTCGACCTTGAAACCGAGACTATTCAGGTGAGCAAGGCATACTTCAAGGAGAAGGAAGGTGCCAAGGACGCAGGCTATCGCCCCTGCCCAATGCTCTCGGCCTCTGCCGCCAAGACTCAGGATGGCAGCATCGTATTTGCCATGACAAACGTAAGCCTCGACAAGGCTCAGACCGTTGAGGTCAATATCGACGGATTCAATGCGAAGAAGGTCAGCGGCCGCATCCTCACTTCCAAGAACGCCGCCGACTTCAACGACTTCCAGAATCCTAACAAGGTGGCTCCCGCTGAGTTCAAGGACGCAAAGTTATCCAAGAAGGGTGTCCTCACCGTAAAGATTCCCGCAAAATCGATTATTGTTTTAAATATTAAATAAGCATATGAACGACAACAAGATTATGAACCGCGCAGCAGATAACATCCGTATCCTTGCTGCCGCAATGGTTGAGAAAGCCAAGAGTGGTCACCCCGGTGGCGCTATGGGTGGTGCTGACTTCATCAACACCCTCTACAGCGAGTTCCTCGTTTACGATCCCGAGAATCCCAATTGGGAAGGACGCGACCGTTTCTTCCTCGATCCCGGCCACATGGCTCCCATGCTCTATGCACAGCTCGCCCTCATCGGCAAGTACAGCTTGGAGGAGCTCCAGCAGCTCCGCCAGTGGGGTTCTCCCACTCATGGACATCCCGAGCACAATCTGCTCCGTGGCATCGAGAACACTTCAGGTCCTCTCGGACAGGGACATGCCTATGCCGTAGGTGCTGCCATCGCTGCCAACTTCCTGAAAGCTCGCTTCGGTGAGGTAATGGGCCAGAACATCTATGCCTACATCTCAGACGGTGGCGTGGAGGAAGAGATTTCCCAGGGTGCCGGACGTATTGCCGGAACACTTGGCCTGAGCAACCTCATCATGTTCTACGATGCAAACGCCATCCAGCTCTCTACGAAGGTGGAGGACGTGATGGACGAAGATACCGCCAAGAAGTACGAGTCTTGGGGATGGTACGTTCAGAAGATCAACGGTAACAACGTTGACGAAATCCGCGCTGCCATCAAGAATGCCCAGGCTGAAAAGAACCGCCCAAGTCTCATCATCGGTGCTTGTATCATGGGTAAGGGTGCCCGCAAGGCAGACGGCTCAAGCTACGAGGCCAACTGCGCAACTCACGGTGCTCCCCTCGGCGGCGACAACTTCGTGCAGACCATGAAGAACCTCGGTGCAGATCCCGAGAATCCCTTCCAGATCTTCCCTGAAGTACAGGATATGTACGCCAAGCGTGCTGCTGAGCTAAAGGAAATCTGTGCCCAGCGCTATGCTGCCAAGGCTGAATGGGCAAAGGCTAATCCCGAACTGGCCGCTCAGATGGAGCAGTGGTTCAAGGGCGAGGCTCCCAAGGTTGACTGGAGCAAGGTTGAACAGAAAGCAGGTGCTGCCACCCGCGGTGCAAGTGCTACCGTTCTCGGCGTACTCGCTGAGCAGGTGCCCAACATGATCTGCGCTTCTGCCGACCTGTCTAACTCGGACAAGACCGACGGCTTCCTGAAGAAGACCCACGCTTTCGTAAAGGGCGACTTCAGCGGTGCTTTCTTCCAGGCTGGTGTGGCTGAGCTCACCATGGCTTGCTGCTGCATCGGTATGGCTCTCCACGGAGGCGTTATCCCAGCTTGCGGTACCTTCTTTGTATTCTCCGACTATATGAAGCCTGCCGTTCGTATGGCTGCCTTGATGGAACTCCCCGTGAAGTTCATCTGGACTCACGATGCTTTCCGCGTTGGTGAGGATGGTCCTACCCACGAGCCTGTTGAGCAAGAAGCTCAGATTCGTCTGATGGAAAAACTGAAGAACCACAGCGGCAAGAATTCTATGCTCGTGCTTCGTCCTGCTGATGCTGAGGAAACAACAGTTTGCTGGCGTCTGGCTATGGAGAACACCACTACCCCATCTGCACTCATCTTCTCTCGTCAGAACATTGAGATGCTTCCCGAAGGCAACGACTACAATCAGGCCGCTAAGGGTGCTTATGTAGTTGCCGGAAGTGATGAGGACTACGACGTAATCTTGCTGGCCAGCGGTTCTGAGGTATCTACCCTTGAGGCTGGTGCCAAGTTGCTGAAGGCCGACGGCATTAAGGTTCGCGTGGTAAGCGTTCCTTCTGAGGGTCTCTTCCGCAGTCAGTCGAAGGAGTATCAGCAGAGCGTTCTGCCTTCTGGCAAGAAGAAGTTCGGTATGACCGCTGGTCTGCCTGTAACGCTCGAAGGTCTTGTAGGCGCTGACGGTTGTGTATGGGGTCTCGAAAGCTTTGGTTTCTCAGCTCCTTACAAGGTGCTTGATGAGAAGCTTGGCTATACTGGCCAGAATGTATATGAGCAGGTTAAAAAGCTTTTAGCATAATGGACGTAAAATGTGTAGGAGTAGCCTGCGACCATGCAGGCTTTCCTTTGAAGCAGTTCGTACTGCAATATCTTGAAGAGAAAGGCTATCCCGTGAAGGATTACGGCACATGGAGCGACGCCTCCGTGGACTATCCCGACTACGGCCATGCCTTGGCCGAGGGTATCGAGAGCGGTGAAGTCTATCCCGGCATTGCCATCTGCGGCAGTGGTCAGGGCATCTCCATGACGCTTAATAAGCACCAAGGCGTTCGCGCCGGTGTATGCTGGGATCCCGAGATTGGCCAGCTGATTCGTCAGCACAACGATGCCAACGTGCTCGTGATGCCCGGTCGTTTCATCGACAACAACACGGCCCGTGCCATCATGGACAAGTTCTTCACGGTTCCCTTCGAAGGCGGTCGTCATCAGCGTCGCGTGGATAAGATTCCCGTACAGAAATAAATCTTTCGGATAATACATTTAATAGGAGACGGACACAACAATTGGTGTTTGTCTCCTATTTTTATTTACTGAAACTCCATTCAATTTACCAGAATGAAAAGGACTTTGTCTAAATGGCATTTAAGCCTTGTTTCCACGCCATTCTTACGTCGCTTAAATGCCATTGAAGCAACGTTAAAATGCCATTTAAAAAAATCACCCTTCGCCTACTCTGAAAATGAGATAAACGAAGGGTGAAAAACAGATGATTCAGCTGAGATTACTTCTCAAGCAAGAGGTTCATCATCTCGCAGGCTGCCTTGGCAACTGAAGTGCCAGGACCGAAGATGGCAGCTACGCCAGCCTTGTAAAGGAAGTCGTAATCCTGAGCGGGAATCACACCACCTGCAATGACCATGATATCGTCACGGCCTAGTTTGTGGAGTTCCTGAATAAGCTGAGGAATCAACGTCTTATGACCTGCAGCCAGCGAAGAAGCACCCACAATGTGAACGTCGTTCTCCACGGCCTCACGAGCAGCCTCTTCCGGAGTCTGGAACAAAGGTCCCATATCCACATCGAAGCCACAGTCGGCATAACCCGTTGCCACTACCTTTGCGCCACGGTCGTGACCATCCTGTCCCATCTTGGCAACGAAGATACGCGGACGGCGACCTTCCTTCTTGGCAAACTCTTCTGTCAACTCACAAGCTTTCTCAAAGTCGGAGTCGTTCTTGCTTTCTGATGAATACACGCCTGAAATAGTTCTGATTACTGCCTTATAACGGCCTACGATTTCCTCGCAGGCATCACTAATCTCACCAAGAGTACAACGCAACTGGGCTGCCTTGACGGCCAAATCCAGCAGGTTGTTCTCGCTCTTGCGGCCTTCCTTGAAGTCGCGTACGCACTCGGTAATCTTCTTCAAAGCCTCCTGACAAGCGGCTTCGTCGCGACTGCCACGAACTTGTGCCAGACTCTCCTCCTGCTGCTTGCGCACGGCTGTGTTGTCCACCTCAAGAATATCGATAGGATCTTCATGATCAAGACGATACTTGTTAGTACCTACGATGGTCTGAACACCTGAGTCGATACGAGCCTGAGTACGGGCAGCAGCTTCCTCGATACGCATCTTAGGAATACCGGTCTCAATAGCCTTGGCCATACCGCCGAGCTTCTCAATCTCCTGAATGTGCTCCCATGCCTTATGAACGAGTTCATTCGTCAGGGTCTCCACATAGTAAGAACCGGCCCATGGGTCGATGTGCTTGCACACCTTAGTCTCATTCTGAATGTAGATCTGCGTGTTACGTGCAATACGAGCAGAGAAGTCGGTAGGCAGAGCGATAGCCTCGTCAAGAGCATTCGTATGGAGTGACTGCGTGTGACCCAGCACAGCTGCCATAGCCTCAATACAAGTACGGCCTACATTGTTGAACGGGTCTTGCTCCGTGAGTGACCATCCTGAGGTCTGAGAGTGTGTACGAAGAGCCATTGACTTCGGGTTCTTGGCGCCGAAGCTCTTGGTAATCTTTGCCCACAACAGACGACCAGCACGCATCTTGGCAATCTCCATAAAGTGGTTCATACCAATAGCCCAGAAGAATGAAAGACGAGGAGCGAAAGCATCAATATCAATACCAGCGTTGATACCCGTGCGCAGATAGTCCATACCGTCGGCAAGGGTGTAAGCCAGCTCGATATCGGCCGTAGCACCAGCTTCCTGCATGTGGTAACCCGAAATAGAAATCGAGTTGAACTTCGGCATGTTCTGCGAAGTGTATTCGAAGATATCAGCAATAATCTTCATGGAGAATGCGGGAGGATAGATATAGGTGTTACGCACCATGAACTCCTTCAGAATATCGTTCTGAATGGTTCCGGCCATCTCCTCGAGCTTGGCGCCCTGCTCCAGACCGGCCACGATATAGAAGGCAAGGATGGGCAGCACGGCTCCGTTCATGGTCATCGAAACCGACATCTTGTTCAATGGAATACCCGAGAAGAGCACCTTCATGTTCTCTTCGTTACAGATACTCACACCTGCCTTACCCACATCACCCACTACACGGGCGTTATCGGGGTCGTAACCACGGTGTGTAGGAAGGTCGAATGCTACAGACAGACCTTTCTGACCAGAAGCCAGGTTACGGCGATAGAATGCATTTGATTCCTCAGCGGTAGAGAATCCGGCATACTGACGGATGGTCCACGGACGGAAAGGATACATCATGCTATAAGGACCACGAAGATATGGAGGAATACCTGCCGTGAAGTCGAGGTGTTCCATACCTTCCAAATCTTCTTTCGTATAAACAGGACGAACCTCGATATGCTCTGGAGTCTTCCAGTTGTAATCGATGTTGTTGTCAGCAATCCACTTGGCACCGTCTTGGGCCTTGATGCCAGCGTATATGTCTACATTATTGAATTGTTTACGCATAATTCAAGTCCTCCTATTCTTTAGATACCAAGTTTCTGATTATATTCTTTCATAGTCTCGAGCACGTTGCAGCGCACGTGGATGAAGTTCTCGATGCCTGCTGCCTTGAGGTCGTCCATGCAGGCAGGAGCACCGGCCACCACGAACATGGCGCGGCCATCCAGGTACTTGAAGGCGGGGATGGCATACTCGGCATACTCATCATCGGATGAGCAGAGCACAATCACATCGGCACCAGCTTCGAGGGCTGCGTCAACACCTTCTTCTACGGTCTTGAAGCCAAGGTTGTCCTTGACGGTCCATCCGGCCGTGGCGAGGAAGTTGCATGAGAACTGTGCACGGGCCTGACGCATGGCCAGATTGCCGATGGTCAGCATGAAGGCTGTAGGTACGCGTGTCTCCTCGGTGTGGATGCGCAGATCCTCGTAGTCGGCAGCCAGGCGGGTGCTCTCGATGGTCTTAAAGACAGGCTCACATTTGCTGTCTGCAGTTTTGGCACAGCAGCATGCCTTGCCTACGGGGCGCTTGCCTTCGCTCTTCTCGGTAAAGTTCGGGAACTGGTTGGTGCCCAGAAGGAACTCCTTGCGCTTGGCAGCATCGCCATGGCGCTTCACGTTGGTGGCGTTGATATCGTCCTGAACGGTGCCTTTCTTGACAGCCTCCAGGAATCCGCCCTCTTCCTCAACCTTCAGGAAAATCTTCCAGCCCTCGACGGCCAGAGAGTCGGTGAGCGTCTCAATGAAATAGGAACCGGCACCCGGGTCGACCACCTTGTCGAAATGACTCTCTTCCTTGCAGAGCAACTGCTGGTTGCGGGCAATGCGCTCAGAGAAGTCGTTGGGTTCTTCGTAGGTGACATCGAACGGTGTGACCACGATGGAATGCACGCCACCCAGGGCAGCACTCATCGTCTCCGTCTGCGAGCGAAGCAGGTTCACGTAGGAGTCGAACAGAGTCTGGTTATAAGTTGACGTAATAGCATTTACGACCATCTTGCAGGCGCAGTCGCACTTGGGCTCATACTGCTTCACAATTTGTGCCCAGAGCAGACGGGCAGCACGGAACTTGGCCAGTTCCATGAAGTAGTTCTCGGAGATACCCATGTTGAACTTGATGCTCTTGGCAGCAAGGTCCACATCCACGCCGGCATCCACCAGCTGCTGCAGGTATTCGTTACCCCAGGCCAGCGCATAGCCGAGTTCCTGCACGATGTAGGCACCGGCATTGTTGAGTGCCACGGTGTTCACGTTGATGCAGCGGAAGTTAGGATAGTCCTTGAAAATCTCAACAAGCTGGGGGGCGAGTGAAAGGATGGGCTGAACGTCCTTGCCCTTCATCACCATCTTCTTCATGGGGTCCCAGTTGATGGAGCCCACCACCTTCTCCTTGTCGTAGCCCTGCTTCTCGAAGTAGGCGACGAGGATCTGAGCCAGGTCGAGCGAGCAGCGCTGACAGGTCTTGAAGTTCACCTCCACGATGTCGCAGCGGATGTCCTTCAGCAAGGTCTCGATGAACTCAGCGCTGACCAAGTCGCGCGGAATCCTGAAGCCCAGCGAGTCAACACCCTTGTTGAGGATGTCGAGCGCCTTGGCATTGGCTTCGGCTGCATCCTTGGCCACAATGTCCTGACGTACATACCAGGCATTGTCATCTTTCTTGTTACCACGCACGAAGGGGAACTCGCCCGGCAGAGCGTCGGGTGTCTTGAGTTTCAACACATCTTCACGGCGATAGAAGGGCTGCAGGTTGAAGCCCTCGTTGGTTCTCCACACTAGTCGTTTCTGGAAATCCGCTCCCTTCAGGTCAACCTCAATCTTGTCGAGCCACTCCTGACGGGTAGGAGCCTGAAACTCAGTGAAGAGTTTCTCTTTTTGTTGTGTCATAGTTTGATTGTAATAAATATAAGTTGTTTAAAGATTTGCTTTGTCAACCATAAATAATGTGCAAATATAGCATATTTTCCGAATATAAAAAAACAAATCGGGAAAAATAAATTTTTAACCGTGAAAAATTCAAAAACTTCTTGTCTATATTTAAAATAATTGCACAAAAATTATTTTATGAGCAATAAATTAAGTAACTTTGCAACGATTTTTGGCGTTAGTATAAAGACATCTTATGGATTGGTTTATTGATTTGTTCCAAACAACAGATTCGGTAGCACATATCGTTCTACTTTATTCCATTGTCATTGCAATCGGCGTATTGCTTGGCAAGATAAAATTCGGTGGTATCTCACTGGGCGTTACCTTCGTGCTTTTCGCAGGTATCGTGGCAGGTCACATCGGGTTCACGGCACCCACCAACATCCTGACATTCATTCAGGACTTCGGCCTCGTGCTCTTCGTGTTCATGATCGGTCTGCAGGTGGGACCTGGCTTCTTTGAAAGTTTCGGCACGGCAGGCATCAAGCTCAACGGCCTTGCCGCCACAGCCATCCTGCTCAATATCCTCGTGATGTTCGGATGCTATTACATCTTCTTCGACACTACCAATCCTCACAACTTGCCGATGATGGTTGGTACGCTTTACGGAGCCGTAACCAACACCCCGGGTCTCGGTGCGGCCAACGAAGCACTCAATACGGTTTTCAGCAGCAATCTGCCGCAGATAGCCTCAGGTTATGCCTGTGCCTATCCGCTTGGTGTGGTAGGCATCATCGGTGCCACGATTGCCGTGCGCTATATTTGCCGTGTACGTTTGGAGAAAGAAGAGGAGGATCTGGAACGGCTTGAAGGCGACAATGCCAATGTGAAGCCCCATAAGATGCACGTGCAGGTGTCAAACGCCTACCTGGAAGGTAAGACGCTGATGCAGGTACACAACTTCCTGAACCGCGACTTCGTGTGCTCGCGCATCCTGCACGACGGACATGTGAGCCTTCCTAACCGCGACACTATCTTCCACATAGGCGACCAACTCTACGTGGTATGTGCCGAAGCCGATGCCGAGGCCATCATCGCCTTCATCGGTCCTCAGATTGAGGTAGACTGGGAGCAGCAGGATCAGCCGCTGGTGAGCAAGCGCGTGCTGGTGACTCGTCCTTCGATGAACGGCAAGACGCTGGGCCAGCTTCACCTTTCCAGGGTACATGGCGTGAATGTGACCCGACTGACCCGTCAGGGCATGGATATCTTCGCCTCTGCCTCTCTCCCACTCCAGGTGGGCGACCGCATCATGGTGGTAGGTCCTGAAGATGCCGTAAACCGCGTGGCCAATATGATGGGTAACTCTATCCGTCGCCTGGACGCACCAAACATTGCCACGATATTCATCGGCATCATCATCGGTATCATTTTCGGCTCGCTGCCCATTGCCATCCCCGGAATGCCCGTTCCGATGAAGCTTGGTATTGCAGGCGGTCCGCTCATCATTGCCATCCTGATTGGCCGCTACGGGTACAAGATTCATCTGGTGACCTATACCACCACGTCGGCCAACATGATGCTGCGCGAAATCGGACTGGTGCTGTTCCTGGCCTCCGTGGGAATCAAGGCTGGAGCTGGGTTCTGGGAGACGGTCGCTCAGGGTGACGGTCTGCTCTTCGTGTTCACCGGTTTTCTCATCACCATCATCCCGATCCTTATCGTAGGCACCATTGCCCGCCTGAGATATAAGTTTAATTATTTCACCATCATGGGTATGCTGGCCGGTACATATACGGATCCTCCCGCATTGGCCTATGCCAACTCCGTGTGCTCGAAGGAGGCACCAGCCGTGGGCTATTCCACCGTCTATCCGCTCTCGATGTTCCTGCGCATCCTGACGGCACAGATCATCGTGCTCTTCTTCTGCGGTTGACCAAAGCGACAAACAGCAAATACATAAAATATAATACAATCTCAAATAATGAAAAAAATCCTTTTAGCAGTCCTGTTGTTGGGAACCTCCACGATGATGTTTGCCCAAGGAGCAAAGAACATCAAGATCAACGAGGTGCTCACCGACAACCAGGCCAGTGTACAAGATGAGTTCGGACAACATCTGCCCTGGATGGAACTGGTGAACACATCCTTCTCCACCTACAACGTCAGGGGTATGTTCATCGCCACCGACCGCAGAGTGCTCGACAAATCACTCACGGCACCTCAGCGCATCCAAATGATGAGCCCCATCCCTAACGGCGACGACCGTTCGGCCATGTCGGCCAGGGAGCATCTGGTGCTTTTCCTCAACTCCAACCCCGCCAAGGGATTCCTTCACCTTAATGCAAAGGTTACCCCGGGCACACCCGTTTGGGTAGCCCTCTACGATGGTAACGGCATCGACCTCATCGACTCCGTGAGCGTGCCTGCATTGGCTACCGACAAGTCGTATGCCCGCATCAAGGACGGTTTCCAGCAATGGGACACCAAGCCCGCCGAGGCCGTCACCCCAGGAACCGGCAACTATATTGAGATCAACGAGAGCAAAATCTCCCGCCTGAAGCGCGACGATCCCCACGGATTCGGTATCACCGTGCTCTCCATGGGAATCGTGTTCTTCTGTCTGGCCCTGCTCTACGTCTTCTTCCGCATCTTCGGCATGATCATCGTTCACCAGCGCAGCCTGAAGAAGGCAGCCGAGGTTGCAGCCTCCGTACAGCCTGTCAAGGCTGTGGCCAAGACCACGGAGATAGCCGCCGAGGTGGCCCACAAGACGACCGTCGTGCTGAAAGACGGCATCCAGACGAAAGGTATTGACCGCGAAATCTACATGGCCGTGATAGCCATGGCCCTGAAGCAGTATCAGGACGATGTGCACGACGTGGAAAGCGGCATCATCACCATCAAGCCCCGTCATTCAATGTGGAACAACGGCATTTGAAAGGTAAAAAAGTAAAAAGGTAAACTAATATTAGAATAAAATGAAATACGAATATACAGTACAGGGTGTTGACTACGAAGTAGAGATTGAAGACGTAGACGGCAACATCGCGAAAGTCAGCGTGAATGGTATCCCATTCGAAGTGGAAATGAAGCAGCCCATCAAGGCCGCTCCGAAAGTGAAGAAGGTGGAAGCCCCGAAGCCCCAGAAACCAGCAGCCGCACCTGTTGCCGCTGCTGCAGCTGCCCCGGCACCCACACCAGCCGCCACTCCCGGTGCAGGAGCCAAAGTGGTAGCTCCGCTGCCCGGCACCATCACCGACATCAAGGTTACCGTCGGACAGGCAGTTCATGCCGGCGATACCGTCGTCGTCCTCGAGGCCATGAAGATGCAGAACAACATTGAAGCCGAAAATGACGGCACCGTGACATCAGTCCTCGTAAAGGTGGGCGACTCTGTGATGGAAGGTACCACGCTGGTCACCATCGGATAAAGGCAAAAAAATAAAATAGTAAAAAGGTAAAAAACAATGTCGTTTACTGAATTCATCATAGCCAACTTCAATGAGTTCCTGACGTACACGGGCTTCTCCAATGCCACGATACCCAACCTCATTATGATTGCTGTGGGAGCCTTCTTCATCTGGCTCGCCATCAAGAAAGACTTTGAGCCGCTGCTGCTCGTCCCCATCGGACTGGGCATCATCCTCGGCAACATCCCTTTCCGTGCCGATGCCGGACTTGAAATCGGCCTCTACGAAGACAACTCGGTCCTGAACATCTTCTACCAGGGTGTAAGACAGGGATGGTATCCCCCACTCGTCTTCCTGGGAATCGGCGCCATGACCGACTTCTCCGCCCTCATCGCCAATCCCAAGCTGATACTCATCGGAGCAGCCGCTCAGTTCGGTATCTTCGGTGCATACATGTTCGCCCTGGCTATCGGCTTTGAACCCAACCAAGCAGCAGGTATCGCCATCATCGGCGGTGCCGACGGCCCCACTGCTATCTTCCTTTCCTCGAAGACCGCGCCCAACCTGATGGGAGCCATTGCCGTCTGTGCCTACAGCTACATGGCCCTCGTGCCCGTTATCCAGCCCATCATCATGCGCCTGCTCACCACAAAGAAGGAGCGCGTCATCAAGATGAAGGCTCCGCGCCACGTCTCTCAGACGGAGCGCATCCTCTTCCCCATCATCGGCCTGCTGCTCACCACCTTTATCGTGCCCTCAGGCCTTCCCTTGCTGGGAATGCTCTTCTTCGGCAACCTTCTGAAGGAATCGGGCAAGACCACCCGTCTGGCCAAGACTGCCGGTAGCGCGCTCAACGATATTGTGGTGATGCTACTGGGTCTGACCGTGGGCTGCTCCACACAGGCATCAGAGTTCCTGACCATGAACACCATCTTCATCTTCGCCATCGGCGCCCTTGCCGGTGTATGTTTCGTGAAACTGATGAACATCTTCCTGCCCCGCGACAAGAAGATCAATCCGCTCATTGGTAATGCCGGTGTGAGCGCCGTTCCAATGGCTGCCCGTATCTCCAACAACCTCGGCCTCGAATACGACCGCCACAACTTCCTGCTCATGCACGCCATGGGTCCCAATGTGGCCGGTGTGATCGGCTCCGCCGTGGCTGCCGGTGCCCTGCTGGGTTTCCTGTCATAGTACACAATTCCCCTAAAATAGCAAAAACCCCTCAAGAGCAATCCTGAGGGGTTTATTGTTTGTGTCAACGTCAACCTAACGTCTTCGTTTTCGTCTTCGTTAAGGTTAGGGTTAACGTTAACGTTGAAGATTACTGATGCTGCTCGCGAAGCAGGTCGTTCACGGTCTTCACGGGGTTGAAAGTAGAAAGGGGAACCTCCACGAATACCGTGTTCCAGTTGCTCATCGCACCATTCCAGAGGCCGGGCAGCTCAAGCGCCTTCAGCTCCTTGCCGTTCTTCGACTTAGAAGAAATGAAGCCCGTGGTCTTGTCTACATACTTAGGCAGGTCGAAAGGCTTTCCCTCATAGTCCTTCACGGCACATACGAGGTCAACCGGATTGAAGTGAGTACCCTCGGTGAACATCTTCATGTATTCCTCGTTGCTCTTGTCAATCTGGCTACTCTCCAGAATCTGGAGCGATACGGTACCGTCCTGGTTGTAAGTGAGGAACGGGCCGCCGCCGGGCTCACCCACATTCTTCACCACGCCGCAGACGCGCATCGGGCGGTTCAGCTTCTCCTTCAGGTAGATCACGAGTTCGGCATCCTCCAGGTCCTTGATGTCTGCCTTGCGGCAGCAGAGGTCACGCTGCACGAAGCGGATGATTTCCTCCAGCTTCTCGTGGTTGTACTGACCTTCGTTGAGCGCCTTCAGGTAAGCGAAAGCCTGCTTCTGGAGCGTCACGAGCACACCGGCGATGATCTGCTTGTAATCCACCGTGTCCTGCTTCAGACGGTCGGGCACCACGTTGTCGATGTTCTTGATGAAGATCACGTCGGCATCGATGTCGTTCAGGTTCTGAATCAGCGCGCCATGGCCTCCGGGACGGAACAGCAGCGAACCGTCCTCGTTGCGGAACGGCGTGTTGTCGGGATTGGCAGCCACGGTGTCGGTGCTGGGCTTCTGCTCCGAGAAGGAAATGTTGTACTTGATGCCGTACTTCTGGGCGAACATGTCCTTCTTCTCAGCCACCTTCTGCTCGAAGAACTCGATGTGCTCGTGGCTCACGGTGAAGTGCACGTTGGCCTCGCCGTTGCTGGCGGCATAAAGCGCACCCTCCACGAGATGCTCTTCCATCGGCGTGCGGGCACCCTCGGGATACTTGTGGAAGAGCAGCATGCCCTTCGGCAGCTGACCGTAGTTCAGGCCTTCCTTGTTCAGCATGTTGGCCACCACAGCCTTGTAGTTGCCCTCAGCCATCAGCTCCTTCACGCCCTTGCCGTTATTGGCCTTGCACTTCTCGTCCAATGCCCCGAAGAAAGCGAAGTCCTCGATGCGGTCGAAATACTTCTTCTCAAAGTCGGTGGTAGGCACGTCATAGTCGGCATTCAGGAAGCCGAACATATCCTTGAACATGCGGCTGGCAGCACCCGAAGCGGGCACGAACTTCACGATTTTGCGCCCCTCGGCCTTATAGGCATTCCAAGCGTCGATATACTGTTTCCGCTCTGCCTCGTCGGGAGCCACGATGCCATGGCCGATGCTGGCGGCAGCCTCCAGGCGAAGGAACGGGAAACCTGTTTCAAACTCTTTCAGTTGAACGTCAATTTGCTCAGGGGTGATACCCTTCTGGGCGATTTGCTGTAGATCTTGATTTGTTAACATAAGTATAGTATTAAAATAGATGGACATTTATATTTCTTGCAAAGATAATCAATTTTTTCCATCCGCAACACATTACCCCTTACTTTTAATAAAAATAAAGAAAAAGAGTGTAGAATAGAAAGCAAAAAAGCCATCTTATTTGTCCTATTGTCTAACGGTTTCCTTCCACCCATAGGAAGCCTTCCTTCTACCCATTGGAAGCAAGGTTTCCAGACTTTGGAAGCAACCTTTCCACCCATCAGAAGCAAAGCATTCGCTGGAAATGGCTTTTGATTAGTAAAAAACAAGAAAAGGGCTTAAAGTAGGGGGTACAGTAGTAGGATTGTAGTAGGTAAAAAGGCCTTACCTACTACCAATAATCTCCTAAAACACAGTCTATTACATCAATTGTAGTAGGTATAGGGGGTATAATTCTTTTTTCGCGTATAGAGATATCATCCAACAATAGCCAAAACATCATCCGCTGCCCTTCAAAGTATCATCCGCCCAACTCCAAAACATCATCCGCCCGAAGGCAAAGTATCATCCGCCCAAAAGTCAAAATGCGATTTTTAAGATATAAGGGTGTAGGGTGTGTACCCTTTTTCCGCAACTTTTTATAAAACATAATAATCTAAGGTTTTCGCGCGTATGAAAATAATAAAGTTTATAGAAAAAGGGTAAATGTATCGCGCCATATATAGGAAAAAACATCGGAACTAAGGGTTCATGCATGTCTTTTTAGGCCTGTGATAGGAGCAATTTCACACATTCCGTGCCCCTGCCGAGGTTCGGCATCGCAGGTACCGTTGGTTTTCTTATATCGTATTTCATTGATTATCAGTTTTTTAGATGAATAATAATAGAAGTTTGTGACAGTGTGACAGTTGTGACAATTGTTTTTCGAGGGTGTACGTTTTCTTATATTTATATATAACTATCTATATATTAATTAATTATAAAGAATAATGAGGGGAAGTATACCTCGTTATTTTAACTGTCACAACTGTCACAACTGTCACGCCAGGTCTTGATTATCTCTCTACCAGGCCCTTCAGCGCTTGGCGAATCTCGTTGCAAACAGCGAGGGCATAGCTCACCCAAAATACAAATACACTAATAATCAACTAACTATCTATTTTGTTTGATTTAATATCCCGCACTCGGTAAAAGTTGCAGATTTATTTGCATTTTCCATTCCTTTGTACTATCTTTGCCATCGATAAATCAATATTGAACCCATAAAATCACAATGCGTATGACATAGTGACTACATAAAAACATAAGGAAGAAGCGTTTGCTTTTTGTTCTTGTTCTATCGAAATCGGCAAAATTTCAAAGAATACTATCAAGAACTGAAGTAAATGGTTCACGCTGGCTGGCGTGGGCTTTTACTCGTTTAAGATAGTTGGGTGTTTGCCGATACCTGATAGAACGTAGACGAAGTAATTAGTCCACGTTCTTTTGTATCTATCTGAATCGAAATAATAACAATCTAAAAATACAAACAATATGAAGAAACTTTTCTTATCCACATTATTACTGGCCCTTCCGTTGCTGGCTAGTGCCTATGACATCGCAGTTGAGAATGAAGATGGCGTCACCATCTATTACAATTACTACAACAATGGCACAGAGTTGGAAGTAACACGCAAAAGCATCAATTCATCAGGCCGTTATTCTGCAGCAGTTATAAACATCCCCGAAAAAGTAACCTATATGTCTCGCACGAGGAAAGTGACCAGCATCGGAGAAAGGGCTTTCCAAGGTAGCGGCCTGACCTCCGTGACCATCCCCAATTCCGTGACCACAATTGGAGAATATAACCAAGAAATCAAGGGTGAGACGAACGTGGAGATTATTCCCGTAATTGCCTGACAGACTGCTGATTTTATGTATTCCATGTTTCGATGGGCAGGAATGCATATTGTGAAATATGACCATCGTTCCGTTACCAAATCGTTACCTGT
>ONFE01000117.1 GCA_900316985.1 uncultured Prevotellaceae bacterium
TCAGATTCGGAACAACATCCTTGGAGCGACGTCTCGTTTCTCCGCCTTGCAGAGAAATTAAGCTAGCAATCTACTATACTTCGATTAAGCAGCGAGAGCATACTCATTGTTGCCAATTAATTTTTCCTCAGCTCGGATTATGGAGGGAACCAAGAAGCCTCCGCGTGCTTACGTACCATCTCAACCCGCTGTCAAATCCAGTCAACCCCAGGTGTCGAATAACGTATTTTCGACTGCAAATATATAAAATTCTCAGGAAACAACCAACTAATTCCGAAATTATTTGTATTTTTACCCCCAGAAATCCTCAATAGAACGCCATAAAAAGAAAAATTGGCTGAACAAAACAGGGCGTTCGTTGAATAAAATTGGCTGGAGCCTAGTATTTCGTTACTTTTGCAGCAAAATTTTGTAGCATTATGAAAAAGGTATTTATTTTCTTAGCAATCATGACAGCATCCACAGCGATGCTGACTTCATGCTCGAGTGACGATCCGTTTGAGAATTATATGAGCGGTAACAACGGCTTCGGGCCTGAGAACAACGAACCAAGTGGCAACACCCCAAGCGGCAATGGCAGCTCGGCGATTACGGGTGAATTGACAACTTTCGACATCGCATTAGACAAGACAACGGCAGAGCCGACGGATGTGGCTGATGCGTATTTCCCTGACGAGGAAGACATCCTGGAGAACAACGAGTTTACGACGGAGATCGCCATCGACCTGTCGAACCCCGTAGCGAAGACGGAGAACGGGGTGGAGATCACCGTCAACGGCGGTCACATCACGGCCAATCACGGCGACACGAAAAAGATATGCTATGTGCTGAGCGGCTCGACAGATAACGGTTCCTTTACCGTGGCAGGCAACAAGAAGTATGCCGTGGAGCTGAACGGCATCAGCATCACCAATCCCGACTCGGCCGCGCTGAATCTGTTGAGTGGCAAGCGCGCCTATATCATCTTGGCTGAAGGCACTACCAACACGTTGGAAGACGGCGCTGGCGGCAGTCAGAAGGGTGCACTCTACTGCAAGGGCAAACTGCTCTTCAACGGCAGCGGACAGCTCAGCGTGACGGGTAACACGGGCAACGGTATCCACTCGGCTGACTACATCGTCTTCCGCGAGGGCAATAACATCTATGTGAAATCTACTGCCAAGCACGGCATCAAGGCCAACGACGGCGTGTTTATCAATGGCGGTATCCTGAATGTGGAGGTATCGGCAACAGCTGCGAAGGGAATCAACTGCGAGAGTCATATCATCGTGAACGGCGGACGCACCACCGTGCTGACAACAGGCGACGGCACCTACGACACAGACGACCAGGAGGCCAAGGGCGCTGCAGGTATCAAGGCCGACTCGACCTTCACCATCAATGCTGGTGAATTGTACCTGAAGAGTACCGGCAGCGGCGGTAAGGGTATCAACGCCGACGGAGATGCGACCTTCAATGGCGGTCGTGTGATGATCGTGACTGAAGGCGGCCAGTTCAGCGGTAATGGCGACACCTCATCGCCGAAGGGTATCAAGGTGGACGGCGACCTGACCATCAAAGGCGGTAAGATATGGGTGCGCACCAGCGGAGAGAACGGTGAAGGCATCGAGACCAAGAGCGCGCTGAACATCACGGGTGGCGAAGTGGCCAGCTATGCCTACGACGATGCCATCAACTCGAAAGGCGACATGACCATCAGCGGCGGCTACATCTATGCCCACGGACGGAATAACGACGGCCTGGATGCTAACGGCGACTGCTATATCACTGGCGGACTGGTGTATGCCATCTGTTCAGGTACACCTGAGGTGGCCATCGATGCCAACAGCGAGGACAAGAAGAAGCTCTACATCTCTGGTGGTACCATCATCGCCCTCGGCGGACTGGAGAGTGGTGCCCAGCTATCGCAGTCATGTTATCAGGCCTCATGGACACCTAACACCTGGTATGCCCTGACCGTCGGCAAAGAGACCTTCTTGTTCCAGACACCATCGAGCGGCGGTTCAGGCCTCGTGGTTTCAGGCAGCTCGCAGCCTACCCTTCTGTCGGGTGTCAGCGTCAACGGCGGCACCAGTTACTTCGGCGGTATCGGTATCATCGGAACGGTCAGCGGCGGCTCATCCGTGGAGCTCTCATCCTATACTGGTGGCGGCTTCGGACCTGGCGGCGGCGGTTTCGGACCTGGCGGATGGCATTGAAACAATATTCTACTGGTAATAACGTTATTATATATAATAATGTGTTGGATGAAACAATCGAAACAGGAGAATCTGATTTACTTGGCAGCATGGGGATTGCTCTTTGCGTCCCCGCTGCTAAGTATTTATGTGCGGACGGTAGGCGACAGCAGCCAGGTATTCGAATGGTGGGAAGTGTTGGTCGTATGGCGATTGTTCGCCATCTATCTGCTCCTGTTTCTGATCCATAATTTCCTGTTGGCACCTTTGTTCCTTGGCAAACCAAACAGTCATGAGAACAAACGCGTGATGTATTTCAGCATCGTGGTGATGATACTGGCGGCATTCACGGTCTATCAATGTAACAACAGACCTGAGATGAAAGGCCACAGGCCGCCCATGGAACGCCCCGATCATCATCAGCCACCTCATTTTGCCAATCCCCCGAAAGATTTCGACGGCAGACCCGCCCCACGTAATCATCGACCAGAAGACGCCCCTCCTCCCATCGTGGGTGAACAGGATATCCTGGCTATCATCATGCTCATTCTGATGTTTGGCGCCAACCTCGGCATCAAAGGTTTTTATCGTGGACTTGAAGACCGGAAGCGCCTGACCGAACTGGAGCATGAGAATCTGGAGCAGCAGTTGGAGTACCTGCGTTACCAGATCAATCCGCACTTCTTCATGAATACGCTCAACAACATCCACGCCCTTGTGGATATCGATCCTGAGAAGGCGAAAGGCACGATCCTGGAACTGTCGAAGATGATGCGCTTTGTGCTCTACGAGGGAAATAAGCAAGGGGTGTCGTTGACAAATGAGATCGACTTCATCCGTCATTACATCGCGCTGATGCAGTTGCGTTATAC
>ONFE01000111.1 GCA_900316985.1 uncultured Prevotellaceae bacterium
ACAGGCTTAGAGGAAGAACGAGCGAAGGATGGTAGCGGCCACGATGAGGAAGATACAGGCACCGAACCATGAGGCAGCGGTCTTCGAGGTGTCGGGATCACCGCTGGAGAACTTGCCATAGACCTTCACACCGCCAATGAGTCCCACGACAGCACCGATGGCATAGATGAGCTTGGTGCCGGGCTCGAAATAACTGGTGACCATAGAAGTAGCCTCATTGATACCAGCGAGGCCGTTGCCCTGGGCCATTGCGGTAGTGGTAGCAGCGGCAATGAGGGCTACACATGTTACGATCTTCTTGTTAGCGAACTTCTTTACATTCATTTTCATTTTTCGTTTACTTTTTTAATTGTTAATACTGTTGTTGATTGTGGATTGGATAATTGGATTCAGTGGTTGCGGAAACACATGTCTATCCGTAGTCTCTTTGTTTCATTCCTTTTTCCTGTTTGGTTCTACACTAAGAAGCTGACGTTGAAGTCCTCGAACCTGTCAGGCATGGTGAATTCCTGTCTTTTTGTCTTAGGATTATCAGACTTCTCGCCATAGTACTTTTCAATGATACGCTCAACATTCTCGCCGATTTCGGGCCATAGCCCTGCCACCATGTCAAGCAGTTCCGTCCCTTTCAGGCAATTGAGGACTGCCGCAGCCTTCTGCTCATCCTGCTCATCAGGGTCTTTCTGCCTTGCGGTGTTGAAGGCGAGGTCGATGTCATCCAACGGATCACCCGTGGCAGTCGGCACATCTGGCTCGGCAAACATATCGTCCAGTTCTTCGTCAGGTACGGGAACAATCTGTTTTTTATCTTCCAGTTGGCAGTCCTCTATGGACACGGGTGTTGCTATTTCCTTTCCGTCCTCGGTCATCTCACCTCGAACGACTGCAGATTTCCGTTCTTCCTCTGCCTGTCTGACCTCCATCCTACGCAGCTGGTCTGACATGTTGAAGGTACTATGCCCTATGATGGCACAGTCTTCCTCCGCAGTCTCTTCCGATACCTGACGTTTGACTGTATTCCCAGCATTTGGCCAGATACCTGGCGGGTACTTGATAAATATGAACAGCTCATAGGCAATGATGGCCAGCAGTCCAATAAGTATGAATGTCGCCATACGTCAGTCCTTCAGCAGATGTCATGATAGCCATTGCGATAGAGGTAGTTGATAGGCTTCTCATATCGCAGGAAGTGGTCTGTCAGCACCATGTCAATGTATGATGAGATGTTGATTCCTTCCACATTCAGGATGTTCACAATACGACTGATGCGGTCGTGGTAGTCGTTACGTATATATGTCAGCTTGCTGTCACGGGACATTCCTCGTTTGGGAGGATTGGCAAAGATACTTGCATAGTCCCCGAGCACGTCCACTAACTCATCGAAATCCGCATCCCCGTTAAAGGTCACATCCTTCCTGTCGTCAGGTTCCTTGAAATTGATGGTCACATTGTTTCGGGGTACTTTCTCCGTATGATTTACTATGGGCAAGGCCGTCACCTTGCATCCCTTTCCGTGTGCCAGAATGGCTATGACTGCCACGATTCCGGCCACGATGATTCCAGTAATCAATATAATATTCATTCTTCTGTTCCTTTTTTTGTCAGTATTTCATTGAATCTCTGTTTTAGAAGCGTGTCCACTGCCTCGCCGTATCTCTCGAAATGCTCATAGAGCACGTTGTCAAGATAGGCTGAGATGGATACGCCCCTGCCGAGGATTTCGACAATCTGTGAGATGCGTTCGTGGTATCGCGGACGCATGTAGCACGTCTTGCCCGAATGGGCATTGAAGTCCGTCTTCTTCACAAACTGCCGCTGGTATTCCTCCGCCAGTCCCTGTTTTACGCCTTTTGCTGAGGGACTTCTTGTCTGGGGACGCCCTTCGGGTCTGGGTGGGGGCTCGCGGTTCTGCTGCTCCGGCTCCTGTGTTGTCCTTGTCGGTTGCATGGCCATTTCCGGGCGTACACTTTCAATGAGTGCCGCCGCGTCTATTCCAAGGTCGAGGTTTTTCGGCATCTGCTCACAGTTTGATGATGTCCAGGATCTCGTCTGTCAGTTCCCTGATGCAGCTGCCCTTGATGAGAGTGCGGTCTGACGGAAACATCGTCGAACGGAACAGGGGACGTTTGTCTTCGGTGTCACCCTCCCTGCGGAAACGCTTGCTGTCGGGTACTTCGGTATTGAGTGCCGTCAGCCCAAGTTCGTTGATGACCTTGTTATAGATGTCGTAGAGACGGGTCTTCTCACGTGCGTCAACCATGTTCCAGACGAAATAGAAACCCTTGATGTTCGTCTGTCCTGTTGTCACCATGTTGTCGTTGACGAGTTTTGCGTAGGTGAGCGAACTCTGCATCACGACACGGTCAGCCACGATGGGACAGAAGACGTAGTCCATATGTGCTATTGTGTTGACGGCTCCCTTGTTGTTCAACGTGCCGGGCAGGTCGAAGAAGATGATGTCGAACTCTTGCTTCTCCATCATCTGACGTGCCACGTCAAGGGCATCCTCCGGACGGCTCTCTACGACGGGATAAGCTTTCTTTCCCAGCTTCTTGAACATGTCGTATGCCTGTCGGCACAATTGGCTGTTGCCCTCGATGTTCTTCATGTCACGCTTGCGCATGTCCATGATACTGAACTGCGGGAAGTCGCAGTCGATGACACCGATGTTGAGTCCCTTCACATAGTGCAGGTAGCTTGCCGCCAGCACTGTCAATGTTGTTTTGCCAGCCCCTCCCTTCTGGGTGGAGAAGGCAATGAATTTCGGTTCTTTCATTTTTACTTCTTTATTTATGTACGTAACACGATATGTCTTTATGTCCCGCTGTATATCAGTCCGTATGTCTGTCCATCCGGATTTAGGTAAGTCCCTATGTCCGTACTTAACCATTTACATCGGTATAGCTGTACTTCAGTATGGCTGTAAGTCCGTAGGTCTGTAGGTCCGTACATCCGTAGGTCTGGACGTATGTAGGTCGCTAAGGACGGTGCAAAGGAACTACATTTCTACGGACCTGCAAAGGAATCCATGCCACGTGGCCGCTAATGTCTGCTATCCGCTACGCCACGCCAGCCAATCAGCAGAAAAATTTCTTTCAGATTATATAATGTTGAAAGTCTGTCCCGCCGTAAATGCCGACCTTTGCAGCCGCAAACAAAGTTCAGGAAGCGACGAACGTGTCGGCAAGACCGATATGTGTGCTGTTGAAGCGACTAATCCGTCCGCAAGGCGGATTATGTATGCCCGCAGGAGCATAGCAAGATGTCTTTTGAGTTACTCAAAAGGTTTCGGGTTACCCGCGACCGAAGTCGTCATCCCTTGATTTGGAAAAACGATAGTAACGTATCATAGATAATATGGAAGATAACAAAAAGAGAAGGACGGGTCGATACCCGAAGAACAACAAAAGGACGCACTGCGTCATGGTACGCTTCGACGATGTGGAATGGGCCAGGTTCCTCACGCTCTACGAGCAGTCCGGGGTATATGCCAAAGCCGTTTTCGTCAAGTCGCGCGTCTTTGGCGAGACGTTCAAGGTCGTGAAAGTCGATAAGACAATGGTGGACTTCTACGAAAAACTGTCATCATTCCATGCTCAATTCCGTGGTGTGGCGGTCAATTACAATCAAGTGGTGAAGGAACTGCGCAGCCACTTTTCGGAAAAGAAGGCAATGGCCTTGCTCTATCGTCTGGAGTCAATGACCCGCCAGATGATGGAGCAGGGACAGCAGATCGTGGCATTGGCAAAGGAGGCAAGGGAGAGATGGTTGCAAAGATAACGATTGGCAATTCCCTTTTCGGTGCCATCAAGTATAACGCCGACAAGGTGAATATGGGGAAAGGCCAGTTGCTGGACACTAACAAGGTGTTCAACAACGGTGATGGTAAGGTCAATGTTGCACAGGTGCTGGCAGACTTCGAGAAGCGGATGCCCAGACAGATGAGGACGGAAAAGCCTGTAATCCATATCTCGCTCAATCCCCATCCTGATGACAGGTTGACGGACGGGGAACTGACACAGATGGCGCATGAGTATATGCAGCGCATGGGTTATGGCGACCAGCCTTATATCATTGTCAAGCATGAGGACATCGACCGCCATCATCTGCACATCGTTTCCGTCCGTGTGGACGAGCAGGGCAAGCGCATTAACAGCGACTTCACCAAACGGAGAAGCCTTGCCATCCTCAGGGACTTTGAACAGAGATACGGACTGCATCATGGCAACAAGCGAGAAGAGGAAAGACTGTCCAACCGCATCCCGCCAGTCAATCCTTCCGAGGGTGAGACGATTGGTGAACTTCGTGCACTGTTGTCGCTCTACAATCTGACTGTCGAAGAAGTAAGGGGCAATGTCAGAGGTGAGGACTATAACGGTCTGGTCTATTCTGTCATTGATGCCGACGGCAATAAGGTTGGCAATCCGTTCAAGTCATCCCTGTTTGGCAAGTCCGTCGGCTACGAGGCATTACAGAAAAAAGCTGCATTCTCAAAGAAGAACATCAAGGACAGGAATCTGACCGAGCCGACCAGAAAAGTATTGGAGTATGCACTTAAACGGACTTACGACAAGGACGAGTTTGTCAGGATGCTCAAAGAGAAGGGGATTGATTGTGTCTTCCGTTATACCGACGAGGGCAGAATCTACGGTGCCACGTTCATCGACCATCGTACCCATTGTGTCCTCAACGGTTCCCGTATGGGCAAGGCTTTCTCTGCCAATGCACTTGAACAGCACTTCAATACGCCGCCAGAGGAACAGATTCCTTTCAAGGAGAAAGAAGAACAGGAAGAACAACCAAATTCTGGCAGCACATCTACGGAAGGGCAGCAGCAATCCACTTCTCGCGATAAGCAGGAACACTACGAAAGCAAAGGCGGTCTTGCATCATTCCTTGATGCTCTTGACATCCTCAACACCGACAATCCTGTCACTGATGCTGAGGAAGAGGCGTTCCGTCGCAAACTACAGCGCAAGAAGAAAAAGCGTCGTGGTCCGAAATTGTAAACAAACTGATTTCATAACAATTAAAACAAATAACTATGCAACAAGAAGATGATTTGAGAGGTCTCGCTAAAGTCATGGACTTTATGCGAGCCGTGAGTATTATTCTCGTAGTGATGAATGTCTATTGGTACTGCTATGCCGTTATCGTGGACTGGCACATTCAGATGGGCATCGTGGATAGGATTCTCACAAATTTCAACCGAACGGCAGGATTGTTCCAATCTATTCTTTACACCAAATTGTTTGCTCTTCTGCTGATGGCACTATCATGCCTCGGCACAAAAGGAGTCAAAGAGGAAAAGATCACCTGGGCGAGAATCTGGATGGTACTTGCCATTGGTTTTATCCTGTTCTTTCTCAACTGGTGGCTACTTGATTTACCTTTTCCCTTTGTGTTCTGTACAGCACTCTACATCACCACTATTTCCGCAGGCTATATCTGTCTGCTGATGGGTGGCCTTTGGATGAGCCGCTTGTTACAAAACAACCTCATGGATGATGTTTTCAATAACGAGAACGAATCATTTATGCAGGAAACACGTCTGATGGAGAATGAGTATTCCATCAATCTGCCTACACGCTTCTACTATAAAAAGAAGTGGAACAATGGCTGGATAAACGTAGTCAATCCCTTCCGCGCCACTATTGTACTCGGAACTCCTGGTAGCGGTAAGTCGTATGCCGTAGTAAACAATTTCATCAAACAGTCCATCGAAAAGGGTTTCTCGATGTATATCTATGATTACAAGTTCAGCGACCTAAGCACCATTGCCTACAACCACATGCTGACACACAAGTCTGGTTATAAGGTGTTACCGAAGTTCTATGTCATCAACTTTGATGACCCACGTCGCAGTCACCGCTGTAATCCTATTCACCCTGCATTCATGACTGACATCTCCGATGCCTACGAGAGTGCTTACACGATAATGCTCAACTTAAACCGTACTTGGGTGCAGAAACAGGGCGACTTCTTCGTGGAGTCACCGATTATCCTGTTCGCGGCCATCATCTGGTATCTAAAGATATACAAGGACGGGAAGTATTGCACCTTCCCCCATGCCGTCGAATTGCTCAACCGCCGCTATGAGGATATTTTCCCCATTCTGTCCTCTTATCCCGAACTGGAAAACTATATGTCGCCTTTCATGGACGCATGGCTCGGTGGTGCTGCTGACCAGTTGCAGGGTCAGATAGCATCCGCCAAGATTCCTTTGTCCCGAATGATTTCCCCGCAACTGTATTGGGTCATGTCTGCCAGTGAGTTTACGCTCGACATCAACAATCCGAATGAGCCAAAAATCCTGTGTGTCGGTAATAACCCGGACCGTCAGAATATCTACGGCGCAGCCCTCGGCCTGTATAACAGCCGTATCGTCAAACTGATCAATAAGAAGGGAATGCTCAAATCCTCAGTCATCATTGACGAGTTGCCTACCATCTATTTCAAGGGTCTCGACAACCTCATTGCCACTGCCCGAAGCAACAAGGTTGCCGTCTGTCTCGGTTTTCAGGACTTCAGCCAGTTAGTCCGAGACTATGGTGACAAAGAGGCAAAGGTGGTACAGAACACTGTAGGCAACATCTTCAGTGGTCAGGTTGTAGGCGAAACAGCCAAAACCCTGAGCGAGCGTTTCGGAAAAGTCCTTCAAAAACGCCAGTCCATGACTATCAACCGTCAGGACACATCTACCTCTATCAATACGCAGATGGATAGCCTGATTCCTGCCAGCAAAATTTCCACACTTACGCAGGGAATGTTTGTCGGTGCCGTCTCTGATAATTTCGACGAACGTATTGACCAGAAGATTTTCCATGCAGAGATTGTAGTGGATAATGAGAAGGTAACTCGTGAGACCAAAGCCTATAAGCCTATCCCCATTATTACGGACTTTACGGACGAGAACGGCAACGACCGAATGGA
>ONFE01000052.1 GCA_900316985.1 uncultured Prevotellaceae bacterium
CTTTTTGCAAAAATACGGCATTTCAACAGAAATATGTCGGGCAAATGTATCACACATTTGTTAATTCGTCTCATTTGTATAGGGTTTGGCTTTTTTGTATTATCTTTGCATAGCCTTTGTATTGAGCTATAGTAAGAATCCCAACAATTATGAACAAATGAGAAAGATATTTTTGACTCTGCTGATGGCAGGAATGACAATGGTTGCCATGGCTAAAGACTTTGTTGTGACTTCCCCTAACGGACAAGTAGTGGTAACCTTGAATGATAAGGATGGAAATCTTCGATACAATGTGTGCTATCAAGGCGCACAAATTCTGGAAGACTCCCCGCTGGGCGTCGTTACCGACCTTCTGGATTTCACCAAAGGACTAAGTATTGAGAACGCTTCAGAGCCTCAGACCGTGGAGATAGCCTACGAATTGCGCACCATCAAGCAAAGCAATGTACATGTAACTTATCGTCAGACGGTACTCACCATTGCTGGCGAGGGTGGCAAAATGGAAATGGAATGGATGGTGAGCGACCGCGATGTGGCCTACCGTTACAAGTTGCTGCCTGTTCGCAGACGTGACCAGACACTGGTGGCCGTGGTGAAGAGTGAGGCAAGCGGATTCGTGCTGCCTCAGGGAACCACTACCTTCCTTTGCCCCCAGTCACTCCCTATGACAGGCTTTGCTCGCACAGCTCCTTCTTATGAAACCAACTACACCCTCGACGATGCCATGGGCAAGAACGGTTGGGGGCAAGGCTATTCGTTCCCGTGTCTGTTTAAAAACCCCCTCCCGACCTCCCCGAGGGGAGGCCACAATCTCTCCCCCTCGGGGGAGTCGGAGGGGGGTCTCTGGATTCTCATCAGCGAGACGGGAGTTGATGGCAATTACTGTGCTTCACGCCTGCTGAACGACCATGACGGCAGTTACAAGATAGGTTTCCCGCAGGAGGGCGAGTGCAATGGCATCGGTTCAGTCACACCGGCAATATCCCTTCCCGGCTATACACCTTGGCGCACTTTGACCGTTGGAACCCTGAAGAACATTGTGGAGACCACGGTGGCCAACGATCTGGTGGAACAGAAATATGAGGCTTCCAAGGAATACACCTACGGCAAGGGTTCTTGGAGCTGGATTATCGGAATGGATCCCTCATGTAATTACGATGAACAGTGCCGCTATATTGACTTCTCTGCCCAGATGGGCTATCGCTCGGTACTGGTGGATGCCTTGTGGGACAAACAGATAGGTTATGAACGAATGGAGCAGCTGGCTGCCTACGGCCGACAGAAGGGCGTGGGACTCTTCCTTTGGTACAACTCTAACGGCAAATGGAATGATGCCCCCCAAACCCCTAAGGGCATTATGGACAACAGCCGCCTGCGCCGCAAGGAGATGAAATGGATGCAGCAGAATGGTATCCTGGGCATCAAGGTGGATTTCTTCGGAGGCGACAAGCAGATGATGATGCAACTCTACGAGGATATTCTGAGCGATGCCAACGATTTCGGCCTGCAGGTCATCTTCCATGGCTGTACATTGCCCCGTGGCTGGGAACGTATGTATCCCAACTATGTGGCCTCCGAGGCTGTGCTGGCCAGTGAGAACCTCCATTTCTCACAGGGAATGTGTGATGCTGAGGCCCGTAATGCCTGTACCCACACCTTTATCCGCAATACGGTGGGTTCGATGGATTTCGGTGGCTCAACACTCAACAAATACTATGGAGCCGACAACAAGCATGGCAACCAGCGTCGTACGAGTGATGTCTTTGCATTGGCTACTGCCGTACTCTTCCAGAGCAGCGTGCAGCATTTTGCCATGGCCCCCAACAACCTCACCGATGCTCCCTCATGGGCCATCGACTTCATGAAGCAGGTTCCCACCACCTGGGATGAAATCCGCTTCATTGACGGTTATCCAGGCCGCTATGCCATCATCGCCCGCCGCAGTGGCGACCAGTGGTTTGTGGCAGGCATCAATGCCGAAGAGCAGCCTCTGAAGAAGAACATCTCGCTGCCGATGATTGCCGCAGGCAGCCAGCTGAAGGTGTATAGTGACGATGCAAAACTGCAGGGTAGCGTGAAGACCCTGAAGCAGAACAAGAAACAGCAGTTCACGGTCACCATTCCCTGCAATGGAGGTGTGGTGATAGTTGCCAATAAATAAGTATTAAATAGTAACTTCAAATCATAAAATGATGAATAAAAAACTTTTCACAACCGTAGCCTTTATAGCGTGCAGCATATCATTGGCGGCACAGACACTGGCTACCGACTATAAAGGTTCGGGCAACAATAACCCCATCAGTTCTAACATCTTCTGCGCCGACCCAACGGGTCTGGAGTACAATGGACGCCTGTATGTGTATGGCTCGAACGACCACCAGGAGTTTATGGCCAATGGAAAGAAGGGCGATAACAGCTATGGTAACATCAAGTCGATTGTGGTGTTCTCCACGGCCGACATGGTTAACTGGACATTCCACGGTACTATCGACACGAAAAAGCTCTGTGCTTCGTGGGAGAGTGAGATAAAAAAAGAAGAAAGGTGGTACAAGGGGTATGGCGTGTCGTGGGCTCCGTCGGTAACCTGGCGCACCAATCCCGAAACAGGTGCGGACGAGTTTTTCCTCTACTTCTGCAATAGCAGTCATGGCGTGGGTGTGCTGACAGCTTCATCGCCTTTAGGCCCTTGGAAGTCGCCTAATAAGCAGCTGATGATAACCTACGATACGGCAGGTGCTAACAAGATGGGTACCTATGCCAATTTCGACCCGGGTGTGACTATCGACGATAATGGCGTGGGCTGGATTTCCTTTGGTGGCCTTGGTCCCAGCGAGATAATGCCTGATGCTGCCCGCATTGTGAAACTAAAGCCCTCGATGACCGAGGTGGACGGTGCTGCCGTGAAGATACACGCACCCTACCACTTTGAGGCCAACGAGTTGAACGTCATCGGCGGCAAGTATGTCTATACCTACTGCTCGAACTGGGCAAACCGTGACAACAATCAATGGAACGCTTACAAGAGTGAGCATAACATCAGCGTAAGTGCTCCTGGCGGCGGCACCATGTGCTATATGGTTAGCGACAACCCTCTTGATCCTGATTCATGGGTATATAGAGATTTCTATGGTCCAGGCGTAGGAGGCAACAACCACTCGCATCTGCAGAAGTTTCAGGGCAGGTACTATCATCTGTACCACAACCACGGTGATATTCTGTTGAACGCTATGAAAAAAGAGGGTGAGGTAGATGCAAGTGCCGGCGACTACCGTTCTATCTGCGTGAACCAGACTACGGTGAATGAAACAACGGCAACTATAAGCCGCGTTACCCAGAACAGCGAGGGCGTCAAGCAGATAAAGAAACTAAATCCCTACGAATGGCAGGAGGCCGAGATGATGGCCAGTTGTCGTGGTGTGGGCTATGAGGACTATACTAACATCAAAAAGAATACAAAAATCAACACTTTGGGTAACGATGCCTCCATTAACATGCAGGTGAAGTTAAAGGCTGGCACGTGGATTAACGTTCGTGGTATCAACTACGGAACGACTGGCGCCTCTAAGTTCACGCTTCGTGCCAAGGGCATGGGCAAGATGGAACTGCGCAACGGTTCCAGTCCCCGTACAAAGGTGGCCACCATCGAGTTCTCTTCGACAGAGATGGAAGAGCAGACCTTTGATATCCCTGAAGGCAAGCTGAAGGGTGAGAAAACCAACCTTTATTTCGTTGTCACAGATGCCACAGACTTCTACGTAGATGCCTGGCAGTTTACGGAAATGGGGACAGACGGTATTCAGACGATGGAGGACAGCAAGCCCGTCAAGCGTCAGAGCTATGACCTCTCTGGCCGTCGTTTGTCAAACTCAAAACAGGCTCACGGCGTCATCATTGAGCAGACGATAGATGCCAACGGTGTGAAGCACCAGCGCAAGCACCTTTCAGGCAAACAATAATCAAATCAATCCATAAACCTCTCAGGCATGAAGACAAAACTGATGTTGCTGATGGTTGCCCTAAGTATCGCAACCGTCTGTGTGGCACAAGATAAAACTCCTGTGGTCGACACAAAGTCGGGTCCCGTTCAGGGCATCGTACAGGAAGGCACGATGGCTTGGTTGGGAATCCCTTATGCAAAGGTGGAGCGTTTCATGCCTCCAAAGCCCGTCAAGGCGTGGAAAGAGGTGAGGGTGTGCGACCACTGGGGACCTCAGGCCATGCAGCTTACAAACCGCGAGATGGGAGAGGATGAGATGTCGGAACAATGTTGTGTGCTGAACGTGTGGACACCCCATGTTCCCCGTCATCCTGCTGGCGCTGAACTCAAGCCCGCCCTGCTCAAGCCCGTGATGGTGTGGCTTCACGGCGGAGGCTTTGACTCAGGTACTTCTGCTTGGAACCCAGGTATGTGTCTGGCAAAGAAGGACGTGGTGGTGGTGAGTGTGAACCACCGTCTGAACATCCTCGGATTCCTTGACCTCTCCACCTGCGGAGAACAATACAAGCACTCGGGCAATGTGGGCCTGCGGAGAACAATACAAGCACTCGGGCAATGTGGGGATGCTCGACGTTGTGAAGGCGCTGCAATGGGTGCACGACAATATCAAGGAGTTTGGCGGCGACCCCTACAATGTGACCATCTTCGGTGAATCGGGTGGTGGCGGCAAGGTGGGTACCCTGCTCTGCATGCCTCCTGCCAAAGGACTTTTCCACAAGGCGATTATCATGAGCGGTACGATCCTGAACGTGAACACCAAGGCCATGAGCGAAGCATTGGGCGAGGCTGTACTCAAGGAGCTGGGCATTGACAAGAAGGATGTGGAAAAGATTAAGGACGTGCCCTACAAGGAACTCTATGCCGCCGGCCAGAAGGCCATGGCAGCCAGTATCGGCACTCGTCGGCCAGGCACTCCCATGATGTGGGGATTTGGTCCCACGCCCGATGGTGATGTACTGTTGCAACAACCCTTCCAGCCTGGCTTTGCTGACATTTCCGCCCACGTACCCATCCTGATAGGCACCACTTTCAATGAGTTGCAACGCCTGTCCTACAATCAGTCTATGACCATGGATGATGCCCGCAATCAGCTGGTTAAAACCTTTGGCGATGAGACCGGTGCCTATATCAAGGCGTTTGCCGATGCCTATCCCGACTACACGCCGCAGGACTTGGTGAGCATCGACTGGCTCTTCCGCCCAAAGACCATCATCACGGCCGATGCCATTGCTGAAAGCCGGAAAGCCAATACCTATATGTATATGTTCACCTGGAAGTCGCCCGTCAGCAAGGGCTCTGTCCATGGAGCCGAACTGAAGTTCTGCTTCAACCGTCTGCACCACTCCCACAGCGATCTCCCTTCACCCGGCAAGGAAGACCTCACGCTGGCCGACCTCATGAGCAGCGCATGGGCTCAGTTCGCCGCCACCGGCAATCCCAACATCGAGGGGCTTCCCGCCTGGCAACCCTATACCGCCCGAAATGGCGAGATGATGATTTTCGACTACAACTGCCGTATTCGCAACAATCCCGATCGCCTGCTGGAGCAGATTATCGACCGGCATTGCTTCAGACAGCTTGACGAATTCAGGCGGACCCATTGACTTTCGTAAAGAACAAAAAGGAAAATTATGGCCAGTAACTCAGATTTTGTTCAGTACATCGCCGACCAATGCGGTGGGGCAGGTGAGATTACGACGCGTAAGATGTTCGGTGACTACGGCATCTATTGTGACGGTAAAATCTTCGGACTTATCTGCGACGATCGTTTCTTTGTGAAGCCTACGGAAGCGGGTAAGCAGCTGCTGCGGACCATAGAGATGCGGAAGCCCTATGAGGGAGCCAAAGACTATTTCTATATCGCAGATGTGGATGACCGTGACTATCTCTCCTCGCTTGTCCGTGAGACCTGCCGGCACCTTCCTGCACCTAAGAAGAAAAAGTAATTCAAAGAGCGCTGTTCTATATATTGACAGGAGGGTATCGCGAATTCTCTCCTGGATTCTCAATACAAAGATACAACATTCCGCTGACGCAATGTCCCCTTATTGGAACTTATTGGTACCTTATTAAGACTTATTGGTACCTTATCGTTCCTTTCTGGCATTTCCACTCATTGGAAGGCTTGCTACCAATGATCAGAAGCCTTGCTTCCACCCATCGGAAAGGATGTAAGCGTTGGTTCTGAACAGTGGTCCCATCCAGAGTCGTTTTTTTTTTGTGAAAATCCGAAAAACGCCACAATGCCACAATGCCACTTTGCCACATTAAGCATCTTTCAGGGGTTAGATTCAGAAGGCGTGATTACAAATTGAAAGAAAAATACGGGAAAATATCTATAGATTATAAGCTAATTAATATTATTATAATATATTATATATAATATATTATAATAACCTTTAACTCTACATTCTTCTCCGAAAGTCGGAACCACCTTAATGTGGCAAAGTGGCAAAGTGGCGATGTGGCAAAATGGGTGAACGATTCGTGACCCCATCCTATTTGTTAAATGTATTAAAATTATTAAAGAAATATAGTACTTTGTATTGCAAGGTACTAATATTTTGCCTATCTTTGCAGTATGAAAGGTGACTGATGGCCACAGATTTGCCTTTCGGCAGTTATCGCGAGACTGCTAAAGTGTTTAATTTCAAAGGTTTAACGACTATGAATATTGACAATGCAAAATCGCAGATGCGGAAGGGGATGCTGGAATATTGCATCCTGTTATTGCTTAAGGAGCGGCCTGCCTATGCCTCCGACATCATCCAGCAACTGAAGGAAGCGGAACTGCTGGTAGTGGAAGGAACGCTCTACCCGCTGCTTACCCGACTGAAGAACGACGGGCTGCTGGGCTATGAGTGGCAGGAGAGTACGCAGGGGCCTCCTCGTAAGTACTATGCCCTGACCGATGATGGGCGTCTCTTTCTCAACGAACTCGATCAGGCGTGGACGGAAATAGCCCATACCGTGGGAGTCTTGAAGTCTAAAACCGTGCTTATTAACAATAAAAACGTATGAAAAAGAACATAACCATTAACCTTTTCGGACAGCTCTACAACATCGACGAGGATGCCTATGAGTTGCTGAACAACTACGAGGAGAGCCTGCGCCATCACTTCAGCAAGCAGGAGGATGGGGCTGAAATCTTCAACGACATAGAGGCCCGGATTGCCGAACTGCTCTCGGAACAGAAGGCAAAGGGTGTGGAGGCCATTTCCATAGAACACGTGCAGGATATCATCAAGCGGATCGGCGCGCCGGAGGAGATTGGCAACGAGGAGATGGATGCTGACGAAGTTGGACAGCGCGGAGAGAGATATGCTGCTCCTAAGCGGCTCTATCGCGATATGGAGAATAAGATGTTGGCTGGTGTGTTGGCCGGATTTGCCAATTATTTCGGTGGTGACCGCACCTGGTGGCGCATCGGTTTCGTATTGATCTGCATTCCGCTGTTCGGTTTTTTCAAGCTAATGCATATCGGTTTCATGAACCTGGGACCCATTATCGCCTATGTGGTATTGGCCATCCTGCTGCCTTCGGCTGCCACACCCGAAGACCGACTGAAGATGAAGGGCAAGGCCGTCAATCCGCAGACGCTGGCCAATGAGGTTTCCAATGAGGCCCAGCAGAAGATGGATGCTGCCGTGGACGCTGATTATCGTAGGAATAACGTGAACGCCAAGGGCTGTGTGGCCGGGTTCTTCAGTATCCTGGTGGCTATGTTCCAGCTGATACTGATTATCGTCTGTTCGGTGGCCTGTGTGGCCATCCTCATTATGCTATTGCGGTTGTATATCGTTCCCCAGGCCATCATCGGCGAGTATTTCCGTCAGGAGCAAATGGAGATGGTGCAGCATCCCGAGATGTTCTGGATGCTCGGTGTCAGCGCTTTGGTGGCATGTTTCATTCCCGCCTATTGTGCGGTTCATGCCCTGATGAAGAAGACGGGTAGGATCAGTTCCATGGGAACCCTTCAGCGTGTGTTCTGGCTGTTGTTATGGCTGGTAGCCGTGGGTGGTTGCATCTTCGCCATGAAGAAGATTTCCGAGCAGGCAAGAGCCATCAACGACCAGGAATACCAGTCGCATATCCATGTGCAGGACGGCATGAAGGATGGCTTCTATTTCCACGATGAGGAATGGAAGTATTATCAGGACAACCATTGGAAGCTGCTGAAGGCCGAAAACTGCCTCAGCCACCGTTATACGAACAGCGGGAAGTATTTCACGGGCGACCGTCGGGTGCGCTATCTGGATGCCTACGACCCCAGCGGCAATCTGCTCTTCCAGGCAGAGCGTACCGAAAAGAAGGCTCCCGGCCATTATCGGCTGACGTGTAATGCAAGGGCCGACAACTGGGGCGCCTTCATCTATAGAACGGTCACTTGATGAAGCGTATCTCAGAGGCTAACAACGGCAATGGATTTGGCTGGACCCAAACCATCCTGAAGGACGTCGAGGTAGGTCCGGACAGTCTGGTGCGCTATGGCGTCTATGCCGACTCCGAACTGTCTGAATCCAATGCCAACAGGTTCCATTGGTTCTCTGCCACCGATTTCAAGTTGGAGCCGGTGGAGTAACGAATCAGGCTTGCTTTTCGCTGAAACGTATCCCTTACTTTCGTTAATGTCTCATTTTAACGGAAGTAGGGGATTTCTTTACATATTTATACGCGCGAAAACGGGAGAAATGCTTATCTTTGCAAGGATAAAAACCTAAAAGATGATAAAGAACATTTTTGCCGTACTACTATTTCTTGCTCTTAGTACAGGTGTTGAGGCTCAAGAGAAGACCATGACTTCACCTGACAAGCGCATAGAAGTGAAGCAAGTGAATTCCGGTTTCGAAGTTTTCCATGGTGGGAAACTTGTGTTGAGCATGTCAACTGCCCCTCTTCAGGGAGGAAATAGGATGGAAGGTCCCAAGCGCCTTCTTGTCAGCTATGATATGCTGGCAGGCAAGCGTCTGCATTGCGAGAATGAAGCTAATGAGTACCGTTATGAGATGGGGAAGGGAGGAATGAATATCGTCTTCCGCGTATTCAACGACGGCGTGGCTTTCCGCTATGAGAAGAGAGAAGGGAGGATAGAAGAAAATACCATCTACAAGATTCCTGAGGGCACCAAGCGGTGGATGCAGCAATGGACGGATGCCTATGAAGGCTTCTTCCCACTCTCTACCACTTACAAGGTGCAGCCCGTCCCTTCATTCAGCGGAGTTTCAAAGTCGGCAGAAGGCTATAACAACCGCTGGGGCTTCCCTGCCTTGCTCGAACCCGTTGACGGCACGTTTGTGCTGCTTACGGAGGCGAATATCGGGCGTGGACAGAGTGCTGCCTGTCTTTATAATGAAGGGGAGAACTATCGAGTGACACCAGCAGAGAACGATGGCGGCAGCAAATTCTTCACTCTTCACTCTTCACTCTTCACTCCCTGGCGAGTGGCCATCATCGGAAGTCTGAAGGATGTGGTGGAATCCACGTTGGTGACCGATGTCAGCGAGCCGAGCAAAATTGCTGATACCCATTGGATTCAACCCGGCACGGTGTCTTGGATCTACTGGGCCTATAATCATGGCTCTAACGACTACAATATCATCAAGCAATATGTGGATATGGCCGTCAGCCTTCGTCTGCCCTACGTGCTCATCGATGCGGAATGGGACACGATGAAAGAGGGTAAGACCATCGAGGACGCCATCAACTATGCAAAATCGCAGGGCGTGAAGCCGCTCATCTGGTACAACTCTTCCGTGGGTTGGGTGGATGGTGCTCCCACACCGAAATACCGCCTGAACAAGAAGGAGGACCGTGAGAAGGAGTTTGCATGGTGCGAGCGGATGGGTGTGGCCGGTGTGAAGATTGATTTCTTCTCCGGCGACAACCAGTTGAATATGGACTACCAGCAGGATTTGCTGGAATGTGCCGCCCGCCATCATCTGCTGGTGAATTTCCATGGCGCGACGATTCCGCGTGGCTGGCAACGCACATGGCCAAACCTGCTCTCCACGGAGGCCGTCTATGGTGCTGAATGGTACAACAATGTGCCGACCTTCACCGACATTGCCTTTCACCCGCAACGTAATCGGACCGATGGACTACACACCCTGTACGTTCAGCGATTCGCAACATCCCCATATCACCACCAATGCCCACGAACTGGCTTTGACCGTGTTGTTTGAGAGCGGTCTTCAGCATCTGGCTGACAAGCCTGAGAGCTATTTTGCACAACCCAAAGAGGTGCAGGAATTCCTGAGCAATCTCCCGACGGTTTGGGATGAGACACGCCTTGTCTCGGGCTATCCCGGTGAATATGTCGTGATGGCCCGCCGTAGTGGTACCACCTGGTATGTGGCCGGCATCAACGGCACCGACTCCGTAAAGACCATTCCCCTGCAGCTTGCTGACATTGTGAAAGGGGAGCGTTTCACAAGGGCGTTTTTGGACCCCCCTCTGACTCCCCCGAGGGGGAGAGACATAAACCTCCCCTCGGGGAGGACGGGAGGGGGTTGGGATATCCTGCCTATCGGCGGACGGTTGTCGCCGTCAGTTACCTGCAAGCCCCGTGGCGGCTTTGTCTTTGTATTTGAGGAGGATGTCCATAATCCAATGCTATGGTCAGATGTGCCCGATCCCGATGTCATTCGCGTGGGTGACACCTTCTACATGGTATCCACCACCATGCACCTGATGCCAGGTGCTCCCGTCATGGCTTCGAAAGACCTGAAGAACTGGGAAACCGTGGGCTATATCTTCGACCGGTTGACGGATTCACCGAAATATGACATGCAGAATGGGACAGTCTATGGCCGCGGCCAGTGGGCTACCTCACTGAAATACCATAACGGCAGGTTCTATGCGCTCTTTGCTCCTAATGAGAATGCGCCTCAGCCCGGACCTCAGCATCCCGGTGAGACCTATATCATGACGGCACCGCAGGCTTCAGGTCCCTGGACACTGGTATCGCGTATGCGCCATTTCCATGACTGTTCGTTGTTCTTTGATGATGACGGACGCGTCTATGTGATTTATGGCACAGGTGAATTGATGGAGTTGAAGCCCGATCTTTCGGATGTCATCGAGGGCACCCACCGGCAGTTGTTCAAGCGTGAGGCTGAGGAGAAAGGTCTCTTGGAGGGTAGCCGGATGATTAAGCATAACGGCAAATACTACCTGCTGATGATTTCCCATTCTTATGCCCCCGGCCATCATCGCCGTGAGGTGTGCTACCGTGCTGACAATATACTGGGTCCCTACGAGAAGCAGGTGATTCTGGAAAGTGAATTCGGTGGCTTCTCCTATGAGGCTCAAGGTACCATCGTGGATACGGAAGACGGCGACTGGTACGGCATTATCTTCCAGGATCGTGGCGGCGTGGGTCGTGTGCTCACGTTGATGCCTTGCCGTTGGATTGACGGATGGCCGATGCTGGGTGATGAGAACGGCAAGGTGCCCGAAACGGTGAGACCGCTGAAAAGCGGACAGCCCGCGGCATCTATTGTCAAGAGCGATGACTTCTCATCCGACAAACTCGGACTTCATTGGCAATGGAACCATAACCCCATTGACAAGTCATGGTCTTTGAAGGAGCGGCCAGGATTCTTGCGCCTGAAGACGAACAGGGTGGTTAATACCCTCTATCTCGCCCCGAACACATTGACTCAACGTATGGAAGGCCCGCAATGCAGCGGTGCCATTGAAATGGACCTCTCTCACATGAAGGATGGCGACTGTGCCGGATTGGCAGCCTTCAACAGCGACACGGGAGCCCTCTGCATCAAGAAACAGGGTGGTAAGCTTGTGCTGCAAATGAATGAACTCTCCGTGAAACTCACCGACCGCGACAAGGAGGTGACTTCAAGTGAGGAGAAGACCATTGAGCAGGTTCCGCTCCACCAGACAAAGATTTGGTTGCGCATCGATGGAGATTTCCGCCCGAGAGAAGGCCGTTTCCCAGGAGGTCGCGACAATGCCAACTTCTATTACAGTCTCGATGGTTCCGAGTGGATTCAGATCGGCACCGCCAACTATCCCTTGCGCTTCGATTGGCAGCGTTTCTTCATGGGCACCAAGTTCGGCATTTTCAATTATGCCACAAAGCGGTCGGGTGGTTATGTAGATGTCAACCAGTTCACTTATCACAAGAAATAATGTCAAAAACTAATAAATCATGAAACGTACAAGTATTATTCTTGCCCTCTTTGCTGCTACGACAGCTTGGGCTCAGCCACAGGGTGGCTTCGGTTTCGGTGGACAGCAACTCTCTGCCGAGCAAATGCACTATTCTCAGAAGTTCAGTGATATCAACTATGCCGGTGATGACAAGGCTTATCATACACTCGACATTTATCTGCCGGAGAAGAAGGCGGATAAATATCCCGTCGTCGTACATATCTACGGAAGTGCATGGTTCAGCAACAGCAGCAAGGGAATGGCCGACCTCGGCACCATCTGTGCTGCCTTGTTGAAAGCAGGCTATGCCGTGGTGACACCTAACCACCGTTCCAGCCAGGATGCCAAATATCCAGCCCAGATTCATGATATCAAGGCCGTTATCCGCTATCTGCGTGCCAATGCGGACAAATATCAGCTTGATACCACCTTTGTAGCCACCTCAGGTTTCTCTTCCGGTGGTCATCTTTCATCATTGGCAGCTGCCACTTCAGGCACCAAACAAACCTCTGTAGGCACGGAGCAAATCGATTTGGAAGGTTCGGTGGGAGCCTATACCGATTATAGCAGCCGTGTCAATGTGGCTGCCGATTGGTCGGGTCCTGTGGATTTGCTCCATATGGACTGCGGAAAGGCCATGATGATGAATCCTTCCCCGGAGCAGGTGCTGTTGGGAGGCGTAACAAAAGAGGATGCACCTGACAAATACCGCTCTCTGAGTGTTGCCACCTATTTGGACAAGAACGATCCTCCCATCATCGTTTTCCATGGCACGGAGGATAATGTCGTTCCCTTCTGTCAGGGTGAGCAGTTCTCTGTGGCCCTTCAGGATGCTGGTGTCAAGTCGGAGTTTTACCCCGTTGACGGAGGCGGTCATGGCTTCAATATGTACACCGAGGAGAATCTCGACCGTATGGTGAAGTTCTTTGATGCGGCTCGCAATAAATAACCCTAACGATAACATAAAGATGAGAAGAATACTATTATCAATCGCAATATTGGCAACCGCCCTGCAAGGCGCACGTGCCGAAGTTGATCCCAATTTCTATATTTATATTTGTTTCGGGCAGTCGAATATGGAGGGTAATGCCCAGTGGGAAGCCCAGGATGTAGGCAATGTTGACCCGCGATTCCAGATGCTGGCCACTTGTAATTTTACCAACCCTAAACGTACACTTGGTAACTGGTACACGGCCGAGTGCCCCATTGTCAGCCCTGTTGGAAAATTAGGCCCTACTGACTATTTCGGTCGTACAATGGTAAAGGAACTCCCCGACAAGAAAATTGGTGTCATAGCTGTTGCTATGGGAGGAAGCCCTATTGAGATGTTCGATAAGGACCTTTATGAGCAGAAATACAAAGATAATTACAACGAGTGGTGGGCTCAGATAGCTAGAAACTACTACGGCGAAAATCCTTACGGTCGTATCATTGAGATGGCAAAGAAAGCTCAGGAGGTAGGTGTCATCAAGGGTATCCTATTGCACCAGGGAGAGACGAACAATGGAGATGAAAAGTGGCCTGGAATGGTGCTTCCGATGTCCACATCTTCGTCGGCGAGACCGAGTATGAGGACATGGGCGGTGGCTGCTCTTGGCACAATCATGTTGTCGCTAAGATACCCGAGGTCATCCCTACGGGTCATGTTGTATCAGCCGAAGGCATTCCCGGCAATGGCACAGACCCTTGGCATTTTTCGGCTGCGGGGTATCGCACCTTCGGCAAGCGCTATGCCGAAAAGGTTTTGGATGTGATGAACCATCCTGAGGATTACTTCAAATACTGGACTATTGGCGAACGCCTCACAGGTGGTTTGTCAGCCTTGACTCAGAAAAACTTTGCTATCGTCAACGAGGCTGAAGGAAAGGCCTTCTATTGTGAATCCGGTCAGCAGTTAGGCTACGATGACTATAAAACGGCGTTGATAAACATCAACGAGGGTTGCCTTTTCAAGGTTGGCAGGATTACCGGTGGTCGTAGTCTGCGCCTTATTACTAATGATGGTGAGGAATACCAGGTGGATGGCGGTACGGGCTATCTCAACTCACAGGCTCTTACAGGTAGTAGTTGCTTTATTCAAGGTCTGAACGGCCAGAGAGGTTACGACATTCCTGACGGTGCGGTATGGGATATTCAGTATGTGGAAGGCAAGGGCTGGACGCTGAAGAATGTAGGCACGGGCAAATATCTCAAGGATGCTACACATCCTGCCATGTTTGATGAGCCAACCTACTTCACTTTCTGTACCCTCACCCCCACTACCGGTATTCAGATTATTGAGAATACACCAATGACCAATGAACGTTCACGGTATGGAGATTCTGTTTTCAACCTTCAGGGTGTCAAGGTGGGGGAAAAGAGCGACTGGAACAGTCTGCCTAATGGCCTGTATATCGTTAACGGAAAAGCAAAACTTAAGAAATAAATGAGAAAAATCTTTCTTCCCCTCCTGTTTGGAGCGGTGGCAATGACGGCCACAGCCCAGAATGGTCTTTATGCTAACGAGTTCCCATTGGGTGACGTAACTCTGCTCGAAGGACCGTTGAAGCATGCCCGTGACCTGAATATCAAAACCCTCCTGAAGTATGACTGTGACCGTCTGCTGGCACCCTATCGCAAGGAGGCAGGTTTGGAACCCAAGGCCAAGACCTATCCAAACTGGGATGGCTTGGACGGACACGTGGGTGGTCACTATCTCACCGCGATGGCGATTAATGCCGCCACGGGTGATGAGGAATGTCGCCGCCGCATGGAGTATATGATCAGTGAGATTACGGAGTGTGCCGAGGCGAATAAGAAAAACCATCCCGAATGGGGTGTCGGCTATATGGGAGGTATGCCCAACAGTGCCAAGATCTGGAGTAGTTTCAAGGAAGGCGACTTCCGCGTTTATAACGGTTCGTGGGCACCTTTTTACAATCTGCACAAGATGTATGCCGGACTGCGCGACGCATGGGTATATTGCGGTAATGCACAGGCGAAGGAACTCTTTCTGGAATTCTGCGATTGGGCTGTCAATATCACATCGAAACTTTCCGATCAGCAGATGGAACAAATGCTTGGCAACGAGCATGGCGGTATGAACGAAGTCATTGCCGATGCATATGCTATGACAGGTGACAAGAAATATCTTGAATGTGCTCGCCGTTTCTCTCATAAGCGGTTGCTCACGCCTTTGTCTCAACGGCAGGATTGTCTAGACAATCTGCATGCCAATACTCAGATACCGAAAGTGGTGGGTTTTGAGCGCATTGCAGAAATCAGTCGTAATGAGGTGTACCATATGGCGGCCTCCTTTTTCTGGGATATCGTCACTGGAGAACGAACGCTGGCTTTCGGAGGTAACAGCCGCCGTGAGCATTTCCCCGCTAAAGATGCCTGCATGGATTTTATCAACGATATCGATGGTCCGGAGACCTGCAATACCAACAATATGCTGAAACTGACAGAGGATCTCCACCGTCGTAATCCCGAGGCACGCTATGCTGACTTTTATGAGCAGGCCATGATGAACCATATCCTCTCGTCGCAGCATCCTGAGCACGGTGGCTATGTTTATTTCACGCCTGAACGTCCACGTCATTACCGTAATTACTCGGCTCCCAACGAAGCTATGTGGTGCTGTGTTGGTACCGGTATGGAAAACCATGGCAAGTACGGGCAGTTCATCTACACCCATGTGGGTGATGCTCTCTTTGTGAACCTTTTCGTGGCTTCCGAATTGAATTGGAAAGAGCGTGGCATCGTACTTCGTCAGGAAACAAATTTCCCTTATAGCGAAGAGAGCCGTATCACCATTACCGAGGGTAAAGGTCGTTTCTCTCTGCTGGTGCGCTATCCCGGGTGGGTTCGTCCCGGAGAATTTAAGGTTGAGGTAAACGGCAAACCTGTAAGCATCATCAGCGGTCCTTCTTCCTATGTCACCATTGACCGTAAGTGGAAGCGCGGTGATGTGGTCACCATCCATTTTCCTATGCACGCAAGTCTTAAATACCTGCCCAACGTACCTCAGTATGTGGCGTTGATGTATGGTCCCATTCTGCTAAGTATGAAGACAGGCACAGAGGATATGGCACACCTCATCGCCGACGACAGTCGTTTTGGTCAGTATGCCAGTGGAGCCAAGTTGCCTATCGACCAAGCTCCCATTCTCATCAACAACAATATCGAGACTATTCCCTCGCAACTGACACCCGTAGCAGGTAAACCCCTTCATTTCACGCTTTCCACGAAGATGGTAAACGGCATCTCAGGAGAACTGCAGCCTTTCTTCGAGATTCACGACAGTCGTTATATGATGTATTGGCTTGCGTTGACGGAAGATAGTTATCAGCAATACCTCGACCGTCTTGCTCAGGAAGAAAAGGAACGGCAGGCACTCGAGGCACGTACCGTCGATAAGGTGCAACCTGGTGAACAACAGCCCGAGACCGATCACAAGATGGAGACCGACGGAAGTTATACAGGCAACTCCAACAATGTATTCTTCCGTGATGCCCGTGACGGTCATTCCTTTAGTTACCTCATGCAGACTGATGGCCGCAACGACTTGAGTCTGCGTCTGAAATACTGGGGCGTAGGCGAATGGAAGACGCATGAGTTCGACATCTTTGTGGATGATGTACTCGTACAATCCGTCAATAACACAGGTAAATACCGCATCTCCGAGTTCAAATATGAAACCTACGAACTGCCTGCCACTGTGCTCAAAGGCAAGCAGCAGGTGCGCGTGAAGTTTGTGGCAAAGCCTCACCGACAGATTGGTGAGATTTATGAAGTAAGATTAGTACATCCCTGAACATTTTAAGCAATAGCATAATGAAGTATAAGTTTAAATATCTTTGCGTTGCCGGTGCTCTGTTTTTGATTCCGGCATGGGCATCAGCGCAGAATCCTTTTGTGCAGACATGGTTTACTTCCGATCCGGCACCGATGGTGCACGACGGCACAATGTATGTCTATAGCGGACATGATGAGGACAAGGCAGACTTCTTCTGGATGCAGGAGTGGCGCGTCTATTCCACGAACGATATGGTGAACTGGCAAGACCACGGATCTCCTTTGGCCTTGGAGAGTTTCTCCTGGGCCGACGACCGTGCCTGGGCCTCACAGTGTATTGAACGCGACGGAAAGTTCTTCTGGTATATCTGTGCCCATTCGAAATTGTCTGGCGGAATGGCTATCGGAGTGGCTGTGGGAGATTCGCCTACAGGTCCTTTCCGCGATGCTATTGGCAAACCTCTGTTTGAGAATGGTTCCTGGGACCATATCGACCCCACGGTGTTGATTGACGATAACGGACAGGCATGGCTTATGTGGGGCAATCCTCAGTTGTATTACTTGAAACTGAATCGCGATATGATCAGTTATGAGGGAGAACTCGGAAGGATTGAGATGACCGAAGAGGCTTTCGGTGCACCCGTCATGAATAAGCGTGAGAAGGGTAAGCAGTATAAAGACAGCTATGTGGAAGGCCCATGGCTGATGAAGAAGCCTACCCTTCAAGGCATCAAGAAAAAGTCGAAAGGCTATTACTTGTTGTATGCTGCCGGTGGTGTGCCCGAGCATATCTCCTACAGTACAGCACCTTCGCCTTTAGGTCCTTGGAAGTATGCGGGCGAGATTATGCCGCTCTGCGATACTAACTCGTTTACGAACCACTGCGGTGTAGCCGACTACAAGGGACATAGCTATTTCTTCTACCATACAGGAAAACTGCCTGAGGGTGGTGGTTTTGGCCGTAGCGTAGCTGTGGAAGAGTTCCATTACAATAACGATGGCTCGTTCCCAACGATTATGCCTACCGATGAGGGCGTGAAACCTGTCGCGACTTTCAATCCTTATAGAAGGGTAGAGGCTGAAACCATGGCTTTTTCCCGTGGCGTGAAGACGGAACAGAACGAAGCTGTTGGGGTGTATGTCACTGATGTCCATAACGGCGACTATATCAAGTTGCAGGATGTGGATTTCGGTGCTAAGGGTCCGAGTACTTTCTCTGCATGTGTGGCAAGTGGATTGCGTGGAGGAAGCATTGAACTTCATGTCGACAGCATTGGAGGCAGGGAATTGGTGCATCTCGATGTGCCTGGTACAGGAGGTTGGGAACAGTGGCAGACACTTTCTGCCAATCTGAAAGAAACTGTCACAGGCACTCATGACCTGTATCTCACATTCAAAGGTCGCAAAGGTCCGAAACTCTTCAATATCGACTGGTGGGAGTTGAAACTGGGTCTTTAAACATGTGAAAAGAGTTTAATACATATACTATGCCGTTTTATGAATAAAAAAAACTATCTACTACTGATTATTGCGCTGATGAGCGCTTGGGGCACGGCCAAGACCTACGCCCAGAATACCGAAGTGATTTACTACTCTCCTAATATCGTTAGAGTAGTGAAGACACCGACAGATGCGAAGGTGGAGCATCACAGTTGGGTGGTGACGGCCACACCCCAGGCTGGCAATGCCAAGAATGTGCTGGTGAAAAAAGACGGCATTGGCCGACTGACTTTCACGGACAAGAAAGGTAATGTATTGTTAAGTGAAGGAGGTTCAGCTTTCCGTCCGATAACAGAAGGTGTGGATAAGGGCCGTTACCGTGTTATTCAGAGTTTTGAGCTAGATGAGCAGGAACCAATTTATGGTTTGGGGATGCTCCAAAACGGAAAAATGAACCAGCGTGGCGAGAATCGTCGAATGATGCAGTCGAACCAGGAGGACTATGCTCACTTCTTTCAGAGCATCAAGGGCTATGGTGTCTTTTGGGACAACTATTCGCCGACTGCGCTGAACGATGATGGACGTACTTTGAAACTGGAGTCTGAGGTTGGTGAACTGGTGGATTACTATTTTATCTATGGTGGTGATGCCGACGGAGTGATTAGCGGAATGCGCTGGCTTACGGGAAAGGTACCCATGCTGCCGCTATGGACGTATGGTTTCCACCAGAGTCGAGAGCGCTACGTTAGTTCAAGTCAGTTGCTGGATGTGGTAGATACCTATCAGAAAACGGGAGTTCCTCTCGACGGCATCATTCAGGACTGGCAGTATTGGGGTAGCAACTATGTGTGGAATGCCATGGAGTTCGGCAATGAGGAGTTTGCCAATTACCGGGAAATGATTGACCGTGTACATCAGCAGGGTAAACATCTGAATATTAGTATCTGGGCAAGCTTCGGTCCCATGACGAAACCTTACCGCGACCTTTCTGAGAAAGGATTGCTCTATGATTTCCAGACATGGCCGCAGAGCGGACTGACCTTCTGGCCGCCGCGCATGGACTATCCAAGTGGAGTGCGTGTATATGACCCGTTCAGCAAAGAAGCCCGAGATATTTATTGGCGTCATTTAAGCCGTCTGCATCAGACAGGTATTGATGCGTGGTGGATGGATTCAACAGATCCTGATCATTTGGATTTTAAGGAGAGTGACCTTGATCAGGTACGTCCTATGACCGATCCTGTTTCTGGTAAGGAACAGCAGGCTTCGTGGCGTTCAATGCGCAACCTTTTCCCGTTGGCTACCGTGGAGGGTGTTTATAATCATCAACGAGCCGTTGATAAGAATAAACGTGTGTTTATTCTTACCCGCAGTTATTTCGCCGGTCAACAGCGTACAGGCGCCAACACTTGGAGCGGTGACGTCAATTCCAGATGGGATGTGCTGCGTAAGCAGGTACCCCTCTGTCTGAATTACACCTTGACGGCCAATCCCAATGTGAATACCGATATTGGCGGTTTCTTTGCCGGTGCTTATAATACCAAAGGCAGTCAGTCGGGCACGAAGAATCCCCAATATCACGAACTCTATGTGCGTTGGATGCAATTCGGACTGTTCTGCCCGATGATGCGCAGCCACGGAACGGAAGTATGGCGTGAGCTTAATTACTACGGAAAGCCCGGTGAGCCTGTCTATGATGCGCTGCTCTCTGCTGTCAAGATGCGATATCAGTTGTTACCTTATATCTATAGTACCTCATGGCAGGTACACCAGAATGATGACAGTTTCATGCGTGCCTTGATGATGGATTTCAAGGATGACCCCAAGACTTTGGATAACAACCGCGAATTCCTTTTCGGCCGTTCACTGTTGGTGGCTCCCATCGTGGAAGCACTCTATACACCTGAAAAGATACAGAAGGAGGTTACGGCTGACTGGACAGCGAAGAAGACTTACGATGTCTATCTGCCGCAGGGTATCCAGTGGTATGACTATTGGACCAATGAACGTCTGGAAGGTGGACAGACCGTAAAGGCTGACGGCACGCTGGCTCATTGTCCTGTCTATGTGAAGGCTGGTAGCATCCTACCGCTCTGCAAGAAAGAGGTGATGAATGCCAATATTGCTGACTGGCAGACACTTAATATGATCGTCTATCCTGGTGCAGATGCAGTGTTCACACTTTATGAGGATGAGGGTGACAACTATAACTACGAGCAGGGCGCCTATAGCACTATCACGTTGCAATGGAACGACCGCAAGCGCATGCTGACCATCGGCAAGCGTGAAGGAAGTTTCAAGGGTATGTTGGAAAACCGTACATTCCGCATCCAGTTACCAGGTGGTGACGTGAAGAGTGTGGAATATAATGGTAATAAAGCCGAGGTGAAGTTTTAACCTGAAATCTGAAACCTGAAACAATTATGAAACGCTACCGTAATGGTAGCGTTTCATAATTGTTTCAACGAATTACTTTTCGTGTGACCTTCTGTCCATTGATAACCGTACGTTCCAAGTTGAGACCTTTTTGTGGAGCAGTCAGTCTGCGACCGTCAGGTGAGAACCACTGTGTCTCTGTGGCAGCCTGATCTGTCTCTGCTGAGATGATGCCGGTAGGCTCGGTGCAGATGAATTTCACTTTGTCAATGTTGCAACCGCCATTGACGATATTCATACGCAGTTTTTGCTTACCTTCCTTGAAGGAATTTCTGATTTTGCCCGTCTTCACTTGGTATGTATTCAGACTTCCGGTATTGGGTACGGTGATAGTACCTAGAGTCTTCTCATTGCCATCGCTTTCTATCAATGTCATTTTGAAGGAAGAATTATCTATAGCCGACGATACGGTAGCCTCGAAAGAGTATTTTCCTGCCTGAGTGATGTTGACTGCATATTCTAGCCATTCGCCTGTGGTCGTGTTTCCGAGAACAGAGCCGCCGTTGCCGCTGATGATGCTGATACCTTCACCGCTTGTAAAGTCCTCTGTTTCAAGCGTACCTGGCAGTTCAACGACAGGCAGGGCTTTGAAAGTCATGCTCTTGATGTAGAAGCCGCCTTTGTCGATGTTCAGGCAGAAGGTGTGGCGGCCAGCCGTCAAGGGCTCCATCATCGGGCAGCGTAGGGTTTGGAATGTAGAACTACTTCCTGTATTGGGTACCTGTGTGATGTTGGTGTGGAAGGTGAGGTTGTCAAATCCGTATTCAGATAAATGGAACATGCCGTTGGCATTTGAAGAAGCAACCTCCACTTCCATTGAATAGAGACCGTCCTCTTTCACGTCTACAGTATATTCCATCCACTGATTATCCTTCATAGCATAAGATGTGCGCGAAGCATTACTATACGCTACGCCAGACATGCCCTCGTCATATTCTTCAACCTTGATGGTTCCCGGCAGTTCTGCCACGACGTCGTTGTATGGTTTGCGCTTAGTGCCACGGGTTACCTGAAAGCGCGACAGACGCTCGTAGGTGGAACCATCTGTTGTCGTGACTACGGCTTTAATGATGTTCCATCCCGGTGAGTTGGCCGTGTGTTCTGCGATATAGGGTTCTTCGGTCATGGTGGTGACCAGTTCGTCGTTTACATAGAGATCAATCTTCTCGATGGTCTTGGTAGCCATTTTAGCACGAACCTTAATAGGTAACACATCTCCAGCAGCCGCTTTCAGGGCAGCGGGGCGTATGTAGATGGATGCTTCTTTCTTCATTCCTGGGAACGGGCTCTTGGCATTCTTTGCCTTATCGCTGGCCATGTATTCCTTCAGCCAGGTCATAGCTGGACGTTCTTTCCCGTCTCTGTAGATACCGGAAATACCCCGTTCAATGACATTACCCTGATCGTCCTTTAATTCGATCCATGTCCTACCATAGACATATCCCCACAATGTGACTCCTGCACAGTAGTCGGCCTCCCACATCAGTGGGATATGCTTTTGAAATTCAGATTTCTGGTAATCGCCGTTACCATTATCGCCAATATCATATTCTGTGATATACATCGGCATCTTCAGTGCATCTTGCTGCTTCTTCATAACAGAACTCAATTCGTTTTCGCTGCAGCCACTCAGTTCGTGCGCCTGATTACCATAGGCATCAATAGGAGCTCCCGCGTCACGTAGAGTCTGTACCAAGGTGATGTAGTTATCAACATCCCAACGTAAAGAATTATAGTCATTGTAAATGAGAATGGCATCCGGCCAGCGCTCATAGGCCATCTCGAAGGCTTTGATTAGCCAATCGTAGCCTGTCTTGCCGCCGCCACCGAGCGTCTCTTTGATCATTTTATTGCCTTTCTGGTGTTCGCCTACAGCCTCGTTGACTACGTCAATCAGAGGCAAGTTTTTATAATGCTCCTTGGCATGGTCGAACCAATTGGTCATAGCCGAGAATCGTTCACCTGCAGACAGATTATCCAACCAACCGGGATATTGGGCTCCCCACACTAAAGCATGGAACTTATGGGTGAAACCGTGCTGTTTGGCATAGTTGAAAGCATTGTCTGCTCCACCCCAGTTGAAGTTGCCACGGCTACCTTCTACGGAAGCCCATTTCGACTCGTTTTCACAGGTAATCTGGTTCCACAGCGTGTAAAACTGTGGAATCGGATTACCGGCTTCTACATTACCGCTGGTGGTGATGTTTCCAAGGAATTTGTCAGGATTACTAGACACTTGGGCATGAGCATTGATGGTCAAGATGCCCATGAATAGTGTTGCTAATACTGTTTTTTTCATTTTAAGTTATAGTTATCGTTAGGGTTATCGTTAATGTTACTTTCTCAGATTCCATTTGGAGTTGTCGCTGTTGAAATCAAACTCCGCAAGCGTCGGGTTGCTGTCGCTGACAGACACCAGTGCCAAAGGCTTGTCGCAACCAGGCACCTTTTTGGGCATAATGCGGAACGTGCCGTCGGTGAGTTGGTCGATACGCCAGAGTTGTTCATCGGCTCCTGTGAAACCGTCCTGCGCAATGACTTCACGGCTGGCTGTGGCCGTCAGTGAACGGTCTGTACCAGCAATGGAGATGCGATAGTATGGCTGTCCCAGATAACCGCCGGCATTCGGTGCTGCCGTAATGGCCCACTGCTGATGAGGACGTACCATATAGTCACCGCAGCGCACGGGAACATCGCCCTTGGGCCATGCTTTTTCCACATCCTGAAGGGTCTGCATCAAAACAGGCTCGGGAGTTCTGGTCGTATCACGGCGGAACCAACGGCGGGGTTGGTTGATGCGTACGAAGTCAACAGCCATTTCCAAGGCATAGCCACGGCGCTCTGACTCAATCTCGTAGACACCTTCCTTAAAGGCTTCGCCGGCCACCGGCCAGTCGTTTTTCCACAACAGCGGGCGGATACCCAGCACACTCATACCTTCCTGGTCGAAGTCACCTTCGAAGTGGCACGACATCTTTTCCACGCCTTCTTCCTCAATCCAGCGGCCGAAGTGACCGGGACCTACTACTCGGTCGTGGGCGGCAATCACCATCTTTCCGCCACCTTCGAGCATGGAGCGTCCCACATTATCTATATAGGGACCTGTCACTTTGCGTGAGCGTCCCACCACAATGTTATAGGTGGAGTTCACACCGTCGCAGCAGGTGCCGTGAGTACCCAGCAGATAATACCAGCCATTGCGGTAGATCAGGTCGGAGGCTTCGCAGTCGATACCGATATTGATAGCTTCATTGCCTTCCACGCGCTTTCCGGTCTTGGGATCAAGTTCCACCAGACGGATATAGCCAAAATAGGTTCCATAGCTCAGCCACAGACGACCCGTAGTGGGATCGAGCAACAGTCCGGGGTCAATGGCATCACAGTCTTCATTGCCATCCGTGGAAGCCACCTCAATGGGGTCTGAATATTTGAAATCCGGGGATTTGGGATCAAGGGTCTTGTTCCACATCGTGAGGATGCGGCCGTTATGGCCGCCGCCAAGTCCGCCACCCGTAGCACCGTAGGCCACAAGATAACGGTCGCCGATTTTCAGCATATCGGGAGCTGCACCGCCACCGGGGCGTACACCACCGCCGTCCCAAGTCCAGCCGTCCTCAGAAATCAGACCGCCTTGTCCGGTGCCGAAAGTATAGTATTTGCCATCACATTCCTGGATGGTCGATGGATCGTGAATGAAGGGCTTGCCCGTCTGTGCGAGACCCTCTCCAACTCCCCCTAAGAGGGGGAGGGCGATTACTGCTAGAATCCTTTTGGTATTAATTTGTATTTTATTTATGATATTCATTGCAAATGGATTTTAAATGGTTTCTTAATATAGCTTAATTAGTAATTGCTCCCTCCCTTAGGGAGGGCAGGGGAGGGTCTTTTTTATCTGATTGTAATATTCTTCACGGGTTTTCCTTTCTCGTCGAGCAGGCGGATGCAGAAGTCACTCATACCCGGACCGTTGATGATGGCTCCGCGAATGATGTTCTGGCCCTTCTTCAGTGTGAGAAGCGGACTGCTGCAGTCATCAACTACCATACGGCGGTCACCCGACATCAACAAGGCTTCCTTGCCGTTCACCCACCACATGGAAGAGGAATTACTTCCTACAGCCAGGCGTACGGTCATGTCTTCCGGACAGTCGACGACGGTCACAGCCCAGTAAAGTACGCCATAGAGGCGCTGTTTGTATTCTTCGCCGAAACGGAACAGTTTCACGTTGTAGCGGCTGCTCTCCAGCTCATGCCAAGTGAGCGTCTCGTTGACGGTCTTGAATTCTGGTTTTTGGGGCTGTTGTGCCATAGGACCGCGTCCGAAGCCAGGAGGAACAACCTCTTGAACCACGGTGGTTTTCACCTTCTGTCCGTCTTTAGGCAGAATGGTCATCTGGTTCTTGAAATACTGGGTGTTGAAAGCCTCACGCAGATAAGTGTCGGTAAAGACATTGTTTGAACGGACAGGCCTGCTGATAGGCTCCAGGAGTCTCCAACGGCGGATGAATCCCTGATCGTCAACGCTTGAGGTGGCAGAAGTGGGCTTCGTGTAATAATCCTTGGCTTTGTCACCGTTAGCCAGTTCCACATTGTCCTTGAACAAGCGCTGGGCAAACTGATACAGGCTTTCACGCCAAACGGGCCACGTATGACCGCCGGGAGTCTCGAAATATGTATGTTTGATGCCTATCTTGTCAAAGCGTTCGCGCATGATGCGGCAGTTGTTGAAGGCAATATCCTCCTGCCCGCCCATGGTGATATAGAATTCACGGAACTGCTGGTTGTAGTAGTCGGGGCGTGCTGCCAGTTTCTGGTAGTATTGCTCGGCGCCCATCGTGTTCTCCATGCCTTTGGGAGTATTGGCCCACCAGCCACTGCTGAAGACACCAACATAGCGGAACAGTTCGGGATGGTTGATGGTGGTGTTGAGCGTATAGAGACCGCCCATCGACAATCCGGCCATGGCACGATGGTCGGCATCGGCCAGCACGCGGTAGTTCTGTTCCACCACGGGAATGCATTCCTGAAGCAGTTCCTTCTCAAAGTCACGGCAGTTGGCATCTGGCATGACCACGATGAACTCTTCGGCCTTGCCCTGAGCTATCAGATTCTCGAGGATGATATCGGTTCGTCCCTGCAGGGCCCATCCGCGTTCGTCCTCACCGCCGCCGTGCAGGATATAGAGCACAGGATACTGGCGGCTGCTCTGTTTCTGATAGGAAGGGGGGAGATAGACGAACATCCGTCTCCAGGCTTGGTGTGTCTTGCTGTAATAGCGGCGCATGGCCGTTTCACCGTGGGCCACGTCGGCAGGCTCGAACCTGTTGTCGTTGTTGTAAGGCACTTCGATGCACGAAGCCATCCGACTGCAGCCGTAGAATGTCTCTGAAGCGGGATCGCTGATCTGCACGCCATCCACATACATGAAATAGTAGTTAATGCCGCTCATCAGCGGGTCGGTCGTTGCCGTCCATATCCCTTCCGCGTTCTTGCTCATGGGATACTTCTTGCCACCGATGTCCACGATGACTTCTTGTGCCTGTGGGGCACGGAGTTGAAACACACCACGATGGTCGGTCGTGATTTGAGGATACTGGGCGCCGCGGATATTCGTGACGGGCGCTGTGTTTTGTGCACTAAGGTTAGTACAGCAGAGCATCATTGCGATGCCAAAGATAAGTTTTTTGTTCATGATTCTGTTGAAGAAAAGCCGCAATCGGCAATTTGAAAACAAGTTTTCATGTAACTCGTTTGCATTTTCTCCGCAAAGATACAAAATATTTACGTGCGTGCGTTCTTTTATTGTATCAAGTATCTTACTTTTTATAACATTTTCCGCCTTTTGTGACCTTGAAAAAGTTTTTTGTATCATTGAAAAAAGGAATTTCCGCCTATTATAAGTATCTTTGCAAAAGAAATCCTGCTTACCTTTTCTGGTGAAAGGTTTCATCACATGAAAGCCCTATGTTGAAAAAATTACTACGCGTACTTATCCTTTGTGCGCTACCTTCCCTTCACTGTGCCGCAACGGAGGATGACGTGCGGTACGAGAATACTTTGTGGTATGACAGCCCTGCAAAAATATGGCTGGAAGCTCTCCCGTTGGGTAATTCCCACATGGGGGCAATGGTCTATGGCGGAACGGCGGTAGAGGAACTGCAGCTCAATGAAGAGTCTTTCTGGAGCGGTGGTCCCCATCACAACAATAGCCCGCGTTCCTTGCAGCGTCTGCCTGAAGTGCGCCAACTGATTTTCGCTGGTCGTGAAAAGGAGGCGGAGGATATTATCAACAAGGATTTCATCACGGGACCTCACGGTATGCGCTTTCTCACCTTGGGCAGTCTGCGTCTGCGCTTTGCCGACCAACAGGCTCCGGTCAAGGATTACCGTCGTGAACTCAACCTGGAGAAAGCCCTTTCCACCGTTGTTTATGAACAACAGGGTGTCCGCTACGAGCGGAAAACTTTTGCCTCAATGGCCGACGGCATCGTGGTGATGCAGCTCACGGCTTCCACACCTGGTGCGATTTCTTTCTCATTACGGCATGATTGTCCGTTGCCTTCAAGGGCAGAAGCCAGTGAAAACACGCTGACGGCTCATGTGGATCCCGTTGACCATGAAGGAATCAAAGGCCGTGTCTATGCCGAATGCCTCACCAAGGTACTTGCCGACGGCGAGGTTCAGGCCTCGGGCGATTCGCTCCTTGTAAAGAAGGCCACCACGGTGACGTTGTTGGTTTCTGCAGCCACCAATTTCGTGAACTATCACGATGTATCGGCACAGGCTGCTGCGCGCAATGCCGACTATTTACGCAAAGTAGAGGGACTTTCCTTCGAACAGTTGTTAGCTCGCCATGAAGCACTTTACCAGCCCCAATATAATAAGGTAAAGCTTTCGCTTCCCGGCAATTCCACGTTGCCCACCGACCGCCGTCTGGCTGCTTTCAAGGACAGTCAGGACATGGGAATGGTGGCGCTGATGTTCAATTACGGGCGCTATCTTCTTATCTCTTCTTCCCAAAAGGGTGGTCAGGCAGCCAATCTGCAGGGCGTTTGGAACGATAAGGTGAATGCCCCGTGGGATTCGAAATACACCATTAACATCAATGCCGAGATGAACTACTGGCCTGCTGAGGTGACGAATCTCACCGAAACGACCGGTCCGCTGTTCTCCTTAATACGCGATTTGAGTGAGACGGGAGCCGTTACGGCCCGTGAAATGTACGGCTGCCGTGGTTGGATGGCGCACCACAATACTGACCTCTGGCGCATTGCCGGACCCGTTGACGGAGCATATTGGGGTATGTTCCCCCATGGTGGAGCCTGGCTTACGACCCATTTGTGGCAGCATTATCTCTTCAACGGCGACCGCGAGTTCCTGCGTCAGTGGTATCCCATAATGCGCGGTGCAGCTCTTTTCTATCTTGATTTCATGCAGGTTCATCCGCAATACGGCTGGCTCGTGACCGTTCCCTCTGTGAGTCCCGAGCATGGCCCCATGGGCAAGGACACACCGATTACGGCCGGTTGTACGATGGATAATCAGATTGTCTTCGATGCTTTGACGCAGGCCTTGCGTTCTGCAGAAATCCTGAATACCGACAAGGCTTTCCAAGACTCCCTTCGGAAGGCCATTGCCCTGTTGCCGCCTATGCAAGTAGGAAAGTATGGACAGTTGCAGGAATGGCTTATTGACGGTGATGATCCTAAGGACGAGCATCGTCATATCTCTCATCTCTACGGACTTTATCCCAGCAATCAGATATCCCCCTATACCCATCCCGAGCTCTTCAAGGCTGCTGCCGTCACCCTGCAGCAACGCGGTGATATGGCCACGGGCTGGAGTCTGGGCTGGAAAATCAACTTCTGGGCACGTATGCAGGATGGCAACCATGCCTTCCGCATCATCCAGAACATGCTGAGGCTGCTGCCTTCCGAGCGCGCTGCCTTCCAATATCCCGAAGATTGACGGAAACTTCGGTGCAACGGCAGGCATTGCCGAAATGCTCCTGCAAAGTCATGACGGAGCGGTTCATCTGCTTCCCGCCCTTCCCGATGCATGGAACGAGGGTCAGGTGAAAGGTCTTCGTGCCCGCGGTGGCTTTGAAGTGGATATGGAATGGACTGGTTTAACGGAACACAAAGACACAAAGTCACAAAGTTCTATACCGGAAAGTAAAGGACTCAAGATGAAGGCCACGGTCCGTTCCACCATTGGCGGCGTACTCCGTTTGCGTTCTGCCGTTCCCCTGAGAGGAAAGGGACTCCGCAAGGCCAAGGGCCGTTGCCCCAACGCCCTGCTGATGGGAGCCGATATACCATCACTTCGTCCTTCAACCCTCAATCCCTCCTCTCTCCTCTCTCCTCTT
>ONFE01000075.1 GCA_900316985.1 uncultured Prevotellaceae bacterium
GAGCAGCCTTCCTTCCGGAATGCTGGCCCCATCAAACGTCAGGGTTCCACCAGACGCCTTCTTGTATATCAATGAGCCACGGTACACAAGACCCGCACCACTTCCATTCTCCGCTCCGGTCTTGCTTCCGTTCGCAAGATAAGAATATTTTACCAACGTTCCACCTGTTCCGCTGATTTTTCTGGTGAGATTCAGGTAATTATAGTCAATGGTCACACCTCCCGGGAAGTTATATGTATAGCTCTCCGTTAACGTGCCACCCAGCACATCCTCCGTGACGGCCGATATCAGGCGCGCCTTGCTGTTGCTATGATAGGTGGCCGACGCCATCGCGGGCGCCTTCGAGAGCGCGTCGCACTCCATCCTAACCTCCGGCCTCATCCTCATCATCGTGCTCTATATCATGGCCTTCACCATGACCGATTTCATGATTGCCGGCATCCTCCGCTGCCTGGGCAACAGCTCCCTGGCCGTGGTGCTGATCCTATTGTTTGTCCTCCCCGGCGTCATCGCCGCCCTGGCACCCCTCTTTACCCGCCGCCGCCGAAATTATCTTTGAATAATCAGCATTACTTCTCGCGTTTCATCTATTGCGTCGTTAAACATCTTGGTCGTCTCCCAAAAATGTTCTGTTAACAAAGAATCCGGAATATCCATAATATCTTTCATATGCCACGATTCATAATCAGTAACATCATACGCATATTTGCCAGAGAATAAATAACGACGAGGAACGCGCTCTCCTATACAATTCTGAAAACGGCCAGGATTCTGACCGTATAATTTCACTAGAAGTTGAGGTTCCAAAAACAAAGTATCCCCACGCCGCCTCCATAATCCCACTTCCTCTTCTGTTCGTTCATGGGAAAGATAAGTTTGAATGGTATAGTTAAGAATAATATAATGACCGTTTTCGTCATTTGGGTTTCCAAAGACATCCCCCACTAATTTACTACTCTCTTTTAAAATCGTAATATTGGGGGCAGCGACTCGATAGGACCGAGGCGAACAAGAAACAGCAATAATGGTTAAAAGGGATAGGGTAAATAGAAGCCTAAAGTCTCTCATAATGACGTTCTTGTATGGTATATTATTTAAAAAGGGGAAAGCAAAACTGATTATTAACAAGCTTTCACTTCCCCCATTTGTCTCACAATACCTCTTTTACAATAATAAACTCTTAATACTATTATTTCGATATCCCTCTCCCTACATATGTTCTTCCGTGCATTCTAAATATGATATTGTGTTGATCAGCCTTCATTTGTAAGATTTCAGGTTTCAAATAAGGTAATAGCGATCTCTCCTTTTTGGGATAATTGTCATAAAAAGAGGAAGGTCTACAGTCTCCGCCGAAAAAAGCGCCACGCCTAATTGCTTCCTCCTCATCTGAATAATCATGTAAAAGCATCGATCCCATTCCATTTCTCCCAAAACCTGTTTTTCCTTGTTCAAATTGAATTGCGTGTTTTAGCTCATGTGAAATGGTTGCAACGCTCGTGTCATTCAGTCTAATCTGGACCATCCCCGAATAAATATCAAAATTAGTAAGGCCATATAATTCTGTCCCCGGTTCAGCAATGCTTTGAATAGACTTATCTTGGAAAACATCATATAGTTGAGAAGATTTACTCAAAGACCAAACTTCAATACCAGCCATAATCATTTCAGACATAATATTAATCTGCTCTGCTATTCTACTGTTCAGTCTTTGCGTCTGTTTTAAAGAAAGCCCCCCCATGTCAAGTTGTGACTGATATTGTTTTCTTTTCTGCTCTGCCTTATTATACCTATCAACAATATCTTCAATATAATTAGATATATACTGCCAGGAGCGATCTGTAAAAACACATCCATCCTTATCCACCAGATTCACCGGATCTCCTGCGCAGTAGGCATAGGGGCTGATTCCGTAGTACTTCTCGCTCAGGGGGTCGGGAACCATCCAACGGCGGAGGGCCGGGCTGTACTGCCTCGCGCCGAAGTCCGTGTACACCGTGCCGAAGTCCGGGCCCTGGTCTTCCTTGCCGGTGAAGTGCTGTCGGAACTTCTCGCCAGTGGGAGCTGTACTCAAGTAGCTGTTAGCGCTGCTGTTCGCGCTCCGTTTGCCATATACGGTATAGTTGTTCACCTCATAGAGGTTTCCGTTATTGCCGTTCACTACGGCCTTCACGCTGCCCAGGTGATCCGTCACATACAGTCTCGTCGCTCCCGAGAGCAGCCTTCCTTCCGGAATGCTGGCCCCATCAAACGTCAGGGTTCCACCAGACGCCTTCTTGTATATCAATGAGCCACGGTACACAAGACCCGCAGATTTTTCGGGGAAGATTCAGGTAATTAGAGAAGGCGACCTTCACGGTCGCCTTCTTGATAATAATTCATTCGGTGGACGCATTTCTTTGTTCTCTCTCTTTCCATTGGCGCTTCGTATAGTACATCGTTTGCCCCTTTGAGAAGTGACGAAACGCAATTCGGATAGGGAGAAGGGTTGATAAATAACCATCCATATTTATCATAAAGGGTGTTGCTCTATCGCTTACTTTTATGCCTAATAATGGAACAAAAATATACTTTCTTTGTTCATAAACATACTCCACTTCACGCCACTCGTACTCGTAAAATAACTTTCCCTGACAAAAGGAAACACCCTCTTCATCGATTCTTAATAAGGATTTCTTATATTCTCCTGAAACCAAAGCCCACAATGCTATAACCGCATAAACAATCCAACCATACTGAACTATTCCAATCGCACGGTAAGCAATAGTATTACTATGACGGGGAAAATGAAGAAGCCATAGAAGAATAAGAGTTCCAGGTATCATCACCTCTAAAGGGAACATAATAAATTTTATTCCCTCGGTTACGTTGAAGCAACGTCCTTGTTTACTTGTTAAGCCATTCTTCGACTTCATATTCACCTATCTTGATGATAACTTCGGTTCCTTTTTTAGCCGTTTCTTCTGCAGCACCTTCAATGGAAGACTCCACTTCAACAAAATTTTTTATCCGAGAAGCAGCTTCAGTTTTTGCTCTAGCTCTACCTGAATGTCCAAGAGGCTTTCCCAACGTCTTGAATTCCTTTGTAACTTCCTTTTCTATCGTGGCTTTAACAGAGGGTGACGCATACTTGGCCTCTATTTTCCCCAGAATGGATTTACCCACTCTCTCAATAGCTGTTTTGGCTTTTCCAAGAACCGCGCCGGCTACAAATCCTACACTACTATCAATGGCGACCTCTGTTGCGTCAACGCTCCCAGTACTTATGGCTTGTTCTGTAACGCTTTGGGCTGCCCCGCCAATTAAACCACCAGCCGCTTCTGAGAGAACAACGCCCCAGGTTGAGCTTGCTAAAACACCTCCTCCCATAGCAAGTGATGCGCCAGATGTTGCCGCAGCAAGTGCGCCACCAACGGCGCCGCCGGCAACTGCACCCCATAGCTCAATACCTGATTTCCCCTCATATAGAGCAATCCCACCACTGACTAAAGCACCAACAACTGCACCAATAACAACATGAGGTACACGTCCATCCGGATCCACCAAATTCACCGGATCTCCTGCACAGTAGGCATAGGGGCTGATTCCATAGTACTTCTCGCTCAGGGGGTCGGGGGCCAGCCAGCGGCGGAGGGCCGGGCTGTACTGTCGCGCACCGAAGTCCGTGAACGGGACGGAGAAGTCCGGAGCCTGGTCTTCCTTGCCGGTGAAGTGCTGGCGGAACTTCTCGCCGGTGGGTGCAGTGCTTATGTAACTGCTGGCACTGCTGTTCGCGCTCCGTTTTCCGTAGACGGTGTAGTTGTTCACCTCATAGAGGTTCCCGTTGTTACCGTTCACTACGGCCTTCACGCTGCCCAGGTGGTCCGTCACATACAGTCTCGTCGCTCCCGAGAGCAGCCTTCCTTCCGGAATGCTTGCCCCATCAAACGTCAGGGTTCCATTGGACGCCTTCTTGTATATCAATGAGCCACGGTACACAAGGCCCGCTCCACTTCCATTCTCCGCTCCGGTCTTGCTTCCGCTTGCAAGATAGGAATATTTTGCCAAAGTTCCGCCGGTTCCACTGATTTTTCGGGGAAGATTAAGGTAATTATAGTCAATGGTTACGCCACCCATGCCGTCGTAAGTCATGCGCCCGCGGCTGTCGTGGGTAAAGTACACGGCGCTCTGGCCGGAAGGCGTAAAGGTAGCGACATGGTCTCCACTGTAGGTATAGCTGTCTCCTTCTGCAGTAAGGACATTGCCTCTGGCATCATAGGAGAGATTGCTTTCCACACTGCCTCGTTTCACATACGTCAGCCGGCCAGCATTGTCATACCGGTAACCATCCGTTGTGGTCACTCCCTGCCCATAGCTGGTGAACTTCCACTGGTCGCTGCGCTCAGAAATGAGGCCCGTATAGAGGGCGTTACCCCCGGAGGTGCTGGAAGGAGTGTCGTATTTCAGGCTTTCCGTGAACAGGGCCTGGGTGCCCTTCTTCACCTGATGGCTGCTAAGCCAACCCTGCAGGGTATAGCCGTCGGTAACGGTAACCTTATTGAGGGTCCCGCCTGTTCCAGAGGCCGTGGAGATTTGCCCGGAAGGCCTTCCGAGCGCATCATAGGAGTACTGCGTGGTGACCGAGGAAGAAGTGGAGCCACCCAGGCTCAGCGTAGAGACGCTCTCTACCATTCGGCCGCGGATGTCGTAGTCGTAGGTTATGGACAGGGCATCGGTCACAGTGCCGTGGGCATAGCTGGTGGTGTGGTTGGTCACATCTCCCGGGAAGTTATATGTATAGCTCTCCGTTAACGTGCCACCCAGCACATCCTCCGTGACGGCCGATATCAGGCGTGCCTTGCTGTCGTAGGTGTACTCCGTCTCGGCATAACCGGTAACCGCGCCATCACCGTCCACCTCGGCCAGTTTGGCATAGGTCTCCAGGCCACCAGTTCCGTATTCATGTTCTTCCATCAGCACCCGTTCCGCGGTTCCCTTCTTGAGGTAGACCTTGGTCACCTGGCCAAAGTCGTTGTACTCCATCTCGCGAAGCTCGTCTCCCTGGCGGATGGAGATCACGTTGTCTTCGTTGTCGTAGGTGTAGTACTCCCTCTCCGAGCCCGGGATGCCCTTGGAACTCAAGCGGTCCATTGCGTCGTAGTTGTAACGCCACATATTAAGGGTATCCGTGAGGGCGATGCCGCTACCAACCACTGCACGAAGCCTGTCATACAAGTCATACACGTAGTAGGTAGGCGCAGGATCTGTCGAGGACGGAGTGGCCGAACCCCACGAGGTAGCAAGGAGCCACCCTTCCGGGTGAACGAACTGTGACTGTCTTCTGCCGTCGGCATCCACGCTGCGCTTTTCTACGATGTTCCTGTTTCGATAGGTCTCATTGGCGCCTTCAATGCCCACACCGTCCGTCCAGATGAGTTTCGGGAATCCGGTTACCGACTCCACCGACTCCGTATTATCGTGTACGCCGGCGTAGCCGGGAACCGCCGTGGTCTTGACCCAATTTCGGGACGACTGCTCGTAGCCTTTGTGGTTATAGGCTTTGGTGCTGTTGTGATAGGTGGCCGAGGCCGATGCTGCTCCGCTCACAAATGTTCCGTTGGTGCCCGTTACCGGGTAAGGAAGCCAGGTCTTCACGTCATCGTGCAGCAGGTAGTCGCCTTCATAGGCCGTCACAAGGGCCTTCTGGCCATCGCCGGAGCCTCTCACCGCAATATCTTCCAACTTTTGGCCCAATGTGTTCCAGTAGCTGAAGTCATCCGTATAGACGCTGCCAGACCGATAGTGCTTATGACGTACACTCAAGCGGCCGTCACCGCCGTTGTTATACAGGTTGTACACGTACGCATCCAGCGTGTTCTGGCTGGCGTCTTTTACGTACTGCAACCGGCCCGCATCATCGTAAGACCACTCGGTCACTACCCCGGAGGGATCGGTCATCTTTTTTATGCCTATTCCCGGCTGCCATTCCATCACCGTCACGTGCGCGTCGGGAAGGTCGGAACGAAGGCCGTTGAATGCTGCAATGTCTCCACTGTCGGGCGTATCCCAAGAGTTATAGTAACGTATGAAGCTGCTACCTAGTAGCAGGCTCACGTCCGAGTAGCTCGCATTCTCAATCACCGCCACCGGATACCGGCCGCCATAGCCCCAGAAGATGACGGTCTCCGGTCGGCCCTTTTCCTTCACAGACTGAACGTTACCCAGATTATCCCGGCTATTCACCGTCTCTCGCCAGCTCTCTACGCCATCCGTCTTTTCGATGCGATACTTCGGAAGCAGGTATGCTTCGTGGTTGATGAAAAAAGTGGCATATTCCGTCGTTTCCTCCTTCCATACCGTCCCAATGATATCGCCGATGCCTCGAGAATCGGAGGCTTTCTTCCTGTTAAACGGATGAAAATGAAGCGTACTGTGGCATTCCTGGCGCTGCACGGGCGTGCTCAACCGATGTGCCGACACCAGGGCTGTCGCCCAGGAAGGAGCGTTAGGATAGGTGTCCGGATAAATGAATCGGGTGTTACGGATCTTAGTATCCACTCCTCTCATGATAGAGGACAGACGGACGGGGACGCTGTGGTCAGACCTGCCCACATACGAATAGTCCACCGCTGTGGTATCATTTCCGTTGGAATGATAACCAATTTTTACGATGCTTTTAGGCTTCTTGACATAGAACTCCTTGGCATATACGGGATAGTGATACATATCGCCAAACTGGAGGTTCCCCACCTCTCCGTAGGCTGAGTGAACCATCACATGAGTTACCTTGTAATCAACCAGGACATTATTACAAATAGGCGAGTTATAAGTGTAATTCTCACGCTCTACCAGCTGGTGGGACGCACCGTTCCAGGCATAGATATCCTTGCGGGTAAGCAGCGCCGGGCCGCGGGGGCCGCTCTCCTCATAACCCTTTCTCACACCATCCCAAGGGTCCAGGGTGGGGACATAAGAGCCCGGGCCATATATTCCGCTCCATGCGGAGGGGAAACGACTGATCGTACTGGTCCCATCGGGATGCATGTCGAAAGTGTTGAACGTATATACAGTCTTGGCCCCGTTTGTGGCCACTCCGTCCGTTTCTTCTTCCGTAACGGACGCATATGTAACTTGTGTCTCCATCAGGGTTGGTCCGTCGGTCACCGGCGTCTCATGAACACTGAACGACCAGATGTAGTGGATAAGCCCGCCGTTCGTTACGACTTGGCTGGCTCCGACATTCATGTACTGGTCCAGCATAGGATAGTACGTGCCTCCAATGGTGCCATTAGCATACGTGAAGCTGCGCTTGCGGATAAGGGTAGACTCGTTGTCCCGAACCTCGATCTCTTTGACACGTACACCTATTGGCGTCGAACCATAATAACTACCCTCATAGGTAAAGCAGGTTTGGGCTCCATCATGGCTTGCCGTCAACAGACTCATATAATCGGCCTCCGTCGGATCCGGGGTGCCCCAAGTAAGGCTGAATGTCCCCCAACTGCCGTCCATCACCCAAGGGCAAAAGTTGTTACGGGTGGGCTGGCCAATAACCGGAATCCCATCATTTTCGGCATTGTAATACCCATACCAGTCGCAGGAATAACGGCTTACCGTGGTGTTCTTGGTCTTGTAAGTAAAATCCCAGCGGTCGTCGGCCGTGTTGGTACGATGAGCAATTACCAAACTGTTCAAGATGACGCGGCCATCGTAGGCGGACACTCCCGTTCCCACCGTCACCGCATATACCTGATTACTGCAGTCAGTAACGGTGATGCCGGTCAGACGTTTGGGATAGTTTGGCGTACGGGTCCAGGATGAGGTTGGCGTGTGATTGTCATAACCCGATACATTAGCATAGCTGAACGTGGCTGTCATACCATTCAATGAAATGCTGGTTAGAACCTGCGTGGTGTAGGTGGAACGGACGTAACTCCCGTCATAACCCGTTGTCACTGACTGAGTGGAGGCCGTCTTGTCAAAAGTGGCAATCTGGGCAATGGACTGTACCTTACGTTCCCAACTGCCGCCATCAGAGTAGCTGAACGATGCTGTTTCCAAACCGCTGGGGCTGGTAATGCCGGTCAGGTACCAGGCGGTGGTCGCTTCCCATTCATCGGCCTGCCCGGTCATAGGTGTGGGGTTGGACTGAAGGCCACGATATGTGGTCGTCTCAATTATTGACAGGGTATACTTAGCCCCATCCGGCCCCGTGACGGTAAACTTGGTTATCGCTCCACTGCTGTTGAATGTGGGTGTTATCAACACCCCGTCTCCACTCAACTGTCGGACGCTGTGGTCATCCATAATAACAAACGTGCCACTAAGGCCGCAAATGCTATAGCTGTAGCGGTCCAGGCTGCTATCTATCCTGCGCCACAGATTGTCGCGCAGATAGTTCATGGTGGCGGTATTGTTGGTCTGGTTTTCCAACTGGGAAAGGAGCGTCCCGGACGGCATCTCATGGTGGAACTCTGCCGTGGAAAACTCATCCGGCATATACACGATGCTACGCGTGATACAACCGCCCGCCTCAAAGGTCCAGCCCAGGCCCGCAACACCGGCCATCTCGTCCAGCTTGATGCCGTTGCTGCGGTAATGAAGGCCAATGGGGATGGACAGTTCCCGGCCCTCCAGCGTATACAAAGGAATATCCAGCTCGGCGGCACCGAGGCTGTGCGTAAAAGGTACATCGGCGTACTTCACACGGGATGAAGACTCCGGAGTGGGAGGCATAATGCTCTCCAGCTGGGTGGCGCCGCGCTGATACACGGACTCACCCTCCTGTGCCCAGATGGGGCACATCAGCGCCATCGACAGGACGATGGCAAGAAAGAACTGTTTCATAACTTGTGTTTTTAAAAAAGTAATGATAAGTGGACTACAAGCAGCCTTCGTTTGCTTTTTCAGATTCCACAAGCTATCTTTGCGGATATTAAACACACCATCACAGGCCTTCATCGGCCTTTTTCCCTCTAACGGTGTTTTAATAGCTCGGGGGATGTGGCTGCAACCGCATCTCCCTTTTGCATCTGATCGGGACTCTGTAATGTTCTTCTTGGCTCTTGACGGTTTAATGGTTCAACTTCGCTTCCGACCTTCTCTTCTCACCCCTCTGCTGCAAAAATAGACAAAGCATTTTTAATTTCCAAGAACTTTTTCTCTTTTTTTGAGAATATTTGAGAATTTTTGAATCCTTTTAAATCTTTTAGGAAAAAATTTGCTCTTTTGATTTATTCTCCATATCTTTGCTGCATTATGAGAAGCAAGGATTTCAACAATGTAATGTTTAGCGGACCCGCTTCGTCAGAAGAGATTTGCCGGAACGTAGCCTCAGACTTCAAGCTCCAGGGGCTCACACAGGCCAAGGCGGCCGCACAGCTAGGCATAGAGCCAAAGGCCGTAGCCAACCAGATCTCCGGAAAGCGGGCCTTCGGGAAAAAGGCCGCTAAGCTATATGCAAAGACCTTCGGGTACAACGAGGCCTACCTTCTCTATGGAGAAGGCGGACTCAAAGTGAAAGTAACACCCGGAAACGGAAACAGGGCCGCAGCGCCCGCCGAAGCGGACATGATAACCATTCCCCGCAAAGACTACATCGCACTAGAGAACCGTGTCGCGCTGCTGGAGAAGCTCGTCACCATGATTGACGTCCAGCCCAAAAACATCAGCCCCGTCATCTCCGTCAAGGCCCCTACCAAGAAAGGGACTGTCGCTCAACGAAAGAGTAAAGTCAACAAAGTTGATGTCAAGCTGAAATAGCGCGTGGGCGCAACTGTTTGACTGTCTGCAAAACACGAATTTACCCCCTGGTCTAAACGATCAGGGGATATATGTTTAAAGTGCACAGAATAAGCCGGTTATACCCACGCGGCTAGACATCTAAAATAGACCACGCTCCCCCAACGAAATCACGATCGGCCTGTTTGCCCTTAGGTAGACATATTTCCTCGGACAAAGTATTGTCAAGACTGATGATTTCTCCCAAAGAAACGATTCTTGCATCGCCTACAACCAAAGAGTCGGTAGCGTTTAAGAATTGCCAATCTCCGTCCTCATCATGTATTACCCGAAGAATGGGAGATTCTTTGGCCAAAATATGTCGTGTTGTAAACACGTAAATATCGTAGTTAACCATGCTTATTGTTTGGTGACTTCCGTCAAGAGCCCATTGGTATCTCGAATACGCTCTCCATTGTCATTCAAAAAGCACCCCCTCCCTTCTGACCAATATAAGACTAAATAATCCAGATCATGAGCTTGTAAATCTTTATGGATGTCTTGTTTTAACGCAAGTCCCTCTTTATCTAAGGAAATATAATCGTTCAACAATGACTTTGTATTTGTTAGAGCGTACCAATACTGATTTAACCAGGCTTTTAATTTGTAAACCGTTGCATCACTCAAAGGAAGGGTCATAATATCAACATCTAGTCCTTCCGTATCTTGAAGGCCGGATCCACCATATTCTGCATCAAGACGCAAATACTTGATCATGACTTCTTTCGTTTTAATAACAAGACTAATTTGGGAAAGATAGTTGAACTTACCAAACCAATGTTAACAAGGGTGATGAATGAAAATAAAGTAATATCCCACGGAAATGGCTCTCCTTCATTTAAAGTGAAGCAATTAAACCCAACAATAGTTCGTTAACTTTTTCCCAAGCCTAAGCGGCTCTGGATGTAAATAAAACCAGTTCTTTGAAAAGTTTGTCAATAACTTGTGGGTTCGGTCGCA
>ONFE01000134.1 GCA_900316985.1 uncultured Prevotellaceae bacterium
CATGGTGGGGTCGTCCTGCATACGGTCGGTAACACCCAGCAGGTTCTGGGTGATGATCATATGTCCGGTGGAAGAGACGGGAAGGAACTCTGTGAGTCCCTCCACGATAGCGATGATGATAGTCTCAAGGAGTGTCATTTCCCGGCATCCTCATTGTTAAGTCCATCTTTCGGCTTATAGACAACGGCCGCGATAATACTCACAAACCCCAGAAAGGTCACCACGGGAGCTACCTTGATATGCAGGGCTGAGAAAATCTCAGGATTATACGTCGTCTCCGTAGAACCGCTGCTACTCATCAGCACAAAACCCAGAATGACGATAGCCATTCCAATAGCCAACAAGATGAAATTCATCTTTCCAAAAGCCAAATTCTTCTTATCTTCCATAATTCTTTTTAGTTTCAAATTCCAAGTTTCAAGTTCCAAGATAGATTCTTCACTTTTCACTCTTCACTTTTTTAAATCTTATATAGTTCTCCCGCCGTCATTCTCAGGAACTTGTTCACAGAGACATACGAACAGAGCAGGGTGATGAGCAGACCGAAGATGAAGACCGAGGCAGCCGTAATCAGCATCACCTGCCACGTGATCACCGTCAGCACTTCGTGCTCATAGTACCATAACATATAGATGCCACCGGCCAGGACGGCACAGGCTATCAGCGAGGCAACCAGTCCGATGACAACACTCCGTTTAAGGAAAGGCCGCCGGATAAAACCCCATGAGGCACCCACCAGCTTCATCGTCCTGATGGTAAACCTCCGCGCATAGACACTCAGTTTGATACTGTTGTTTATCAGCGAGAAGGAAACAATGGCCAGCAATACGGCCAGAATCAGCAGTACGATATTGATTTTCCGCAGATTCTTGTTCACCGAGTCAATAAGCATCTGCGGATAGGTAATCTCTGTCACCTGCGCATTCTTCTTCAGTTCCTTGGCAATCCAAACCAGCGAGTCGTTATTGGCATAATCGGCCTTCAACTGCAGTTCCACACTGCCAACAAAAGGATTGGTCCCCACGAATTCACTGGGATCAGCACCTAGTTCCTTCGTCTGTTCCTTCAATACATCTTCCTTGCTGATATACGTCAGCCCATATACATAATGCTTCTTCTTCAGATCGGCACACAACTTCTGCGCCTCCGGATTCGTCATATCCTCAGCGAGCATCAGAGTCACCGTCAGGTTCTCCTTCACATAATTCGAAAGATTGTGTGCTGTTAGCACAGAGAACACCACCATACCCAGCAAAATGAGAACCATGGCAGTGCTTATACATAATGTCACGACCTGCAAACCTCCACGGCGGCGGGTCTTTTTCTTTTTCTTAACCATTACAATCTGGCACTATTATACCTAAAATTAATGCAAAGATACAAAATCGCATCCCCCTTTTGCAAGCTTTTTAATCAAAATTAACAACCCCACCCTTCTTTTTAAATCTTTACCTTTTTACTTTTTTACCTTTTTACTATCTTTGCACCCAATATGAGCACCATTATCTACCCTTCGCCCATCTTCGGGCCTGTCCACAGCCGTCGTCTCGGCGTTTCACTCGGCATCAACCTCCTTCCTGCCGATGGTAAGGTATGCACTTTCGACTGCATTTATTGCGAATGCGGTTTCAATGCTGACCACCGTCCAAAACAGAAGATGCCCACACGGGAAGAAGTGGCAGCAGCCCTTGAAGCCAAACTAAAGGAGATGAAAGCAAACGGTCCTCATCCCGATGTGCTCACCTTTGCAGGCAATGGCGAGCCTACGGCCAATCCCCATTTCCCTGAAATTATCGAAGACACCATCCGGTTGCGCAACCAGTATTTCCCCGAAGCCAAGGTGTCCGTGCTCTCCAATGCCACCCTCATCCATCGTCCTAAAATCCATGACGCCCTGATGAAGGTGGACAACAACATCCAGAAACTCGACACCGTCAATACCGACTATATATATAAGGTGGACCGTCCCGAAGGCGAATGGTATCAGGTAGATCAGGTCATCGAAGGCCTCAAGCGCTTTAATGGCCATGTCATCATCCAAACAATGTTCCTAAAGGGAGAGCCCACCCCACCCCTCCCAAAGGGAGGGAGCCAAGGGTCTTTCGACAACACCGGCGAAGAATACGTAGGTCCTTGGCTGGAAGCATTGAAAGAAATCGCCCCACAACAGGTAATGATCTACACCATCGACCGCGAGACGCCCATGCACGGTCTGGAGAAAGCCACTCCCGAAGAACTCAACTGCATCCGAGACCGCGTCCTCGCTCTCGGCATTCCCTGTACCGCCAGCTATTAAGTTAAGAAAACATAAATTACACCGTATCGTAATTATTTTGTACGCAGCAACGCAATATTGTACAAAAAAATTACGAAATCGTTTGCGCAATTTAAAATAATTGCATATCTTTGCACGCAGATACACTATCACCTACAACCTAATTGGTTAATAATCAGATAATAACTAACAATTTTCGATATGAAATACCTATCGCGTGTGGCCTT
>ONFE01000090.1 GCA_900316985.1 uncultured Prevotellaceae bacterium
AGCAGGCCATCGAGAGGGCTAAGAAGTACAACCTCGAGCAGGAGGTGACGGATTCAATCGACACCTACGGCCAGTCTCCGGACGATGCGCTCCAGGACTGGGATATCTACCCCTATGAAACCGAGAAAATATAGACTGGCGCCTATAAAAAATAGATGCCAGTCTATATTTGTCGCGTGAATTATAGACGATTGTCTATATTACTTATGCAGGCCAACGGATTCGCCCTGGCCTTGTGCCAGATGTTTGTGGGTGCCTGCAGCAATCATGGCTACCTCATCCTCGAGTTTCTCGATCGTGAGGTGGCTTGCATTCTGGTAGCCGGATGCAGCATAGCCAACGAGGGCTTTGCCGAGTTCGTTCCTGGCATCGGCACCTTCGACCATGCCCAGGGCTTCATTGATGGTCTGGGCGCGGCCTTTGTCAATCCCGTAGTTGAGGGTGTGGGGATAGGCGAAGAACCAACGGATGGCATCCAGTGCGGCTTCGATGATGGGGAGAATAAGACCCTTCAATAAGCCCGTCTTAGCGGTCAGAGCCTTGATTTTCTCGCCATCTTCCTTGTGCTGCTTGCTGTACCAGGTGCGTATCTCTGCGTTCGTCCATGGTGTCACACCATCATTCTTCAGCATCTGTTTTCCGTTGGAGTCGTAGGCAATGTCCTTCTTCAGCACTGCCGACACTCCATCAGAATAAGCCTTTTTAGCCTTTTCTGTGGCCGCTACGGCCTTTTCTTTCTCTTCACGGGCATCTGCAAGGGCTTTCTCCTTTTCAGCCTTCAGACGCTCGTTTTCGTCCTCGATATCGAGCGTCGGACGCACAATCTGGACTCCCATCTTCGACAGTAGCTTGTTTTTGGCTGTCAAGGTTTCGTCTGCCCTCCGGCTTGCTTCCTCCAGATTCTCAACCTTCCCCTGCAGTTCCGTCTGACGGTTGGTGAGGGTGAGGACGCTGCTGTTCTTCTGCTGCAGCTGCTCATCCTTCTGGGCAATCTCTTCTTCAATGGCATTCTTTTCCCGAAGGCTCTCTTCTGTTGACTTGTGGGTGTTGCCGGTGATCTTGATATCATCACCTCGGTCAAGCCCCCACTTTGCCCCGACATCATTGAAGAAGTCCGTATGCAGTTGCTTTGTGTATTCGGACATCTGCTTCTGGAAGTTGGGCTTGGTTCCGTCGGCTTTGGCTGCTGCAACGGCCTGCGCATGGGAACCGCCGAACAACTCAGTGTAAGACAATTTGCCGTCCTGAGTGAGAGGCACCAGGGTAACGTGAATGTGGGGGTTGGTCTCGTCGAGGTGGACTACGAAGTCGATGATGTTGGCAGCACCGTACTTCTTCGCCAGATGGTTGTAACAGTCAATCGCCCACTGCTCGATGTCCTCACGTCGATGCACATCGCCATTGGTACCGATGCCGCGTTTGCCGAGGTTGACCTTACGGTCGAAGGCCAACTCATGCATGCGGTCACGGTTGCCGCCCAGTTCCATCTTCACAATCTTGATTTCACTTTTCTTGATGGGCTTCCGGACATCACCTTTCTTGGTGTGAACAACCGCCTTGTAGCCTTCGTCGATTCGCTGCTGCCATCGCTCCTGCAGAGATGGCTTGGCGTGGTCGATAGGCTGCACGACTGGTTTACCATGTTTACCTATTACGACTTCAAAGTTAAGGGATGCACGCGACCAGTCACGCACGCCGTACTGTCTGCCCTGCGTTCCCTTATTGTTCTGCCAGTCGTAATCCTCTTTGGTCCACTCCTGCTTGTTGCGGGTGCGGCCAATGTAATCGCCGAGAGCGTTATCGACGGTCTTCGACGTGCTGATTTCGAGCATTTGCTTTGGCATAGCGAGAATCGTTTTCGTTGCCGCCATCCGGGCGGTGCGGTAGCCGTCGCGAGACGGCTGGACGGGAGAGTCAAGAGAGGGTGGTAAACCCTCTTTGCCTAATTGTCATGCTTGCATGACTTATTAGGCTATGTTAATAGCTATAACACGCCCGCAAAGTTAACGATTCTGACCGAGACGTGCAAATTTCTGCGAGGATATCTGCAGTTCTTTGGATATCTTTAACAGTTAGGCGTTCTGGTGCTGCCTGTCTGCTCGATGCGGATGCCGACATCAGCAAGGGCATGGGGCGGCGATTGAGCCCCATAGCGGCCAGCACCATGAAGCCCATCAGGGCGGTTAGAGGGCTGCTCGATAGAGCCGTCACGTGGAGCGCGCGGAACGTGGTCAAGCCCTCCCTTATACGCCATTAAGAATATATAACATAGTAAACCCTTGAAAGGTCAACTTTTATTTGTACCTTTGCACCCATGAATGATACAGATAACAAGCCCAAATTCGTCAAGTTCTCTGATGGTCGGCACGGGCAGGAATTAGAAGTACTCGCCGACGAACTTGCAAGTCAGATGCCTAAGGATGTGCGAGGAAAACTCGCGCCCAGCGTGTTGTGGATAGTCAGGCATTTCAAGACCCAGAATGACGATCTTCGGGTTAACCTTGAAAAGGTAAAACAGTTAGAAGAAGAGAATGCGATGGGTAAGACAAATGCGAGAGATCTGACACAGGCGAGAGACGAAGCCCTGCAGGAACTCGCACAGCTCAGGGAGCAGCTACGGGCGCAGTCCGCTCAGCCATCACCCAGAACTGCCGAGGAATCGCTGCATCTAATCCGGGAAGGGAAGTGTCCAGTTTGTGGAGGTGAACTGAGAGAGACGAAGCACTACACGACCAACGAGCCGATTGTCAACTGCAAGGAATGCTTCTTCTGGATTCGCGGCACACTCCAGGAACCGAGGTTAATGCGTAGAAATTAACAAATTTTAACGCGCAGGAAAAAGCTTTCCTTTTACCTCAGCCACCCCCAACCCCCTCGCCGGGGGTGTGCTTTTCTCCGCGTCAGGTGGGCACCATCAAGCCGCATGGCACGGAGGGGATAGCGAAGCGTACCCCCGACCCCCTAAACATCAAAAAAAAGCACTTTTCTCCGCGAAATCCTCGCGCGCGCGATTTGTGCATATTTTCACGCATATTTTGTGCACTTATTTCCGCTCATTTGACCGCTTGAAAATCAGACGGTTACGAGGTCAAATAAGGAGGAATTTTGGCTGAATAAGGAGAAATTTTGGCTCGAATAAGGAGAAATTTTGGCTCGAATAAGGAGAAATTTTGGTTAAACTTTGCTAAATAAGGAGTAATTATTTTGTTTTCTCCTTATTTATTTGTATCTTTGCACCCAGAAACCCCTAAATGATTGAATTATGAAGCAGTACAGTCACGATTACACGAAGGTCAGCGAAGCAGAGAGCCACCTCTATGCAGCGCAACAGTTGAATGCCCACGATGACCCCATCGAGGCATGGAAGCACATCGAGGATGCCAGACGGCTCCTGCAGGAGTATCTGTCTGCAGACAACATGGTCGAGGACGATGATGTGGCCGACGGATGGGTCAAGGCTCACGATGTCGAGGAACTGATTAACGGAAAGGAGGAATGACTATGGATTTAACCTACAACATCAGAAGAATGATTTCACCCATCGGCAACGATGCGGAGATTGGAACAAAGGAGTTAGAGATACGCGCATTAGACAACCTCGATGAGCGTTACATCATTCGGACAAAGGATAGTGACGGCATGTGGCTGAACTTCCTGAACTCTCCTTTGTGGGTTGAGAAGCTTTGCTCACCAGAAAAGGGTGTTATTGAAGTGACAGTGCGGAAGGATTATCCGAAATATCGTGGCTGTGAGGACTCCGAGAAGTTCCTGAAGGACGTGGAAGCGTATTTCACAGACGTGTTCGGTGGACGATCTATCTTCGGAACATCCTTCAGAATGAGAGAAGAACCTATCATGGACAAGGCAACCACCTCAAGAATGATAACCACCGATGAAGGTGACGAAATCGGATGGGAGGAACACGACGTTGATGTCTACGTCGGTTCCACCTTCATTCTGGACGGCCCGACGCATGGTGACGAGGAAAGTTACACCACCCTCGACGAGGATAAGAAGGCCTTTATCATTCGCAAATTGGAAGCCATCTTCGACGAGAAGGGGGCTTATTGCAAGGAGATTCCCTTCAAAGATTCCGTTTTCGGTGAGTGCTATCACTACGAGTTTAGGATATCTAACTTTTGATTGACTATGGCAAAGAAAAAGGCTTTAATCAAACAGTCCAACAAGGTCTCAGAGAGCCGTAAGGACTGGACTATATTGATGGCAAGGGGATATTGCCGCATTGCCGAGATCTTCAATCAACGTGTGGACGCATGGCTTGCGAAATATCCCAGCATGGATATCAGAGAAACGAAGTACATCGACCTCTTCGGCCAGATTCCCCTGAGCGAATTGCTTGTCTATGATATCCACCGCTCAGAACTGGCAGTAACCGGCAAGGATGGGAAGGTTGACATTCCAACGCCAAAGGAATTTAAGAAAGCCTTCGACCGACTTGCCGACAATGCCCTTATTTATGGCACTCCAGACGATGATGAGGACTGGATGCGTATCAACATCATCGGCTCTGTTAAATGGGACAAGAATGCCGACTGTATGCACATCAAGCAGCATGAGGACATCGTGAAGGAACTGCTTGGGCAGCGTGACAAATACACGGGTTTCAATCCTTGGATGGCCTTCAAATTCACGAAGTCCAAGTACACGTTTTCCTTCTATCAGTGGTGTTGCCAGTGGAAAAAGAAGGGAACATTCGAACTGTCAGTGAAGGAACTGAAATTCCGTCTTAAACTCGACGAATACAGAGACAGTGACGGAAAACTTCACAAAGAAAAATACAAGTTGATGAAGGATTTCATCTTGTACGTTATCGAGCCTGCCAAAGATGAACTGCAGGAACTGTTCGATGCCGGGGACTGTGATGTCTGCTTCGAATATGAACCGAGCTATGACAAGTCACGCCCAGGTAAGCCCGTTGTCATAGGATTCAACTTCACAGTTGTAAAGAAGGAAAACAAGCAGATCCCGCCACCACAACCACAACCAATGCAGGAATCGTTGTTTACCGATGCCCGCTCACGTCTGGACTGGATGGTTTCCACCCTGATGTACTACTGGAGCAACTCCTACGACAAAGAGTGGCCAAAGCGTGCCATCAAGGAATTGGGGTGGAAAATCACCTCAGATGCCAAGCTGCTCGATAAGGTGGAGCTGTTCATCAAGGACACCATCCACGATGCCCAGAAGGGCAAGGTTCAGAACGTACCAGGCACAATTCATGAATACTTCAAGAAAAAGCTCGACATTGTTGTCGATAAGAAAACCACGACGAAAGGAGGTGCCAGATGATTAGGAGTCTGAAGATGTTCGCGGCCTGTGTATCATCCCTCAGAGAAGCCGAAAAGGCCTATGAGAAGGAAGACACGGCCTTCAACAAGAGAATTGTGACAGACCTGCAGAACAAGGTCGATGGATGGTTGGCATGGATTAACAACCAACAGGACGAAGGCCTTGCAAGGGACGTGCCGCCATTCATCGGCAGGACCAGGCAGCAGCCACGACAGGGCGGTATAAACAGTGACATCATGAAACATCTGATGGAAACACATACGCCGGAAGAAATCGAAAAATACAATAAACTGATGGGAGGATTGATATGAGATTCCCGAAGATCATTCCGTACAAGGAGTTGCTTGTTAAGCGACACCTGGAGCATGTGGCCGCGTCGAGGTACACCAGAGAGCAGGCCATCGAGAGGGCTAAGAAGTACAACCTCGAGCAGGAGGTGACGGATTCAATCGACACCTACGGCCAGTCTCCGGACGATGCGCTCCAGGACT
>ONFE01000069.1 GCA_900316985.1 uncultured Prevotellaceae bacterium
AGTGATATCGTATTTCATTGTAAATCAGTTTGTTAGATATTCTTCTTTCGGCCATCAATTCCAATTCCAGTTATTCCAGTTATTTATTTGAGGGTATCCTACCTCTCTATTTTATATATAACTATCTATATATCAATAAGTTATGTAGTCTTTAGAAGGGGTTTTGACCCCTCATTATTTAATTGGAATTATTGGAATTGGAATTAGTCGGCCTTTTTGTTATTACTTTTTTCTCTACTAGGCCCTTCAGCGCTTTGCGAATCTCGTTGCAAACAGCGAGGGCATAGCTCACCCAAAATAAAAATACACTAATAATCAACTAACTATCTATTTTGTTTGATAGAAAAGGATCGTCTGAATCAATGTCGGAAAACAGAAGAGTGGCAAAAGACATCTATATATACCATTTGAAACCGCTTCAGAAGAAAATTGAAACGAACAAAATTCCAAGGACTCTGAGTATGTTTGATATATTGTAGAACTACAGTCTATAGTTTTAATCGATGATAAAACCGAAAAAGATTGGTTCCGTAAATTTCGCTATAATTGTGATCTACCACAACCGATACCTGCATGTCGGGAACCAATGGCTGGAGCTCGGCGGTGAGCTGACTGACAAGGGCGCCATCGTCGTGGACGGAAAGGTCGGGAACGACATCGACGGAGAGCAGACGGTCTGGCTCGGAATAGAGGAAACCATGCACCTGCACAATCTCCTTGTGGGCGGTGAGGGCTTGTATGACTTTCGTCTGCAATTCGGCGCGGCGGTTCTCTCCCGTGGCAACGGCATAGACGCCAACGGTCATGATGATGCCGTGCTTGTCATACATGTGGGTGGAAATCTTGCGCGTCAGGGTATGGATTTCGTGGGCCGACATCGTGTCGTAGACATTGATGTGGAGCGAGCCGATTTTCACGTCGGGACCGTAGTTGTGGAGTATCAGGTCGTACACGCCATGAACACCCTCGAAGGCCGACACCTCTTTCTTGATTTCGCTGGTGAGCTCGGCGGGAATGCTGATGCCCAGCAGTTCGTTGACAGGCGAGGCGAGCATCTCGATACCGGCCTTGATGATGACGAGGGAAATGAGCGCGCCGAGAATGCCGTCGAGCGATACGCCCCAGAGCAGCATGATGCCTGCCGAGACAAGCGTGGCCAGGGTGATGATAGCATCAAACAGGGCATCCGAGCCGGAGGCTATCAGGGCATCGCTCTTCAGCTGAAGGCCTTTGCGCTTGACGTATTGGCCCAGCACCAGCTTCACCACGATGGCCACCACGATGACCACGAGTGTTGTGGTGGAGTAGGAGGGTTCCGTGGGGTCGAAGATTTTCTTCACCGACTCGATGAGCGAGGTGATACCTGCCGAGAGCACGATGACGGCTATGATGATGGCGCTGAAATACTCGATGCGGCCAAAACCGAAAGGATGCTTGCGGTCGGCAGGGCGCTGCGAGAGTTTGGTGCCGATGATGGTGATGACGCTCGAGAGCGCGTCGCTGAGGTTGTTGACGGCATCCATCACGATGGCCACCGAACTGGACAGCACGCCCACAGCGGCCTTGAAACCAGCCAGCAGCACGTTTGCCACAATGCCTATCCAACTGGTCCGAATGATTTCCTTACTACGATTCATGCAGACGGATTACTTGGCGGGTTCCCACTTGCAGCGGACGGGTGACACGATGGCCCCCTCTTTCTTCAACTCATTGAAGGCCTTGTCAACCTCTTTGCGGTCAGCACCCAATGCCTTTGTCACATCTCCTGCCGATACGGGCTTTCCAGCCTCGCGCATGGCCTGTAAAACTTTTTCTTTCATAATCGTATGTTATTAGATGGTTACTAAATGCGTTTAATTGCTTTCGCAAATTTACGAAAAAAATCCCAAAGCCGTACAATACAGCCTCGGGACTTATCATTTTTTAAGAAATCGTGTTGACTCGGCAAACGGTTTTAGTGTGTCGCTTTGAGGTATTGCAAATCACCATACCAATAGGAAGCCGTGCAGCCACCATCAATCAAAAAGTCAGCACCGCTGATGAAACGTCCGCGAGAAGACATCAGGAACTCTGCAAGGTCGCCTACCTCATCAGGTGTTCCTGCACGATGGGCTGGCATTCCCTCAATCATCTTCAGGTAGCCTTCCTTGCGAGGGCCGTGCAATTCATCATTGGCCAATGGCGTGATGATGATGCCTGGTGAAATAGAGTTAATGGTAGCTCCGCGACGGCCCCAGCGGGTAGCCTCGAACATCACACGGAGCACATTGCAACGCTTTGAATATTGATAGGCTTTCAGCGTGTCGTTGATTTCCTTTAGGAATGGCAAATCTAACAGTTCATCCACGGGAGTTGTTGCCAATGCGTCGTTTTGCTCCAATCACTTTGCCGAATTCCTCCAACAATACGCTTGTTCCGAATAGGTCAACACGAAGAATCTCTGCTACAGGCGCCTGTGAGGGCGATACACCAGCAGCATTCACTACGTTTGTCACCTCGCCTTTTCTGGTAGAAAACTCCACTAACTTTAGAATGTCAGCCTTTGAACCAAGGTCGCACTTGATAGTCGAGCACTCAAAGCCTGCATCCTCCAGCGTCTTTGCAGCTCGTTTTGCATTCTCTATGGAGTAGTCTGCCAACACAATGTGCTTACCTGCCGATATACGACGGATAATCGCCTGTCCGATACTACCTGCACCTACTAATACCGATACTTGTTTAATCATCCGTAGTTTTGAATCAGATACTTTACAAATTGCGGGTCGCCGAAGTTGATGGTGCCGGTGTCGTGCTGGTTCATCGTGGCAATCTGAGCCATGTCCTCATCGGTAAGCGTGAAGTCGAAGATGTCGAAGTTTTGCGCCATGCGCTCCTTATGACTCGACTTGGGAATGGCCACGATGCCGCGCTGGGTGAGCCAACGGAGGGCTACCTGGGCTGCACTCTTGCCATATTTGGCGCCGATGGCTGAAAGCGTTTCGCTCTTTACGATACCGTCGACTCCCTGTCCGCCAAGCGGGCCCCAGGCCATTACCTTTGTTCCGAATTCAGTATGAATAGGCTCGATGCCCGTCTGCTGGATGAGCGTGTTGCATTGCAGCTGGTTGACCATAGGCTTCACGTCCACATAGTGGGCGAAGTCGAAGAAACGGCCTGCCTGGAAATTGCTCACACCGATGGCACGAACCTTGCCTGCACGATAAGCCTTCTCCATTGCCCGCCATGTTCCGAACACGTCGCCATAGGCCTGATGGATGAGCAGCAGGTCGATATATTCCGTCTGCAACTTGCGCAGGCTCTCATCGATGCTCTTGGCTGCTTTCTCTTCACCGGCATTGGATATCCATACTTTCGTCACCAAGAACAGATCCTCGCGCTTCAGTCCACTCTTGCGCCAGGCATTGCCCACACCCTCTTCATTCTGGTAGGCCTGTGCCGTATCTATCAGGCGATAGCCTACGCTCAAAGCATCCGTCACGCAACGCTCACACTCATCAGAGCTCACGAGAAACACGCCGTAGCCCAATGTCGGCATCTTAACACCGTTTGATAATGTAATGTATTCCATATTACTTCAATCCATTAATCCATTTCTCCACCTTTCCTTTCTCCGTACGCACCTCATGACCATAAATGCTGAAACCCTTCTGGACGTTGGCGCCCGGGAAGGCTGCTTTCACGTCTTCCACACAGTTGGCCAGTCCGCTGCCCTCATGGGTGGTAAAGGGAATGACGGTTTTGCCTTTCAAATCATTAGCGTGCTTCTTGAAGAAGGTAAACATCACCTGCGGATAGGTGCCCCACCATACGGGACCGCCGATGAACACGGTGTCGTAGGGAGCTAAATCCACGTCGCCCTCATACTCGGGCAGTTCGCCATTCTTGGCTTCTTCCTGTGCCAGTTTGATGAGCGGATTATAGGCCATGCCGTCGTATTTGTGGGTAACAATCTCGAACTGCTCTGCACCCGTCAGTTCCGTGATATAGTCGGCCACGATCTTCGTGTTGCCCACCTCGATGTTTCCTACCGCGTAGTTGTCTCCCGCATGCGAGAAGAACACTACCAATGCCTTTCCGTCTTTTGCCATAACTGTTGTCTCGTTTGATGTTGATGATTCCGTTTGTTGTTGCTTTGTGCCGTTGCATGCCGTGGATACGAGCAATGCCAAAGCGGCTGTGATGATACTTTTGATGTTCATATTTGTTTTAATTTTATGGGGCAAAGATGCGATTAAGTGAGCGTAGAACCAAACATGTTTGAGCTATGCCGAGCGTGAGCATCTTCGCAACCAGTTCCTAACTGGGCGCAAAGGTACGGCGATTTTTCGATAGATAAGTTTCACAAAAAGCGTTACGATTTTCACTTTTTACCACAAACGTTCTTTTTTATGGAAAATATTGTTTATCTTCGCACCCAAAGACTACGATATGAAAACTGATTTCCATTATTCCACCGACTTTTACGGGATGAATGCCCGAGAGCTGAGCCACACTTGCATGCATCTGCTTTGCAAGGCGGGGGAGGGGAGTTTTGTGTTCAACGAACATTGCTATCATATCGCTAGGAACGACCTGGTGGTGATTCCCATGCCCGACAGGGTGAAGAATCTGGCAGCCCATGCCGACATGCAGGTGGAATGGTTTGCCGCCGACTATAAGTTCCTGCAGAACTTGTTGCCATCAAATAACTACAGCATTGGGGGCAGCATCTCGCTGAATCAGGATCCTGTCATCAAACTCACCGACGAGCAGGCCCGGCACTTGCTTGATGATTTCCATCGTCTGCGCGACCGTATGGGTGAGGGCCATTTGCAGTTCCATCGTGAGCTGATGGGCAGTCTTTGTCTGACGATGATGTACGACATTTTTGAGGCGCATGCCCAGCACGAAACGACCAAAGCGCATACTGACCGCACGGCCTATATCGTGAAGCAACTCATGGCCTTGCTTGCCACGGGCATCAGCCGGACGGAGCGCGATGTGGGCTACTATGCCGAGCGCCTGAATGTCTCGCCCAAATACCTCTCGGCAACCATCAAGCGTGTGACGGGCCATAGCGTTACTTCATATATAGACCGCCACACCATCCCCATCCTGAAAGACTATCTGAATGATGAACGCCTGTCGCTCACCCAGATTGCCGACCGTATGAATTTCACCTCACTCTCGTATTTCAGCCGCTATTGCACTAAGCATCTCGGGCAGTCGCCAAGTGAGTACCGCCATAGTTTACAACCCAAAGGATAAATATATAAAATAATAGGAATATGAAGAAGATTATCGTTATCGACGGAGGTCCGAGAAAGAATTTCAATACGGCTTCGATGCTGCAGAAATTTGCCGAAGGTGCAACGTCCGTGAGCGACAAGATTGAAGTGAAAACCGTGCGCCTTTATGGTCTCGACTACAAGGGTTGTATGTCGTGTATGGCCTGTAAGATAAAAGGTAAGGCCTCGAACGTATGTAAGTTCAAGGATGCGCTGACGCCTGTTTTGGAAGAGATTGCCGAGGCTGACGGGCTGGTGCTCGGTTCACCGATTTATTTTGGTGATGTGACAGGTCAGATGCGCACGTTCCTGGAGCGTTTGGCTTTTCCTTGGCTTTCCTACAACGACTACAGTTTGACGGCTCCAAAACGGATGCCCGTGGTGCTGATGGAGACCATGAACGGAACGCCCGAAAGGAATAACAGTCAGGGCTACGGCTCGATGGAATACTGCATCCAAACCGCCCTCGGCGAGCCTGAGCACCTCATTGCCTACAACACCTATCAGGTGAAGAACTACGAACGCTTCGAACTGGCCAGCTTCTCCGAGGAAGCCAAGCGCCAATGGCGTGACGAGCATTGGGAGCAGGACTTGCAGAAGGCCTTTGATGCCGGAAAACAGATGGCAGAGAAGATATTGGCATAAAGAAAATGAATCTCCCCAAGTTTATAATTACGATGGATGGCGTATTCCGCCTCGGCATGGTCAATCAGCATAAGGATTTGCTGAAGCCCGGCGACCAATGCATCGGTGGTGGGTACTACCATTTTGACTTTGTATCCAACCGCATCATCCTTGACCGTTCATCGTACGACTTCGGCAAACCGAAATGGCACCTTTTGGAATCGCTGAAAGTCCCCTCAACCTATCGTGGCCTGCGTATCATCTACAAATATGAAGACGGCTTCCATGATGATTTCAACGTCAGCGATGAACTGGCAATCGAGTATTATGACTGACTGGGACAGCATCTGGCGCTTACAGGATGAAGCCCGGGCGGTGGTGAATGCCGTGGTGGGCGAGCACATTTGGAACATTGGTTTCAGTCATGAACGGCAGGCCATTGAGATAGAACTGACCGTTCATCTTGAAGAGGAAAAAGCCAGCGACCTGTGTTGCCAGTTCTCACTCACAGCCGACTACGACGGTGAAGGAAGTCATGGAACACGGTTCGTGTTGTATTTATGAGTTAATGAAGAACAGCCTATGCAGATACTCCTTGCGTGTGCCAAAACGATGCACGAGAAAACAGAGCTGCAACCGCTTTCAGTACCTCTCTTCCAAACAGAGGCGGAAGCTTTTGCGCGCGACATGATGCAATATCCGTCTGAGACTCTTGCGAAGATGTTAAGTTGCAGTCAGCAGATTGCCAGACAAAATCAACTCCGCTACCAGCAATTCTTTGATGCGGACAAGTCAAAGTTGCCTGCTATTCTTGCCTATCACGGTCAGGCCTATAAACATCTGAAGGCGGAAACTTTGTGTGAGAAGGACCTGAACTACGCTCAGCAGCATTTATGGATTTCTTCATTTCTCTATGGCTTGCTGCGTCCGTTGGATGGTATTCGTCCGTATCGGATGGAAGGTGCCGTTGAACTGCCAAGTGGGAAGGGGCAGAATATGTTTGGCTTTTGGAAATCCCGTCTGACGGATGTCTTGATAGAGAGTGTGAAGGCAGATGACGGCATTCTTGTTCATCTTGCAACAGAAGAGTTTCAGCATCTGTTTGAATGGAAACGTGTGTGCGAGTGCGTTCGGGTGGTTCAGCCCTTGTTCTATGTGCGCAAAGGGCAAGAGCTGAAGATGCAGGCCGTATGGGCAAAGACCTGCCGTGGAGCCATGACAAGGTTTGTCATAGAGAACCGCGTGCAGAACCCGGAGAGCCTGAAAAATTTTGCGTATGAGGGATTCTGCTATAATCCTCATCTCGGTGAAGCTGACTACCCCCATTTCGTTAAGGAATAGCTGCGGGCAAAAGACGTTGCCTTTCAATGAAGAGGCATCTAAATACTGAATTCCAAAGCCACCGACTGCTGTTTTAAGCCCCTTGGCAGCGTCACTTCCGTACGACCGTTGACAGTCTTGGTTTTCAGTTTCTTACCCGTTGACAACAGTCTTACGTTACCCTTTGGTACGTTCTGATTCCAACTGATGATCATGGGCAAACGTTTGCCTTCATCAAGCAGATAGATGGCATAGCGTGTTTTCCCGTCTTTGTCAGCCGTGAACCATACCTGCCCGTCGTTGTAGATGGGTGTGGTGACGGTGTTGTAAATAGCTTTGCCGTTTTGTTTCAGCCATTCTCCGATAGCATTCAGGCGTGTGACGGCTTCGGGTTGTATGAGCCCCTGAGGCGTAGGACCGACACCGAGCACCAGGTTTCCTCCCTTTGCCACGATTTCGACCAAGGTGCTGATGACTTTTTCAGGACTTTTCCATCTTGGACGTGGTACCCATCCCCAGTCGTCACTCAGCGGAATACAGCTTTCCCATGGGAAGTTGAGTTGGGTTTCGGGGATCGTTTTCTCGGGTGTCTGGTAGTTTTCGTAAGGTCCGCGGATTGTTCTGTCGACCATGATAAGACCAGGCTGGTGACTACGTGCCATTTGAGCGATGCGGGGCATGTCAATATCCTGGTTGTTTTCTTTACAAACCCATCCGCCGTCCAGCCAAAGGATGTCAACTTGCCCATAGCGTGAGAGAATCTCTTCCATCTGGTTGTAGGTGAACTGTTTAAAGCGTTCCCATCGCCATGGCCATTGCTTGATGTCGTAGTTCACATTGCGTCCCCGTTTTGTGGGAAATACATCCCACCAGTAGTCTTGGCAATGCCAGTCGGGTTTGGAGAAATACGTGCCGATCATGAACTGTTTGTTGCGGAATGCATCCAAGACATACTTCAGCACGTCACGTTTCGGATGGTCACGGAAAGCATGCCGGGTGATCGTGAAGTCTGTGTATTTTGAGTCATACATACAGAAACCGTCGTGATGCTTTGTGGTGAAGATCATGTATTTCATTCCTGCCTGTTGCATGACATCGGCCCACTGCTCAGGGTTGAAATCCGTGGGATTCAGCTTGTCTGCCATACCCCAGTACCAGTCTTTATATTGCTGATAGGTCATGGTCGTGTCACGGGTTATCCAGCCTTCATCGCATATTGACCAACTTTCAACAATGCCGGGCACGGCGTAAATTCCCCAATGGAAGAGTACCCCAAACTTAAGGTCTTGCCATTCTTTTAGTTTCTCCACCACCTTCTGATCCGAAGGCCATTCATAGTCATTGGACCTGTCGTAAACGTCACCTTGTGCCCACGTAGCTGTTGAGAGCAAAAGTGCTGCTACTGCTAATAAGATATTTCTTTTCATAGATTGAAAACGGTTACATTTCTGGCTACAAAATTACGATTAAGCAAGCATATTGCAAAACATAATTAACTAATTTAGTATAAATCACAACACATTTTACAGACCCGCAGACAGACAAACGGGGAACTCCTATTTCTGAGAGTTCCCCGTTGTCTCTTTTTTTCCCCTATTCGCTCATGCTATAGGTGTGTACGCTGGTGCCTTGGGCAGAGGGCAGATAATTGATGCCCCACCAGCACATCTGCAAGAGGACGAAAGAGACGATGAGTATCCAGAGAGCAAGGCGCTCACGATGGTGTGGCAGGTTACGATAGTGCACATAGACAAGATAGGACAGCCAGGTGATGGCCGCCCACGTCTCCTTGGGGTCCCACGACCAGTAGTGTCCCCATGCCTCCTTGGCCCAGAGAGCACCGAAGAGCATGCCGATGGTAAGGAAGGCAAGGCCTACATAGACGAGATTATCGGTGATGTCTGATTCTTCATCAGCAATGGGCTGATTAGTGTTTTCCGTTGTTTTCTTTTTGATGAAAAGCAGATAGACGGCCATCACCGTAGCTGCACCAAGTACGGCGTATGCGAACATATAGACAATGACGTGAGGGGCGAACCAAGGACTCTGGAGGGCTGGCATCAGTGTCTTGTCGTGAATCTCAGGCTTGAACAGGTTCACGCAGATGAACACCAAGGCAAGAATCGTGGAAAACGTGAGTATCCATTTGTATTTCCATCGCGAATAGACAATGATACCCGCCAATGGCAGGAAGAACGAATACCAGAGGCGTGTCTCACCCATTGTGCGAAGCGGCGGGCGCTCCAAGATAATCCACATGGAGAGAATAAACGAGAAGAAAACGACCAGTCCGACGATGGTTGCCGTATAGGCAATGCCGGTTTTTTCTTTCCATGCCGCCCATGATCCTATAGCCCAAAGCAGGATGGCTGCCATCGCGAAATAAATATACTGCTCCCAACTCATGCGCGTCTCCTCCCTCCAATAACAAACATACAAACCGCTCCCGCCAGCATCATGTAGATGCCCGTATATACCAACGGCAACCAGGGGTCGCTGACGAGCTCTAAAATAGAAATCTGACTCTCGGCACCCATCTGCGTGTCGTAGCCGTATTGATAGATTTTCCAACCGTCCACCTCGTAGGGCTTGTTCACGTCAACCGTGGTCTCGATGTTCTTGCCCGTCTAGGTCTCCATAATAAACTTCTTCAGTTCAATGGCTATCGGCATTTCCTTGACGGCCCCCTCCTGAGTCATTGCCCGCCATTCAGGCTCACCAACGGCGGTTATCATTTTTACGCGTTGCATGTCGGCATTGCCAAGCGTGGCGGTAATAAGGGCTATAAAGAGGCCTAGATGGTTCAGCAGGAAAGGCACGTCGCGCTTCCATGAACTCAAGTGCATCAGCCGGCGTAGGATGATGACTCCCAAAATGACCGCCATATACACATAGGTGAGCACGAAGGGCCAGAACGACAGCATGTTGTTCAGCCAGGTGCCATCTTTCAGCTGGCGGGTGAGTCCCATGATGATGGTCAGCACTACGGCATACACCAATGCTGGTATCGCCGCCTGGTAAGTACTTACGAACAGGAAGGCATACACCTTCTTTCCTAATATAAATATGAGTGCTATTAAAGCTAGGAGTCCTGCCAATATAATCCCGTTGGCAGGCCAAGCAAACGCATCCCACACTACAGGACCGACACTCAACTCAAGTGCCAGTCCTGCAATGATAAGGCCTCCTCCAATGAGGAAGCCTTCTTTCATATTCCAAGGTTTAGTCCACATATCCAAAGACATTTGCTGCAAAGTTACAACAAAAATCTTAGATTTCAATTAATTTGCCTTTTTTCTTTGCTTCCTCAATCCACTTGGGTTCGATTTCCTGTAGGAAGCGTTTCTTGTTCTCATTCAGCGTCTTCATATCGAGACCGATGGCAGCCTGAGCCTTTGCCTTGGTACTATAGTCAGGCACGGGGATGGCATCAGTATGCCCATGCTTGGCGGCAACGCGGGCAATAAGCAGGCGGGCCTGCTGGGCATAGTCAACCGAATGAGAGAGTAGCCGCACCACCTCTTGCGGTGCATGGAAGGTGGCACCATGAGAGGCGATGGCATAGTCCCAACGCCACTGGCTCTTTCGGAGCAATGCCTGAATGGGAGCCAGCTCAGCTTCGGTAGCACCCTTGTCGATGATGAACTTTGTCTCGAAGTGGGCACGGGCAAGCTCTTGCTCGGCACGGGCGCGCACCTCGTTACATTTCTCCTGGCGCTCATACACATTTTGGCGCAGCACCTCTGCATCCTGACGGTGACAGGTCTGGCAAGTGCGGTCAATCTTGGCCAATGGAGATTGTATCTGATGGTCAGAGAACTTCACGCCGCCCTCTTGCTTATAGGGCATGTGGCAGTCAGCACACGACACGCCGCGCTGGGCATGTATGCCTTGTTGCGACATCTCCCAACCGGGATGCTGGGCCTTCAGAATTTTGGTCTTCGACAGCGGATGGATGTAGTCGTAGAAACCAATTTCGTCGTAATATGCCTCAGCAGCCTCGCAAGTCAGCCCCTTGTCGTGCGGGAACACCAGGTAGTTGACCTTGCCGGGATTCTTCTCGTCGTTAGGCTTGATGAAGTAGTACTCCACATGGCATTGGGCACACACCAGTGAGCGCATCTCCTGTTGCGTGGCATTTTTCACGTTCAGGCCCCGACGGGCAAAAGCTTCGTAGAGGGCAGGACGGGCAGGACGCAGGTCCATCGTGCGCGCATCGTGGCAGTCGCTACAACCGATGGGGTTCACCTCTTCGGCACCCAGCTCGCTCCACTTCTTGGCATAGAAGTTAGCGGGGTCCATGACCGATTTCGAAGCGCTGAGCTCACGCATCATTCTTGGCACGTCAGGACCCTTACACGTCCAGCACGTCGCCGGTTGCATGTCTCCGGCAATGGAGTCGGGCGTAATCTGAATGCCGGGATTGCCTGTGCGCAGAATCTTGCGCATATCCTCTAAGGCATGCTTGTGTCCGCGAGGGGTGTTGTAGTGGCGCGAGAAGGCATAGCCAGCCCACAGCACCACCATCTCCGGACGCTGTTCGAGCACATCGACCTCTTGCGACGAGTTGTACTTCGACTTGAACGTGGTGTCCTCTGTCATGGCCCATGTCTCGTACTCACGCGGATAGTCGGCCTTGAACTTCTCGTTCTGAGCCACTATCGAGTCCTCAAACACGGTGCGTTTGTTGTTGAATACGCTGACCACCTCGGCCCTGCGTTCCATCAATGAAGAAACGAGCAGCCCTAACAAGAACACTACAATCATTGAGCCTCCGAAGAGTGCCCAGCCTTGCCATTTCTTTAGTTGCTTTGCCATAATATTACGTTTTTTTATTTTAATTCATCATGTTCTGAAGCCATCCCGGCACAGGCGATGGGGGTAGGGGAGTCACCCCCTCGGCTCCAGGTGTTGCCATCAGCGAGTTCATGCCACCGTGGGGCACATTACGATGACAGTCCCAGCACGCCTTGCCGCCTTGGGCCTGCTGCTTCATGTAGCCCATGCGCCCCGTCTTCACAAACTCCGTGTTCAGCTGTTCGTGACAGCGTATGCAGTTGTCCATTACCACCTGACCCGTCAGCGTCTCGGCCATCGGAGCCTGTCGTTCTGAGTGCATCACGAAATAGGCTGTGTGCTTCAGTCCGTCCATCGCCTTGAAACCATACTTCAATGCCAAGTTCTGGTGGGGCACATGACAATCGTTGCACGTGGCGCCATTGGACTGCTTGTCTATTCGTCCGTGTGAAGAGTGGCTCCACGTGGCGTAGTAGGGTGTCATGATGTGGCAGTTGACGCATGCCGACGGATTGTCGCCAATAAAATAAGTATGCGCCCTGAGCAGATACATAAACAACCCGCCGAGTCCGCATACCACACCCGCCACAAGCAGCAAACCTACTTTCTGCCTGTACGAGAATTTATCTTTTAGTGCTAATATCTTCTTCCAGCTCATCCGTAGATTATTCAAATTTGCTACAAAATTAGTCATTATTTGGATATCTGGTGGCAACAACTGTTACCCCATCCATATAATAATTGTTAAATTACGGTTTTGTTCTCACTTTTTCCTTACCTTTGACCTACCTAACTAAAATATCTTTATGGACATTGATACATTACAGGGGCTGAGACGATGCCCGCTTTTTAATGGGCTGACGGAGTCGGAGATTATCGACCTGATGCACATGGTGCGTTATAGGGTCGTACGGTGTTACAAGGGTGATATTCATGCCATGGAAGGTACTGCTTGCCAATATGCCGACATCATCATTAGCGGCGAGATGGTGGCAAGCATGATGGTTTCCTCCGGACGTATTATCAGGGTGGCAGTCCATCAGTCGGGGAAACTTCTTGCCCCAGCCTTTTTCTTTGCTTCAGATAACCAATACCCCGTCACCGTCGAGGCTACTGCTGATACCACCCTCTTTCGTCTGATGCCTGCCGATCTTGAAAAGATTCTCAGCCATGACCCGCGACTGATGATGAACTATATCAAGATACTTTCAAATGTTGTTTCTCATCTGACCAAGAAAGTTCGCATGCTCTCCATGACTGTACGGGAAAAGGTGATGCATTATCTCGAGGAGCAAATCAGGCTTCAACAGTCGAAAGATGTTCTTCTGCCTTTCTCCCGGCAGGAACTGGCAGATTATTTCGGTATCCAGAAATATTCGTTGCAACGGTGTCTGAATGAGCTCAAGCAGGAGGGCGCTATCCTCGTTGAAGGGCGACATGTCAAAGTCTTATCGTTGTTGTAGTCTGTCATAATCCCTGTGTTTTTTAAAAATCATAACAAATGAGGATTGCGGAATAGAAAATATTGTCGTACCTTTGCAGCCGAATTTGAAAATATGCAGGGTTCATGATTAAGAAAATATGGCTTTTGTCCTTCGCTATAGCCTTGGGTTTGCAGATGCAAGCCCAGCGGCAGGACGACATGCGGCAGACTGTGGAGTATCTGGCTTCGCAGGAGCTGGGTGGCCGCTATCCGGCTACTCATGGCGATACACTCGCTTCTGAGTTCATCGTCAGCCAGCTGCGCAGCATGAAACTCAAGCCCGTTGTCAAAGGCAAAAAGGTAATTGGTTATTATCACGACTTTACTTACGGGAAGAACGAAAAACGCACCACTCATAACATCATCGCCGTGATTCCCGGAAAGGACAAGCGGCTGAAAAATGAGTATATCGTCGTAGGTTCGCATTACGACCATCTGGGCATGGGCGGAGAAGGCTCAGGCTCGCGCCGTCCCGACACGTTGGGCGTTCATCCGGGTGCCGACGACAATGCCAGCGGCGATGCTGTTGTACTCCAGTTGGCTCGTCATTTCAAGAAGACAGGCTCTCCGCGTAGCATCATCTTCGCCTTCTTCGGAGCCGAGGAACAGGGGCTTGTAGGCTCAAAGTTCTTCCTCGACTGGATGAAGCACGACGACGCTCGGCGCATCAACCTCCCCGACAGTCTGAAAGGTATCGTGGCCATGGTCAATTTGGACATGGTTGGCCGTATGCGCGACCATGCGATGAGTGTGTCGGGAACAGGCACCAGCAGCGGTTTCAAGGCGATGGTCGAGGAGGTGGCTCAGCAATCAGGCGTGCACGTCAGTTGCATTCCCGACGGTTATGGTCCCAGCGATCAGGCTTCGTTTGTGGCAGCCGATATCCCCGTGCTCTTCCTCACGACGGGCGGTCACATGGAGTATCACACGCCTGCCGATGTGCCTTCCACGTTGAATTACGACGGTATGCAGCAGACGCTCGACTTCTCGAAGCAGCTCATAGCCCGTCTGGCAGCTCTCCCCGAGACGCCCGATTACATCAATGTGCCCAGCACCCAGACCATGAAGCATGCCAAGTTTAAGGTCACCCTTGGACTGATGCCCGATGTGATGGGAGCCAGTACGATTCCCGGTCTGCGGGCCGATATCGTAGTGGCTGGCAAGCCTGCCCATAATGCCGGCATCCGTAGCGGCGACATCATTCAAGAGATTGACGGTAAGGCCGTCAACGATATCAACGAGTATATGGAACGCCTGTCGGAGCTCAAGGCGGGTACTACGATTCCCGTGAAGGTGCTTCGTGGCGAAGAGGTCATCGTGTTCCAAGTTCACTTAACACCTCCTGTCAGATGAAAAAGTTCGCGTATTGGTTTTTTGTTGTTGTCATCACGCTGGTGTTGAGCATCTATCAGCGCATGACGGGACCTACTTACCCTAAGAAGTTGACCGTCGAACTGCGTGGTGAGAGTTATCAGATGAAGTTGCCTCGTAGTGGTGTGCAACAAGATGTGCTCGTGAAGCTTCCGATTCCCGAGGACCAGTCCCATGAGTTAGAATCTGACCAAACGACCTCCGTGCCCATGAGTTTGCATTACCGCCGTTTCCCGACGTCAGATGAATATACCAGCGTGGATTTCAGTTTGAAGAATGGTGAGTGGCAGGCTGCTCTGCCCGTTCAGCCCGTTGCGGGAAAGCTACAATACTATCTCACCGTCGATGGCAAGGACTATCTGAAGGATGAGCCAGTCGTGATTCGTTTCCGCAACGACGTGCCCGCAGGCATCCTGATTCCCCACATCCTGCTCATGTTCGGAGCCATGCTGCTGGCCGTCTATACCTTCCTGCTGGTCGTTACGGGCAAGGACTATGCTAAGTGGCTGAAGCTTACCGTAGGCATCATGTTCGTGGGAGGTTTCGTCTTCGGACCTCTCGTCCAGCATGCCGCTTTCGGTCCCTGGTGGACGGGATTCCCCTATGGAACCGACCTGACTGACAATAAGACGCTGCTGTCGTTCCTCTTCTTCTTGGCTGCTCTGGCCACGTTGAAGTGGAAGTACAACAAGTGGGTAGTCTGTGCGGCAGTCGTGTTCATGGTGCTGGTATTCAGTATTCCTCATAGCGCATACGGGTCGGAGTACGACTATTCTGCCCAGCAGTTGAAAAAGTAAACATATTATTTAATCTTCGATAAGAAAAAAATGAAAATCAAGAGTTTAACAATCGCATTGATTGCATCTTTGGCAACCGTGCTTGGTACCAGTTCGTGCAGCAGCGATGATGAGCCGGAGGCTCCCGTTGCCGCCCAGGTGGCTGGTTCTTACACAGGTAATGAGGTGATTATGGTCGATAACGAAGAGTCGTCGAACGAGACCAAGACCTACGAGATCACCAAGGTTTCAGACACATCAGTCGATATGACGGTTCCCGAGTGGGGCATGGGCATGATGACCATCCCGTCGTTCGTCGTGAAGAACATTCCTTTGGCCAAGAGCGGCAACACCATTACGGGTAAGTTGGCCTCTTATAGCGGAACCGTGAAGAATGCCAAGGGCGAGGAGAAGGCCTATGTCGTGAGCAACGTCGCGCTCATATTTAACGACAAGACAGTGGTGGCTACTTACTCATTGAAATATGGCAACATGCCATTCCTCATGACAACCACCTTTACCGGAACTCTAAAGTAAGTGCTGAACGTTCGTATCAAGACCTCTGTTCTGGCTGGCATGGCTTTGGCTGTGCCAGCTATCAGTATGTCTGCGCAGGACAACATCCGCGACTCTGTGGAACTGGAGCCCGTTGTGGTGACGGCCTCGCACACCCCTAAGGCGCTGAAGGATGCCCCTGTGGTGACGCGACTCATTACGCTTCACGACATCAAGATTACCGATGCCACCAACATTCAGGATATACTCATTCAGGAGCTTCCCGGGCTGGAGTTCGGATTCGCCATGAGCCAGGAGACATCGCTCAACATGAGCGGCTTCGGCGGCAATGCCGTGCTCTTCCTCGTCGATGGCGAGCGCATGGCTGGCGAGACGATGGACAACGTCGACTACAGCCGCATGAGCCTTGAAAATGCCGGGCGCATAGAGATTGTGAAGGGGGCCTCGTCGGCACTCTACGGCTCGAATGCCGTCGGAGGCGTCGTCAACATCATCAGCCGCGAGAACCTCGAGCCTTGGACGGCAAATGCTCATTCGCGCTACAGCACCTTCGGGCATGAATGGCGCAACGGAGCCAGCTTCTCGTTCAATAACAGGAAGTGGAACTCGCAGACGAGTTTCCAGCTCACCAAGATCGATCCCATCGACCTGCCCAAGGCGCACACGCCCGAGGAGATTGCCATCGAACTGATGAAGAAGGCGCAGGGACTGCCCTATGATGAATCGGTGCTGAACGACGACTCCAACCTGAGCCGGCTCTATGGACAGAAGACCTATAACCTGAAGCAACGGCTCATCTGGCGTGCCACCGACCGGCTGACGATGACTGGCCGTGGCAGCTACTTCTTCCGCACCAGCGAACGCGATACGCACGACTATCACTTCAACGGATATAGTGCAGGACTCAAGGGGCGCTACAGTTGGGACTACGGCCGCCATCTGGAACTGTCCTATGCCTACGACCAGTACAACAAGGCCAACTATATGCCCGACGGCACACGCACCCACGACCACGACTACTCCAACCGCCAGCACGTGGCTCATGCCCTCTATCACCACACGTTCGGCAACAACATCCTCATCCTGGGAGCCGACTACCTGAACGACTACCTCTCCACCTATCAGTTCCGAGACAACGCCAGCCACTCGCAGAGCAACATCGACGGCTATGCGCAGTTCGACTGGAACATCACGCCGCGGCTGAACGTCGTGGCCAGCTTGCGCTACGACCACTTCTCGGCCTCCTCGCAGAGTGCGCTCACCGAGCGGCTCGCCATCGTCTACAAATTCCCCTGGATGACCTTCCGCGCCAACTATGCCAGCGGCTTCCGCGCACCCACGCTCAAAGAGATGTTCATGCACTTCGACATGGGCAACATGGGCTATATGATTATTGGCAATCCCGACCTCAAGCCCGAGAAGAGCCACAACTTCAATCTTGCCCTCGAGCGTACTAACCGCATCCGTAACAGCGGAATTCTCGACGGGCGCTACGACTTCACCCTCGTGGGCTATTGCAACGTGTTCGACAAGCGCATCACCACCATCGACGGCGGCGACTACCAGGGCATGCCAAGCGCACTCTACTGGAACGAGGACGGTGTGACCGTCTGGGGTGTGGATGCCAGCATGGCCCATTTCTTCGACTGGGGCATGACGCTCAAGCTCAATTACTCGTGGATGCACGAGACGGGCAACGTCATTTATTCGCAATTCTCACAACCCCGTTCTCACTCGCTGACATGGCGGGTAGGCTACAACCATCGGTTCTCGCCACACTATGCCCTCGATGCAGCCCTCTCAGGCCGAAGCCAGGGTAAGCCACAGTCGGGCGACACCTCCGTTGATCATGGCTATACCATATGGAAACTGATGCTCCAGCACCACATCTGGCGAGGTCTGCATCTGAACATGGCCATTGACAACCTCTTCAACTACAAACCGAAGTCGTATTATTATTTCTCACCATTGACGACGGGCACCTCCTTCAGCATTGGCTTCTCGGTCGATATAGATAAGATTACCAAATTTTGACGCCGGTCGTAAGCCATTTAAATTCCCTTAATCAGCATAAAACTATATGTACAGCTTAAAAAGCACCTGCGACAGCGAGGGTTCTATGATGGCCGTCAAAACTCAACAAATTCACTTTTTCAAGCAAAGATAAATCTTTTCAAAAGGAAATGCAAATTTTACCCCATCATCCCCCTGCCCACATAATAGTAGGCTTTCATTTTCGCTTCATTTGCAGCTCATATAAATATCTTTCAGCGAGATGTAATCCTCATACTCTATAGTCCCTTTATTATTTGTTCAGTAACCACTTCCAAACAGGGATGACTTCGATGGTGCCATGCTGATCGGTGATGGTTTCTTCTTCATCGTAGGTAAGGATGATCCGACGGCAGCAAGGCAGACGGTGAGGGGGTTTCTGAAGAGCTTCTGTTTCACCTTTTCGGGTGTCTTCTTCGCGAAGGGAGTAACTTACCTGGATGGCAAGTTCTGCGTCAGGGATATAAAAGTCGACTTCAAAATTATCATGATAAAAGAAAACGTGTTCGTTTTCGGGGTCATGACCATAAGTGCTTGATTCGCTTGATAAATCTGGTGGCAAGGATACAAATTGTTTAATGAACTTGCAAATAATTCCCTATTTTTATTTAATGAATTAAACAAAATTGTATGGGATTACACAAACAGCTTCAATGGCATCATTTGTTGTTCCTTTGATTGTGCAAAAGTAATAAATAATTATATAGGTTTAGTTTAGGTTGTGGATATTTAATATGGGAATAAACTAAACCCTGCTTTTTCTATAGCGGCCTTTCTGTTTCTCTTTCTTTTGGACGGCAAAAGAATGCTTATGTCATGGATACCTACCTGAGGGTATGCCTGGTTAAGAATAATGGCAGCAATAGGGGAACCTTTTTTGCTGCCATACATGATGTGTTGTGTCTATGGTGAAAGTTGCTACTTGTTATTCTCCACCCACTTCTTCAAGTCATCTTTCGATGAACGGTTCAGCAACTTGCCTTCTTTCCAATTGACATTAGGATATGTGGCTTTCAGGTCTTCGCAGGCTTTCTTGATGCTGCTGCCGCCCAGACGGGTTCTTCGCTCATCACGGGCTTGTTGACGGCCATTACGCCTGAGAGGTTGTGCGGCACGTAAGGCTCTTCCAGGTAGCGGATGTCGTCGGCAGAGAGACGGACGTCGAGTGACTTCACGGCTCCCTCGATGTGGTGCAGTTTGGTGGCTCCCACAATGGGCGATTCTACCTTGGTCAACAGCCAGGCCAGCGAGATCTGCGTCATCTCCACACCATAGCGGTCGGCCAGTTCTACGACACGCTCCACCACAAGATTGTCCTGCCCGGCAGTGGCATCATACTTGAAGTGCATGAACGAATCTTCTTTCTGGCGCTTGGAGGTTTCACCCGGACGCTTGGCCAGCTTTCCTGAAGCCAAAGCACTATAGGGTGTCTGTGCGATGTTGTCCTCACGACATAAGGGCTGCATCTCGCGCTCCTCCTCGCGCATAATCAGGTTGTAGTGGTTCTGCACGCTGATGAACTTTGCCCAGCCGTGTTTCTCTGCCAGCGCATTCATCTTGGCCAGCTGGTAGGCATAGACGTTGGCAATGCCGATGTAGCGGGCCTTGCCTTGTCGGACGGCCTCATTCATGCCTTCAAGAATCTCCTCGGCTGGTGTTTTGTAGTCCCAGATGTGATAGATGTAGAGATCTACATAGTCCATTCCCAGATGCTGCAGGCTCAGGTCAATGTTGTTGAGCACATGCTGACGGCCACCGATGCCCTGCTGGATTTCCTCGTCGGTACGGGGCAGGAATTTCGTTGCCACCACCACATCGTCACGCTTTGCCATATCACGCAAAGCCCGTCCCACATACTGTTCCGATGTTCCCAACTGATAGGCGATAGCCGTATCAAAGAAGTTCACGCCGAGGTCGAGTGAACGGCGTATGATCTCACGTGTCGGCTCCTCGCCAATCGTCCATGAATGCTGTCCGATGGTTGGATCTCCGAAGCCCATGCACCCCAGACAGATGCGCGACACGCGTAGGTCTGAATTTCCAAGTTTTACGTAGTCCATATTATCTTTGTTTTTTGAATATCAGTTTCATTGTCTCGGGGTCGAGGGGTTTCATTGTAGGCAGTTTCAGGTCTTTAACCATGTGGAGCGTGCCCTGCTTGTATTTCTGGAAGTGGTCGGTCTTCAGGTGCTGCTGATAGGCTTCCTCGGAGGCATAGATTTCGAGGATGCGAATCCTGGTGGAGTCTTCAGCACTCTGCATCGGAAACAGGCAGACGACACCCGGCTCCCGTTCCACACTCAGACGATCCACCTCGTTAGCAAATTCGAGATACTCCTTGAGGTGCTGTGGATAGACTTCGATTTCAGCCAGGGCTGCCGTGATGGAGAACACAAGCGTCTTTGCCGTTACGTCTGTATGGAGCCATGTAAGCATGGCACAAACAAAAAACAATATTTTTCTCATATACATCTGTTATTTAAATAATTCATTGGCATTTTTATAAAGAATCATCTCGCGAAATGGCGCAAGGTCGGGTTCTGTAGATAGATATTGCTTCATCCTTGCAAGACTCTGTGTGAGCACCTGCGAGGCAACGTAGGGATAGTCGGAGCCGTAGAGCAAGTGGTCGGGCGTGGTGATGGTGAGCATCATACGGATGACCTCAGGCGAGTGTGTTCCTGCAAGATCGTAGTAGAGGGCTCGGAGGTTGGCCTCGTAGTCAATCTCGCCCACCATCTTGTTGGCCTGCATCACGGGCGTCAGTGACTTCATGCGAGGTACGGCCAGTGGCAGATAGGCTCCGCAATGAGGCACTACCACCTTGATATGATTGTAGCGGGCCAATACATTTCGTGAAATCATGTTTGTTACGGCACGGGTAGTCTCTGAGAGGTATTCCTGCATGGCAAGCGGCGTCTGCTGCATCACCTGGCGATTCACGGGTTCTGGCCGATGGGGGTGCAGAATGATGACTGCCCGTCGCTCGTTCAATACGGAGAAAAGTGTGTCGAGTTCAGGTGCTCCGAGGTATTGCCCGCTAACATTGACTTCGTCTTCGTCCGTCACGACTCGGCCATTCAGGCAAGCTTGATGGCTCTCGCTGTTCCGGACGTTCGTGGCCAATTTGATGCCGTCGGCTTTCAGCGTGTCGAGTGCATAGATGGCCTCGCGGATAGCAGCATTCACATCGGGTAGGGGTAGTGCTGCACAAAACAGGAACCGCCCTGGATGTTCGCGCTTGATACGAGCAGCAGCCTCATTAGTTTGTCTCACTACTTCTGCAGACGAAGGCTGCGGTGCCGCCAACGTCAGAACCGATGTCTCGACACCTGCTTCATCCATCCACTTCAGATGACTCTCCACATTGTATTTTGGCAAAGGAAATCCCTCGTCCATCAGTCGTCCCTCATTCTCAAGTGACGAGATGAACTCAGGAGTGATGATGTGGCTGTGCACATCCACCACGCCCTGAGCCATTGTCGTAGTTGCAATCATTGTTGCAAATAAAATAGTTCTAATCCTTTTCATCCTGAGTCTATTTACTCCCATCCATTTAGAGAGGGGCTGGGGGCTACTCCATACTGTGTTCCCAACCGCCACGGGTATCGATGCCGGTAGCATCGGCAAGGGCTTCGAGTTTGGCGATTTCCTCAGCAGTCAGCTGAATCTTGGCAGCCTCGGCAGCCTCTACGACGTGACGCTCCTTCGTGGCTCCGATGATGGGCAGCGTTCCCTTGGCGATGGCCCACGCGATACCAATCTGAGAGCATGATGCACCATATTTCTGTCCGATGGCGGTCATCTCGTTGGTCAGTGCCTCCAGTTGTGGCAGCACGGGGTTGTACTTCTTGCCGCGGTCACTCTCTGCTGGCAGCGGGTTCTCCTTATTATATTTACCAGAGAGGGCTCCCTGTTCCAGCACCATGTAGGCCCAGAACTCGATGCCGTTCTCCTTGCAATAATCCAGCACGCCGCCTTTCTCCGACGAACGGTAGAGCAGCGAGAAGTGGTTCTGCACGGCACTCACCTTGAAGCCTGCCTCGCCCAGAATCTCGTTGGCACGCCTGATTTCAGCAATGTTGTGGTTGGAAACACCCACGCGCTTCACCTTTCCCGACTGCAACAGGGGAATCAGTCCTGGTGTCCAGCGCTCCACGTCCATCGGGTTGTGAATCCAGTAGATGTCGATATAGTCACAGCCCATACGCTCGATAGAGGCATTGGCCATCTTCTCCACGCTGTTGTCATAAACTTCGGCAAGTTGTGGGGTAAACTTGGTTGACACCTCCACCGTCTCACGCTTCACGCCTGCCACGAAGGTTCCGAGAATCTTCTCCGACTCACCCATGCCATATACGGTAGCCGTGTCCCAGAGGTTCAGCCCGGCTTTCATGGCTGCGTCAAACACAGGCTTCAGGTTCTCTACGTCAGTCTTACTCCCAAATACGGCGTCTCCGCCGAATGCTCCTGCGCCCCAGGCCCAGGTTCCTAATGCAATCTTACTCATGTCTTCTTGTCTTTTTGATTTGCGATCTGTTTACAGGGTGCAAAGGTACGGCGAATTTGTCATACATAGGCTAACCGATTTACTGATATATCAACCCATTTTACGGATTTAGCAGATTTTATTCGCTTTTTCGCTCGCTTATTCGTACCTTTGCCCTCGAAATGGAGAAGATATTAAGAGTTCACCGCGTCAACGACTATGCCCGATACATCGGTGCACCAGAGTTGCATCCGCTCGTCTCAGTCATCCACTACGACGAGCTGGAGCACTGTCGCCATTCGCTCAACAACTACGATGTGTATGGTATGTTTATCGGTGATGAGGAACTGGAAGATTTGTCTTACGGTCAGCTTCAATACGTTCTGCATCGCCATGCCTTGATGTGCGTCGCCCCCGGCCAGATAGGTGGCAAGACAGATATGGGCGAGGAAATACATACCAAAGGCTGGGCACTTCTATTTGATACCGAATTGCTGCGTAACACCGAACTTGGCCGTCGCATGGCCGACTATCATTTCTTCTCCTATACCACCAGCGAGGCCCTGCTGTTGACACTTGAGCAAAGGCAAAGCATCGTAACGCTGCTGGATGAGATTCGCAGGGAACTGCTTCGCGATGAGGACAGCCATACCCTCCGCATCGTCACCTCGCAGATAGAGCAGGTGCTGGAGCTCGTAGCCCGCTATTATGCGCTCCAACTCTCCACGTCTGCCACTTCAACTAACTCCGACCTGCTGCCACGCTTCGAGCAGCTGTTACGGAAATACTATGACGACGGCATCCAGCGACAGCATGGGCTGCCCACCGTGAAATACTGTGCCCAGCAGCTGTTCCTTTCTCCCAACTATTTCGGTGACCTGATCCGTGAACTGACGGGCGACTCTGCCACCTCCCATATCCGCCGCTTCATCATGCAACGTGCCCAACAGCTCCTGATGAGCGGAGCCACTATCTCTGAGACTGCCGAAAGTCTCGGTTTCGACTATCCCCAGCATTTCACCCGCCAGTTCAAGAAACATTTTGGCGTTACCCCATCCGAATTTATCAGGAAGTAGCACATGATTGTTCAGAAGATGGATGCTACCAATGAATACAGGTAGCTGCCGAAACTGATGAGTACCCATATCATCACTGCTATGAGCAGTAGTAGGATGAT
>ONFE01000047.1 GCA_900316985.1 uncultured Prevotellaceae bacterium
TGATGCTCGGCGGTATTCTGGGTGGAATGCTTGCCAGTCGAGACGGACTTAAGAAATGGCTGTGGCCCTTCGTCTGTGCCATTACGCTTCCCGACATTGTCTATGTCTATCTGAGTTTTGCGATGCCATCCAATCTGATTCTCATCAGTATCTGTATCTTTGTGGAACAATTCGGTTACGGACTTGGCTTCACGGCCCTCACACTCTATATGCTCTTCATTGCGCAAGGCGAATTCAAGACTTCCCATTATGCCATCTGCACGGGTATCAGCTATTTGGGACTGATGCTTCCCGGAATGGTTTCGGGATGGTTGAAGGATGCCGTGGGCTACCGCACATTCTTCATCATCGTGATGTGCCTGTGCCTGATAACGTTTATTGTTACCTATTTTATAAAGATTGACCCGCAATTTGGAAAACGTCATGAATAAAAGCGAAGCGCTTCATCAATCGATGAAGCGCTTTGTGATTTCGGTGTAGTTGTCAATACGGCGGTCTCGGAGGAAAGGCCACCAGCGGCGTACGTTCTCCGAACGTTCCAGGTCGAGTTCCACCACTAATGATTCCTCCTCTTTCTCTGAAGCCCGGTAGAAGAGTTCTCCCTGAGGACCAGCAACAAAGGAAGAACCCCAGAAATTGATGCCCGGCGTTTGTTCGCTGGGGTCAGGCTCAAAGCCCACGCGGTTGACGGCAATGACGGGGAGTCCGTTGGCAACGGCATGCCCACGCATCACGGTAGTCCATGCTTCGCGCTGGCGCTGCTGTTCATCGGGTGTGTCTTCATCAGCATAGCCGATGGCGGTGGGGTAGATGAGAATCTCTGCTCCCTGAAGGGCCATCAGGCGCGCTGCCTCGGGATACCATTGGTCCCAGCAAACAAGCACACCTAATTTTCCGACGCTTGTCTGGATGGGGTGGAAACCAAGGTCTCCGGGTGTGAAATAGAACTTCTCGTAGTAAGCGGGATCATCGGGAATGTGCATTTTGCGGTATTTGCCGGCGATGCTTCCGTCTTTCTCAATGACTACGGCGGTGTTGTGGTAGAGACCGGGAGCACGTTTCTCGAACAGGGAGGTTACGATGACAACCCCGAACTGCTTCGCCAGTTCTCCGTAGAATCCCGTGGAAGGACCGGGGATGGGTTCGGCAAGATCGAAGTTATTTACGTCCTCCACCTGACAGAAGTAGAGCGAGTTATGCAACTCTTGGAGCACGATGAGTTGTGCGCCACGCTTGGCCAGGTCTTCAATGCCTTTTGCCAATCGCATCATATTGTCCGTGCGGTCAGCCACATTGTGCTGTTGCAATAAGCCTATTTTTAACGTTCTCATATTTATATTATATTTCATTATTTCGGATATTGCATCGTGCAGCAATGGATGCTTCCGTGCTGCTTGATGATAGAGCGGCTGTCAATGGGCACCATCTCACGGTCGGTGAAAGCACTTTGGATGATGCTTATGGCCTTGGCATCGTTTTCCGGCTGATTGTAGGTGGGCACCAGTACCGCTCCATTCAGGATTAGGAAGTTGGCATAGGTGGCAGGCAGCTGTTCCCCGTCTTCGTCGTAGATAGGTGAGGGGAGTGGCAGTTCAAGCAGCCGGTAAGGTTGTCCTTCAAGTGTCCGCAATCCTTTCAACTGTTCCATCAGCTGTTTGTCCTTATTATATAATAAGGTATTGTCGGGTGCAATACGCACAATCGTATCGATATGGCCATCGGTATCATCGCCTGGCATCGGCTCGCAATCAAGCCAGATAATACGTTTGGCATGGAGGCGACTCATCAGTTCTTTTTCTATTTCCGCTTCATTGAGCGGCTGGTTGCGATGGGGAGCCAAAAGGCAGCAACGAGTTGTGAAGATGGTGCCTTCACCATCGCTTTCAATGGAGCCGCCTTCGAGCACGAAGTTGAGATGATCTTCGTATTGTGAGTTGCGGTGGAACGGCAACCTGTTGAACAGTTTCGCATTGATGGCATTATCAAGATTTGCCTCGAATTTCTCGCCCCATCCGTTGAAGCAGAAATCCAGCAGGCAAATCTCTCCTCTCATTCCCGAACTCAGTTCGCCTACCCGTAGCCTTTCCTCTTTCCTCTCTCCTCTCTCCTCTCTCCTCTTAACAAGACTGATAAACCCATGGTCGCGCGCCCATGTGTCGTTTGTCTCGCATTGGAAATAGGTAATGCGCTTCATCTGTGTCTCGCTGATTCTGGCGGTCAGCAGCGATTTTACCTCTTCCGGATGTGGATGCACGATGAGTAACGGCTCACGTAGGGTGATGGCATCGGCCATTTCCACGTAAGTCTCCGTGATTTCATCTAATATCGGCAGCCAGTCGGTATTTGCATGTGGCCACGTCAGTTGGATGAACGATTGCGGTTCCCATTCGGCGGGCATTCTCCATTCTTTCATGGCTACAAAGTTAGTGTAAATGAACGGAAAAAACAAAACTTGCTATGTTTTTTTCCTGAATGCAGCCTAACTTCACGGTGCGGGCAACGTAAAGTTAGCATAAAAACTGATTAAGCGAAGAGAAAGTGAATGTATTTGCTTTCTAAAGCGAAAGAACGTACAAAAAAACTAAATAAACTTTGTCGTTTAGAAATAAAGATGTAATTTCGCAACCGATATGAGAAAGACAAGATTATTCCTGACTGTAGCCTTTGCGGCAATGCTGCTGTCGGCTTGCGGAAACAAGAAGCAAGCAGACGAGTTGACAACGGAACAAGTTGAAGAGTTCTATAGCGGCGTAGACGAAACGTCGGCTCGCCAACGTGACAACAAGTCTGTTAAGTTGGAGATTCCCGGCAAGATGAAGAATACTCCCGAGCAGATTCTTCACCGTACGGGCTACACCGTGAGTTATAATTCCACCACGAAGACTCCTAACTGGGTGGCTTGGCATCTCACCAAAGACCACATCAGCGGTTCATCGCATCGCAGTCAGGAGATGTTCCAGGAAGACCATCAGGTAAAGAACGGGCCAACGAACAGCGATTATTTCAATTCCGGTTTTGACCGTGGTCACATGTGCCCTGCCGGTGACAACAAGTGGAACCATCAGGCAATGCGGGAGACTTTCTATTTCACTAATATGTGTCCGCAGGTACATTCGCTTAATTCTGGTGGATGGAATGACCTGGAGATAGCCTGCCGTAATTGGGCACGTAAATACGGAGACGTCTATATCGTTTGTGGGCCTGTTCCTCAGCAGACTCCTATCCGCACCATTGGACGCAATAAGGTGTGGGTGCCCCGCGAGTTCTTCAAGGTGGTACTCTGTCTGCGTGGCCAAGGCTCTCCCAAAGCCATCGGCTTTATCTATCCCAATGCTTCCGCATCGCGTAAGATGTTCTCCTATGCCATGAGTGTGGATGAGGTGGAGCGCCGTACGGGTATTGATTTCTTCCCGCAACTTGATGACCGTACGGAAGACCGTGTGGAAGCAGAACGAGGCTATTTCTAAAAATCCAGATATGAAACAGAGACATGCTGTGTGGGTGTTGGTTGCCCTGTTTTCTGCATCGTTTTTTACCGGCTTTCATAGTTACCGAACTACGGAGAACCGCGTGGAAGCCGACATGAACCATGCGCTTGCGCTGACCATGCTGACTCAGCAAAGCGATGTCATCAGCAGCGATACCATCCACACATTCAACAGTTACCTGCAGATTCAGGCCTTGAAAGGTCATGCCACGTTGGCTGTTAATACCCGTGGACGGAAACTAACCCCTAGGGCAGAGTGTTCTGCTGCAACTATTTTGGCCCTTTCCGACCAGCGGCCAGCCATCGGATTCCTGTTTTTGACGCTGCTCTGGGCTTGCTATTGCTGGAGATTGCAACACAGGAAATTACAGGCAAGTTGGCGTTATGCGGAAGGGAAATTCCTTTCTGCTTCGGGAGAACCCATCAGGCTGACACCTATGCAGCATCAGTTGATGGAAATGTTTCTTCAATCCCCTGACCATCGGCTTTCGAAAACGGAGATCTGCGATGCCCTGTGGCCGAAGAAACCCGATGCCAGCGACACACTCTATACGCTTATTCGCCGTCTGAAACCTATCGTAGAGGAGCATTTCGGCATGCGAATCGTTTCAGATCGCGGACGTTCTTATTTCTTGAAAGACAGTCAGATGACCGACTGACATGTAATAGCCAGACAAATGTCAGCCAATATTTGCTGCATTTAGAGAACATTCTTCATACCTTTGTAATACCAGACAAGGTGTGAGGAATGTTCCCTTTTTTATAAGAGATGTTAAAACATGTTTGGAAAAGCATCCCCAATACGATATACTATCACAATGGAACAAAGTGCATTTGAACAAATTGCCTCGGCTCTGCGCTTGAAAGCCTACCAATCTAGTCGCTTTCAAGGAGTAGGCGAGGCCGAGGCAGAGGACATTGCCCAAGAGGTGATGCTCCGCTTGTGGCAGATGCACGAGGACTTGAGCGATGTGTCGCGATTGGGAAATCTTGCCAGTCTGATGGCCCGTAATCTGACCATTGACCATCTGCGGAAAGTTCGGTTGATAAGCCTGGACGAGGGGCATAGCCTTCATTTGCAGACAAATGCCAATCCTGCTACAACCCTTGAGGAAGCAGAAGATGAAAGATGGCTCATGCAGAAACTTAAGCAGTTGCCTACCACCCAGCATACCATATTATATATGCGACAAGTGGAAAGGCTCTCGGCCCAAGATATAGCGCAACGGCTGGGTATCTCGGAGACTTCTGTAAGCACACTGTTGTCCAGAGCCCGCCGGTCATTATTAGAAGAAATCAAAAGGAGGTATAGCCGATGATGAAGTATACAAAAGAATATATAGCACAGTTGCTTGAGCGTTTCATGAACGGAACGTCAACTCTTGAAGAGGAAAGCGTATTAGCCAACTATTTCCGGCATACGGCCGTTCCTAAAGAATGGGCTGCTTACAAGAAGATGTTTGCCTATTTCGATACTGGTATGCCACCAGTGAATATGTCTAGGAAGAGACTTCTCAAACCATGGCTTGCTGCTGCATCCATTGCGATACTCGGTATTCTCACATTCAGTCTGTGGCCCCGTCCGGAACAGCCTCCCGTTACTGAAGTAAAAACGATGACAGTGCAGCCACCTGTAAAGCATGAAACGGTGAAGAATGTTTCTGAGGCCGTTCCTGTCTCACGCTCTTTACAATCCAGACCAAGGCCCATATTGAGTGATGGACGAAAAAAAAGTTCTGGAGTTCATTCCTCCAAGGGTGATCCGGAAGTGGCTCTCAAAAAGTTAGAGGCAGAAAACGCTCAATTGAAGGCTCAATTGGAAAACGTTCATAAGGAGATAGAACAGATACGCGAACAACTCATTATCTCAGAAATGCAGGCTCGTGGCTATCAGGCTGTCTATCAGGAAGACGGCAACATCCAGTTCGTCGGCATGAGTCAAGGGACCTTAAGTGTGGAATTATGATTAGAAATGTATAACATCTTAAAAAAATATATGATTATGAAAAGCGTATATTATTTAGTTACAGCTATTGCGCTGTTCTTGTTGCCACTGGGAGTTACGGCACAGGAACATATAGAGAATGCCTTTGCCGACTTTTTGAAACAGAAGGGTGTCACCTATTCTGAGTCGCATGCCAAGGACAGTGATCCCGTGACCCACCAAAAAAGAGGAATGATGGATGCCTATACATTTAAGGCTGAAAAATGGAACTCCTCAATGCTCGACAATATCCGCGCGGCTATCCGCAAGGACAGTGACAGGGCCTATCAGGAGAACTGGGAAACAGGTTGTAGTGAGGATTACGTTGCCAAGCAGAGGAATATTCTGTATAACGATCGTGACGGTGTACGTATCGGGTTTGAATATCCTAATTATATCCAACTTTGTTTTGCCGACGGCAATGACAGTAACTTCCGCTATGCCTACGTTGTGGAGTGGGATGAAGAGAAAGGCACCGGACGATTAATAAAGACCTATGCTCCGCTGCCACAAAGGCAGAAGTCAGGAACACGCTATTTCAGTTTCCCCGACTTGTCGTCAGATATGATAAGCATTCCCGATGTTTCTGTCGTGATGACCAACGAGCAGACCGCCAAGCATGCCACATCCTCTGCAGGATGGCTTACCAAGTTTGATATATATAGGAAGAAGTTCCAGGAAAATCCCAAGGGCATAGCCGCTTCGGCCTTTGCCACCAAGATCTACGAACTCTGTAAAAACTGCACTGCACTGAACAATACGGAGCGGGGCATGGTGGCCGAACAGGTGGAGAAACTGATTTCGCTTACAAAGGATGATATGATTCTTACGCTCTTCAATTCTGCCATTGAGAATCTGAAGGAGCAGAAGTAATAACTTTTTTTATAAATACTCTGGTTTTAATTATGAAGCCACTGTCGGCGGGATGTCGGCAGTGGCCTTTAATACTTGGCAGTCTGAAAGTCAGAGTGAAAAAAGCGGAAACCACCATCGAGAACTCTAATGTCGTGGGAGACATCAGTAAAGGTAAGTGAAAGTTAAAAAATTGCAAAAAACGGGGGCCTAGAGCTTTGGTATATTGCTCCTTGCCCCTTTTTTATTAATTTTGCACACAAATTATGCAGTAGCATGAAAATACGAGAAGTGGTGGATGCCCTTGAACGTTTCGCGCCTCTGCCCTTGCAGGAAGACTACGATAATGCCGGCTTGCAATTGGGATTGACAGATTCGCAGGAAGTTTCAGGGGCATTGTTGTGTCTGGACGTGACTGAGGCTGTGGTCGATGAGGCTGTGGCCTTGGGCTGTAATCTCATCGTGAGCCATCATCCCCTGATTTTCCGTCCGCTGAAGCATCTCACCGATGAGAATCAGGTACAAAGAACGGTCCGTAAGGCCATTGTCAATAACGTGGCACTTATTTCCATGCACACCAATCTGGACAATGCCATGGGCGGTGTGAACTGGAAGATGGCTGAAAAAATAGGGGCGTATGTTGAGAAGAGAGAAGAGGGTAGTGCCCTTGACTTGAAAGCTTCTCCAATGCCTCTTTTCGCAGAACTGCCTGAGTCGATGGCGGCTGACGAATTCATCCAGCTTCTGAAGAAGCGCTTCAAGGTGGAATGCGTGATGGCCAACGAGTTGCTGAAGCGCCCCATCCGCAAGGTGGCCATCTGTGGCGGAGCAGGTTCGTTCTGTCTGGCCGATGCCATCCGTGGCGGTGCTGATGCCTTTGTGACGGGAGAGATGGGCTACCATGAGTTTTTCGGCCATGAGCAGGAGATTCAGATTGCCGTTATCGGCCATTATCAGAGCGAGCAATTCACCTGCGAACTGCTGAAGGAAATCCTGAAGCGTGACTGTCCGGAACTGAGATGCCACATCACGAAATTGAATACCAATCCGATACATTATTTTTAAGAACGAATTATATCATTTAAAAGAGTATTAATATGGCAAAGAAAGATCCAACAGACTTGTCAGTTGAAGAGAAACTGAAGGCCCTTTACCAATTGCAGACCACTCTTTCAAGTATCGACGAGAAGCGTGCTCTCCGCGGAGAACTGCCTCTTGAAGTACAGGACTTGGAGGACGAGATTGAAGGTCTGACCACACGTGTGGAGAAGATTGAGGGTGAGATTAAAGACTTTAAGACGGCCATCACTCAGAAGAACGGTGAGATTGCCAATGCAGAAGCCAGTGTGGAGCGTTACAAGACTCAGCTCAACGATGTGAAGAACAACCGTGAGTATGACACGCTCTCGAAGGAGATTGAGTTCCAGGAACTGGAAATCCAGCTCTGCCAGAAGAAGATTCGCGAGGCAAACGTCCGTATCGAGGAGCGCAAGGCCGATCTGGCTCAGGCTCAGGAGATTATCGCTGATCGCCGTCAGGCACTCGAAGAGAAGAAGAACGAACTGGATGAGATCATGGATGAGACCCGTGCAGAGGAAGATCGTCTGAAGGACAAGGCCCGTGAACTGGAGCAGAAGATTGAGTCACGTTTGCTCAGTTCTTTCAAGCGTATCCGCAAGAATGCCCGCAATGGTCTGGGTATCGTCTATGTACAGCGTGATGCTTGCGGTGGTTGCTTTAACAAGATTCCGCCCCAGCGCCAACTGGACATTAAGATTCACAAGAAGATTATCGTATGCGAATATTGCGGCCGTATCCTGATTGATCCGGAACTGGCAGGCGTGAAGATTGACAAGCCTCAGTCCGACGACAAGCCCAAGCGTAAGCGCGCTATCCGCAAGAAGAAGGAAGAAGACGCTGCTGAGGATTAATTCCCCGGCAGTGCCTTTCTCGTTTTTTCTATGAAAACATATCAATGAATCAATAATTATCAACCGAATAAAAATCTAAAATCATTATGAGCCAGAAACAACAAAACGGAAGTGTCATCGCCATTGTCACGATGTTCTTCCTTTATGCAATGATCTCGTTCGTTACCAATCTGGGAGCACCTATCGGCGTCATCTGGAAGAACCAGCCTGAAATCGGCGGTAGCAACGTGCTCGGTATCATGGGTAACTTCATGAACTTCTTTGCTTACCTCTTCATGGGTATCCCTGCAGGTAAGATGCTGACCAAGGTGGGCTACAAGAAGACCGCCCTCATCGGTATTGCCGTGGGTTTCTTCGGTGTGCTGATCCAGTATCTTTCCGGTTTCTCAGGTGGTATCCCTGGATTCTGTGTGTATCTGCTGGGTGCATTCATCTCCGGTTTCTCCGTTTGTATCCTCAATACGGTGGTCAACCCCATGCTCAACCTGCTCGGTGGCGGCGGTAACCGTGGTAACCAACTCAATATGATCGGTGGTACGCTGAACTCACTTTCCGGTACGCTGACCCCCATGCTCGTGGGTGCGCTCATCGGTACGGTGACTGCCAGCACACAGATGGCCGACGTGAACCTCGTGATGTATATCGCCATGACGGTGTTCGCCCTGGCCTTCATCATCCTGAACTTCATTCCTATCGAGGATCCTGAGATGGGTAAGGTGACGGCAGAAACCAAGTTCGAGCACTCTCCCTGGTCATTCCGCCACACGCTGCTGGGTGTGATAGCCATCTTCGTCTATGTAGGTGTTGAGGTAGGTATCCCCGGTGGTATGAACTTCTATCTTTCCGACACAACGGCAAACGGTGCATGGGTGAATCCCGAAGCCATTGCCAATGCCGCCACGATCGGTGGTGCGGTGGCTGCCATGTACTGGCTGCTGATGCTTATCGGACGAATGGTGGCCGGAACGATTGCCGGTAAGGTGTCTTCCCGTCAGATGATGCTGACCACGACGGCTGTCGGCATGTGTTTGATCCTTGCCGCCATCCTCATTCCGAAGTCTGTGACGGTGACAATGCCTATCCTGGACATCATGAAGTTTGAGGTCTATTCGGTGATGGTGCCGCTGAGTGTGTTACTGCTCGTGCTTGTAGGTCTTTGCACTTCGGTGATGTGGGCTTCCATCTTCAACCTTGCTACGGAAGGACTCGGCAAATACACAGCCCAGGCCAGCGGTATCTTTATGATGATGGTTGTAGGCGGTGGCGTATTGCCCGTTGTACAGAACTTCTTCGCTGACATCATGGGTTACATGCCTAGCTATTTCGTCTATCTGCTGGCTATGGCCTACATGTTCTACTATGCGCTGATCGGTTGCAAGAATGTGAACAAGGACATCCCCGTGGATTGATATAAGGCTATAGATTAAGCCATTTAATAAAGCAGGGCCGCATTCAAACAAAAGGATGCGGCTCTGTTTTTTGTATTATTTTCAAGAAGCAGGAACTACGATGTTCCTTTTTTGTCTTGTATTTTTACCTTTATGGATACATTGTAATAAAATTCGAACTTTTTTCTATGGATAAATGCCCGGATTGTATTATCTTTGTAACCAACTTTTAAGTTATATGATCTCAATCAATATGATGAAGTATAGTAAAATCTTTTCGGTGGCGTTTTTGGCGACAGCCTTTGGCGTGGCTCAAGCTCAGAACGACACGGCTGCCATTGCGCTTGAGAATGTGGTTGTGACAGGTACCCGTACGGCTACCGATGTGCGCCACCTTCCTATGACGGTAAATGTGATTAACCGCGAAAAACTCACAGAGAATTTCCGCCCCAATATGCTGCCTACGCTTACGGAGCAGGTGCCGAGCCTTTTCACCACGGCTCGTGGCATGATGGGCTACGGCGTCAGTGGCGGTGCTGCCGGAGGAATCAATTTCCGTGGTATCAGCGGAGGTGCCGGACAATTGTTGGTGCTCATCGACGGTCATCCGCAATATCAGGGCGTCTATGGCCACCCCATCAGCGACAGCTATCAGACAATGATGGCTGAGCGCGTAGAGGTACTCCGCGGTCCTGCTTCCGTGCTTTACGGCAGTAATGCGATGGGTGGCGTCATCAATATCGTTACGCGCGGCATGAAGCAAGACGGCATGCGTACGAATATTAATCTGGGTGCAGGCTCCTGGGGAACGGTTCAGGCTGAAATCTCCAATCAGGTGCGTTCGGGTAATTTCTCCAGTACGGTTGCTGCCCAATACGGACGTAGTGACAACCATCGCCCCCGTATGGGTTTTGAGCAATATGGCGGTTACCTGAAGCTCGGTTATGATTTCAACGAACATTGGAATGCTTTCCTTGACGGGAATCTGACACGTTTCAACGCCACGAATCCCGGAACGGTGGATACTCCCATCTATGAAGGTGACCAGTGGATTACGCGCGGGGCCGTGGCTTTGGGCGTGGAGAACCATTATAATCGTACAAGCGGCCGCATCAGCGTATATGATAACTTCGGCTTCCATAAGATTAACGACGGCTACGGCGAAGGAAAACAGCCTCAGACGCGCTATTTCCGTTCGAAAGATGCATTGGCTGGCGTGAGCCTCTATCAGAGTTTCAATCTCTTTGAAGGCAACCGTCTGACCGTAGGCTTCGACTATCAGCATATCTATGGCCGTGCCTATTATACTTCGCGTGAAACGGGCGAGGTGCTGGAGACGCAGAATAAGCAGAGCGCCCATTCCCATCGTAACGAGATTGCCGGATATGTGGATTTCCGCCAGGACATCCTTTCATGGCTTACGGTGGATGCCGGTCTCCGCGTGGACAATCATTCCGTGACAGGTACGGAACTGATCCCGCAGGGTGGTGTGGTCATCCGTCCGATAGAGACCGGAGAAATCAAGGCCATGGTGAGCAAGGGCTTCCGTAATCCCACCATGCGTGAGATGTACCTCTATCCGCCCTCAAATGAAGAATTGAAGCCCGAGCGCCTGATGAACTATGAGCTCTCCTGGAAACAAAAGTTGGCTGATTACGGAATGACCTACGGCATCAACTTGTTCTATCTGAAGGGCGATAATATGATTATGACCATGCCAATCGATGGAAAACCCCGTAATGTGAACACGGGCGAGGTAGAAAACTATGGCCTGGAAGTGGAGGCTTCCTATGCGCTGGATGCCCATTGGAGCCTGAATGCCAACCATTCATGGCTTCATATGAAGAACGCCGTGCTGGGAGCTCCTGAGCACAAGAGTTATCTCGGTCTGGGATGGCATCAGGGCAAATGGAACGTAAATGCCGGCCTGATGAGTATCCAGAATCTCTATACCCAGGTGGGCGCAAACGAGGAGAAAGAGAGCTTCTTCCTGCTGAATGCCACCGTTGGCTATCAGTTGATGAAGAACGTAGACCTGTGGGCGAAAGGGGAGAACCTGTTGGCTCAGCGCTATGAGATCAACGCCGGCTTCCCGATGCCGAGAGCAACCTTCATGGGAGGTGTGAACATCAGTTTCTAATACGATTATGGAGTATCTCAAGAGTCTATTGCAACGAGAGGAAGTACGTGGGGTAGTGCGCGCTGCCGATGGTGAAATCAGGGAGTTTCATCGTAAGGGAGTCATCGACCTCTTCACGCTGCTCACCGAGGAGCCTCAGGTGCTTGATGGTGCTCAGATTGCCGACCGTGTGATTGGCCGTGGTGCCGCCCTGCTGATGGTGAAGGGTAGAGTACGCGAGGTCTTTGCCTACGTCATTAGTGAGCCGGCTCTTGATATTCTGCAGCAGGCAGGTATTCCTACCGCCTATGCCACCCTGCAGCCGCATATCATCAATCGTACAGGCACAGACATCTGTCCGGTGGAGAAGCTGACGGCCTCCACTTCAGACCCTGAGGAAGCCTATGAGCGAATCAAGAATTTTCTGAATCCCTAAGGATCCAAAGGACCTTAATGTCCCTAAAGACCCTAAAAACTTTAAAAAATTTAGCAATATGACGAATTCAAAGAACATCGCCCTTTATCAGTTGGGGCTTGGTAGTCTGAAAACCTATCTCTTGGCAGCCGCTTTCGTGATTGGAAACATTGCTCTGCCGCAGTTGTGCCACCTCGTTCCGCAAGGCGGACTGATTCTGCTGCCCATCTATTTCTTCACGCTGATAGCAGCTTATAAGTATGGCTTCACCGTGGGATTGCTCACGGCCGTCCTTTCGCCGCTGGTGAACAATCTGCTCTTTGGAATGCCGGCTTCGGGAATGCTCCCCATTATCTTGGTTAAGAGCACCCTTTTGGCCCTGGCTGCTGCCTATATCGCCAAGAAGACGCAGAAGGTGAGCCTGCTGACGGTGACCATGGCCGTAGTGGCCTATCAGGCCGTAGGCATGTTGGTGGAATGGGCGATGACAGGCTCTTTGCAGGCTGCCCTTCAGGACATTTGGCTGGGCTATCCCGGCATCTTCCTGCAGATTGTAGGCGGCTGGCTGATTCTCCGTTATGTCTTGAAAGACTGATTCATTTCAGGCATTATATCATGCGAAATTCACAAAATGGGTGCTCTGTTTTGTGAATTTCGTGTTTTTTCCGCACATTTAATGCTCCATAAAGAAAGCCGATATAGTGGCGAAAGTGCAAAAATAGCACCGAAATGATGGAATTATGCCTGTTTGAAGGGCATTGAGCGGCCAAATACGATGCATTTTCTGCCTTTTTTCGGGTAATTCATCTATTGACGTGTTGAATTGAACTTTTGTACATGGTTGATAATCAGCTGTTTAGGTGAAATATAACGTCAAGGCGTTTCAGTGTTTCAGCGTTTCAGCTAGATTATGAGAGGATGACATTCTCCTATTTATTTATATAACTTATTAATAATTAAATAGTTATATATTATAAGTAAGGGGTTTGGAAATAATTGTATCTCAAAAACCTGACTGAAACGCTGAAACGCTGAAACGCTTGAAAAACGCGGAAGTTTTTCTCCCTATGAGGCCTTTTCTTCTGATGGACGGAAGGCTTGCTTCCGAAGTCTGGAAGCATCGCTTCTGAAGTTTGGAAACAAGGCTTCAATTTGGCCGAAACTGCGGCTACAGAGTTTTCCGCCTGTCCATCCAGAGCTCAAGCGAGTTGATGATGTTCTGCCACAATACGTAGCAGCCGGCACCCACCGATGCAACGGGATTCAGGTACATATAGCTCACCCAGATGGCCAGGGCCGTATTCTTCTGGAACATGGCCTGTCCGGAGCATATCGGCTCGCCTAAGCGGTTGCCGATGCCGCGCCCGATACCGAACTGCAGGAAGCACATGATGAGCGACAGGAGCGCAATCATCAGCAGCAAAGAAAGCGAGGCATTGCTATGCACGATGTTCTTTACGGTGATGCCCGTGGTAATGCTCAGCGAAACGGCCCACGTGTAGAAACTCAGGTTCGGCTTCGAGATTATCCACCGGTGCAGCCGATGCAGGTAATGACGGATGATATAGCCCAGTATGAGCGGCAAAACGAGTATCATGGCCACCTTCTGCAGAATCACCAGGAAGGCCTCCACGAAGGTCACTTCCACGCCTTTCTCGAGCATGGGGAACACCAGCGGAATGAGCAGGGCAGAAGCCAGCGAGGAAATGATGGTGAAGGTGGTAATCGTATTGATGTTGCCGCCCAGTTTGTTGGTTACCACGGGAGCTGCCGAGGCGCATGGGGCAATGACGCACGTAAGTACGCCTTCCCAGAGAATACGTTGTTCTGTGGTATGGCAGAATTCCAGGATAATCCATACGTTTAGGGCAATCAGCAGCAGCTGGGCACCCAAGACACCGAATTGCCAGCGATGGGGGAGCATCTGGTGGAAATCCACCTTGCAGAACGTGATGAGCAGCGTGAGGAACACGCATACGGGGAAGAATACGTCGAAGAACGGCCCCATCACGTCACTAACGGGGTCAAGGGCGGGGGTGAAATAACAGGTAAGATAGCACACCGTACCCACGAAAATGGCTACAGGCAACGTCCAGTCTTTCAGAAATCGTATAAACTTTTCCATCACTCGTCGCAAACGTCTCTCAGTTCATAGAACGGGTTGGGCACATCCTCAGGGAAATAGGCCTTCCCCTCGTCATCCACCCAAACGGCAATGCCGCATTGCACGGCGGGATGGTCCTTCGTAAGATGGACTTTCTTCTCCACGCCCGTGATGATATTCTTCATGATGGCTGTTTTCATCTTGCTTTATAATTCTTTGTAGTTAGGAATCTCCTTCAGGAAATGATACGTGTTGTTCGTATAGTCCATACGGCAGCAGATGTGTTGCAGACCGTTGGAAACGATGAGATAGTCCACGTGCAACAGCAGGTTGTAGGCCGAAATCTGGTCAAAAACCTTCTGTGTGAGCGTGATATGCGGCGCCTTGTATTCAATGATCATCTGCGGCTTCATCTCCTTATTATAGAGGAGGGAGTCGCACCGTAGCCGCTTGTCGCCAATCTTCAGCTCCACCTCATTGGCCAATAGTCCGGCAGGGTAGTCCTTGTGCTCCATGAGGAAGTGAACGAAGTGCTGCCTGACCCATTCTTCGGGTGTCAGTGCCACGTATTTCCGCCGCAAGGAGTCGAAAACCATCCGTTTTCCGTCCTGTTCTGTTATTTTTATGGCGTAAGGTGGTAGGTTTAATGAATTCATTTTTGTACCTTTAAATAAGGTACTTTCGTTCGACAAAGCAAAAAAAGCAAACTTTCTTTTGCATTTGTTCTCACTTAATCGTACCTTTGTAGCCGACAAAGTTACATATTTATTTCGAAATATCGAAGAAGAATGGCAGAAAAGAGGCAGACTGCAACCTTCGAGGGCATTATGGACGACCTGAAGGCCGCCAAATACGCCCCTGTTTATATCCTGATGGGCGATGAGGCTTACTTCATCGACCAGATAACGGACTATATTGCCCAGAACGCACTTGCTGAAGAGGAGCGCGACTTCAATCAGACGGTTTGTTTCGGGGTTGATGTCACATCAGGACAGGTGGCTGACATGGCCCGCCGCTTCCCGATGATGGCCGAACGCCAGGTGGTCATCGTGAAAGAGGCTCAGAATATCAAGAACTGGGACCGGCTGGAGCAGTATTTCGAGAAGCCGCAACCTACCACCGTGCTCGTTCTGGCCTATAAGAACGGTACGATTGACGGGCGCAAGAAGATTCTCGCCAAGGCCCAGAATGCCGGAGGCGTGGTTTTCGAGAGTAAAAAACTCTATGAGCGCGAATTGCCTGCCTTTATCTTAGAGCATCTCAAGAAGCACGGAGCCACCATCGATGTCAAATCCTGCCAGATGATGGCCGATCATATTGGCGCTGATCTCAGCCGTCTTACTTCCGAACTCGACAAGGTGTGTCTTTCGATGCCCGAGGGCAGTCGGCAAATCACACCTGAGGTGGTGGAAGAGCAAGTAGGGGTGAGTAAGGACTTCAACGGATTCGAGTTCCGTTCGGCCATTGCCAACCGCGATATTCTGAAAGCAAACCGTATTTTGAAATATTTTGACAGCAATCCGAAGTCGGGTGGTCCCTTCATGCTGATCCCGTTGCTCTTCAATTTCTTCGAAAATCTGATGCTTGCCCACTATGCGCCGCAAAAAACGGATTCTGGCGTAGCTCAGTTTTTGGACCTCCGTAGTCCCTGGGCAGCTAAAGAGTATATGACAGGGTTGAGAAACTACTCAGGAATGAAGACGATGCAGATTGTTCAGAAGATTCGCGAAACGGATGCCAAAAGTAAAGGTTTGGATAATCCCAGCACCCCCGTTGGTGACCTTTTGAAGGAGCTTGTATTCTTCATTTTGCACTAAAAAAACACTTTTTTCGTTCTATTTTGAGCTCTTTTTTCGTTTTTCCAGAAGGTGAAAAATGGCTCTAAACGCCCGTGTTTTCAGGGAGTTTGCCCCTAATTCGGGCGCTCAAAACTCGCGTATTTTTAAGCTTCCCGACCGCTCGTTCAGAATATTTGAGTAATGCCGATTTTTCGAAATTTCGGGCGAAAAGAATTCGGCTTTAGGATTTGTTATAGTTTGCAATTGCGAATTTGAAATTTAAAAGTTTAAAGAAGTGAATTTGAATTTACGCATCAAAGCCCCAAATTGTCCAATTCTAAATTGCACACAAAACCTTCAAATATACATTTGCAAACCCAAACCAATCGGCACGATTATTAAAATTCATATTTATACACGCCTTTTTGGTTTATTTAAAACATTAAAAGTCAGTAAGTTACATTAAAATGCCGAATCTTTCACAACAGAAAACCCGGTATTCAACTTCCTGAAAATGCATATATGCATCGGTTTAGGTTTGTTTTTCGTAAATAACATATTCATAGTCAGATTTTTGATAAATTATCTCTCAATAAAGGCAATGTAACGATTTTATCCCTTAAATTCACCTTTGTGATTTGAAATCACGAATACACACTTTTTGAATTTAAAGTTTGAAAATCTAAATTCTAAAACTTAACTTTTACCTTTTAAAATTCCCACTTAAAAATTTGGAGATTCAAAACTTTTGGTTTACCTTTG
>ONFE01000048.1 GCA_900316985.1 uncultured Prevotellaceae bacterium
CTCGTGGAGTTCCTCTTCCAGCACATTCATGGGCACATTCGACTCTTCCACAACGGCTGCCTTCTTCTCAGGCTTCGGGAGCGCACGCTTGTTCACCTTCTGGTTTTGGTTGAGTGGGATAGCGTCAATCTGCATCGTTACCGCGGGCACCATGTAAGGCGGCTTCTGGTCGAGAATGAACTGATTGAGTGCCTCGATATCGATTTGCTGGTCGCTGACGATGTAAGCCGCGATGAACTTGCCTCCGCCATCCTCGTCGAAAGCCTGAACTGTAGCATCCTTGATGTCGGGGAACTCGCGGATGATGCTCTCCACCTCCTTGAGCTCGATGCGGAAGCCGCGAATCTTCACCTGGCCGTCGCGTCGTCCCACAAACTGGATGTTGCCATCGGGCAGGAAACGCACGATGTCGCCCGTGCGGTAGATGCGCTGGTATTTTTCGTCGGTGGTGAAGGGGTTGGTGATGTAATCCTCAGCCGTCTTCTCCGGACGGTTCAGATAGCCCCTGCTCACCTGTGGTCCGGCAACCCAAAGTTCACCGGCTGCACCTACGGGTAAACGATGTCCTTGGGCATCAACCACATAGAGACGTACGTTGTTGAGCGACTTTCCGATGGGAATTTCCTTCATCTTCTGCTCAACGCCATATACCGTGATGAAAATGGTACACTCCGTAGGACCATAGGCATTGAAGAATTTATAGCCTGTGGGAGGTGTGAGGGAAGCTAGTTTCTCGCCACCCGTTGAGAGATACTTCAGCGAATGGTTCTCGATGCTTGTGGCGAACTGGTAGCCCACCTGTGTGGTCATGAACGAATGGGTGATGCCATTCTGCTCGAAATAATCGTTTAGAGCGATGAGGTTGAGCCGGATTTCCTCAGGGATGATGTGCACCGATGCTCCGCTAGTGAGCGTGGGATACATGTCCATCATGCAGGCATCGAAGCCATAGCTGGCATAGGCAGCCACCTTGCTCTCGGGTTTCAGATCATAGAAGCGCTGATACCAGTTGCAGAAGGCCACGAGGTTGCCGTGAGTGAGCTGGCAACCCTTGGGAATGCCCGTGGAACCTGAGGTGTAGAGCAGGATGAAGAGGGTGTTGGGTGATGGGTGTTGGGTGTTGGTGATTTCTGAAAGGGGTAACTGTGGGATATCCTTCGTCAGCAGCACCTCACCCTGATACTCATCTACGATGGGGCGTAACGCTTCATCGGCTATCAGCAGTTTTGCGTTAGCGTCTTGCATCATGAAGTTGAGACGCTCCTTCGGATAGCTTGGATCTAACGGCTGATAGGCACAACCGGCCTTCAGCACGCCCAGCGATACGATGGCCATCCATTCGCATCGGGGGATGAGCACCGAAACAACGTCTTCCAGCTTCAAGCCCTTTGACAAGACGAATGCAGCAATGCGGTTGCTGATGGCATCCACCTCGGCATAGGTGTATTTATGGTCTTTGTAGACAACAGCTACGTTCTGGGGAGTCAGCTTTGTCTGACGCTCAAAGAGCGATACGATGGTCTGCGAGTCGTCGTAGTCGGCATCGGTCTGGTTGAAGGAGTCGAGCGTTACCACTTGTGTGGAAGTAGAGATGCTGATATCACTCAACAACGATGCAGAAAGGAATCCCTCGACAATGGCCTCATAGCTCTCCAGGAACTGGGCGATGATTTCTTCGGAATACTCGTTGGCGTGATATTCGGCCTTTACCTGATAATGGCCGTTAAGGATAAAGGTCTTCAGGTAGAGCGAGGCGTCGAGCGTGCTGTTGCCGATGCGACTGGCTTTCATGGGCTTGCCGCCCATCTCGTCGTCGGAGAACAGCATGCCATGCCAGGCAAACATCGAGTTGCTTTGTAGTTTCAGGTCTTCCATGATGTCGCTGAACGAATACACATCGTGCTGGCGGCATCCGCTCATCTGCTCCTGTCCGGCTTTCATATAATCAAGTACAGAGGTCTCGGCGGTGAACTTCGCATAGACGGGAAGCGTCTTCACAAACATACCTACGGTGTGATTGAGCTGCTTTGTCTTTCGGCCGTTGTAGACCGTGTTGAAAAGTGCTTCCTGCTCGTTGTTGAACTTGGCCAGCAGATAGGCGTATGCCATAGTGAACAGCGTGCTCTTGAAAATTCCATTCTGCTGGCAGAACTGGTCAACGCGGTTCATTTCGATGGAAAGCGTGCGGAGCAGGCTGGCTTCCTTCAGTTCAGACTCTTCACAGTCGGGTAGCAACTGGGTGAAGGTGTCGCCGCAATCGAAGTTCTTGGCATACCATTCCTTTGCTTCCTTGAAGGCAGGCGACAGGCGCAATGCCTCTTCCTCAGCACATACATCGGCTAACGTCATACCTTCTCCTTCGATGGTCTTGCCGTTGTAGGCATCATTGATGTCATGAAGCAGCAGGCTCATGGAAGTGCCGTCGACGATGAGGTGATGATAGTCGATGAAGAGATAGAGATGGCTGTCGTCGCGCAGCAGATGGATGCGGAACAAACGGTCGTTATAGATGTCAAATGGACGCACCAACTGGGCGGCAGTCTGCTCGATGTCGTCAACGTCTTCCACTTCCAGTTCCCATTTCTCGTTGTCCATATCGATGGCCTGCACGGGCTCGCCGTCGTCGGTGAGCTCGATGCGGGTGAACAGGGTGGGGTGTGCTTTGACGGTGTCGATAACGGCGATGCGCAGCCGCTCCTCATCTAGCGATTTGTCGAGCGCATACAGGTATGGCAGGTTATAACATATTTCTCCAATACGGCTGGCGCATTCCACATAGATGCCATACTGAACTTTTGATAATGGAGCTATTTTTTTCATTTTCTGAATACTTTCTATTTAATTGTGGTTTATTAGTTTTATGGATTACCATTTAATGGCAAAAATCCGGGGAGAGATACTGAGCGAGAACCAAGCCCATCTCAGGCTTCCGTTGTCGTTGGCTCGTTTCAGTTTTTCCATGGTTTCTGTACCCGTCATGAACGAGTAGCCAGCCGATAGCCTGATGTCTTTTGTGAACACGTATCGGGCTTCAACTCCTATCTGGTGGCCGAGTGTCATGTCCATGTCGAGCAGTTTCGTGGCCGTGGCCAGATAGTGATAGTCGGCTTTCACCGTCAACCTTTTCATTGGCTGGAAGTGGATGCCGGCGAAGGCGTTCTGAAGGCCAGGCGTGAATCCGTTTACATAGGTACTCACGTAGAAGAAGTCCATGGCCCCGTAGAACTTATGGTGTGAACCGTAGATTGGGTTGAATCCCTTGATCTCTTTGTGCTGTATCACTCCAATCGATCCTGAAGGCGGAACGGCAAACCACTTGTCGCCGCTCATATAGTCGAAACCTGCCTCTACTCCGTATTTGTCGGTCGGGCTCCAGTCAACCTTCGTGCTTGCCATCCAGGCGTTGATCTTTATTCCTTCTTCATTCTTGCCCAGCTGATGGTAGTAGGAACCCTCCATCCGCCAGTGTTTGGGGGTAAACGACAGGTATCCGCCGAGAAGCTGCTGGTATTCGGAGTGGGGGTTGTCGTCTTTCTCACCGCCCTGCATGCCGATGTTCATGAACAGCAGCGATGCACCCAGGGGAATCTTGGGGAAGTCGTAGTGATACCATGCGGTCATCATCGACTTGTAGGGCTGGGCACCGTTGGCATAGTAATTGCCGCCTTGCGTCAGGCATTCGGCATTCTGGTTGTAGGCCAGTATAAGGTGGGCCTTATGGCCTTTACCCTCGTAGCCTGCGCGAATAATGTCGTGAGAAAGCGACGCCATGGCCCAGTCGTTGGTACCTATGATACGCTCATCGTCGTAGGCCAGTGCTACACGTCCTACTTGAGCGAAGAGTCCGTTTTTGGCTTTCATTTTTGCCCAAGCTTCAAATACGTTGAACGCACCCTTACCCGACTGCCCCCAAATACCGCTGTGCTGGATGTTCAGCCTTGTCTCGAGTCCCGGCCTTTCATAGCCAATCAAGAGACGTTCACGGTTCATCAGGAACTGCGACTTGTTGTCTTCGGGCGTCGGCGACACTCCTCCGTTGCGATTTTCGCCGTGGGTGAGCATCTGCAGGTCAACCTTCAGCGTGTTCTCCTTCTGGACCGACTGTCCAAGGGAATCTTTTTCCTGAGCGCATAGGCTGACGGGAAAGATAAGAGCCATGCCACAGAGGCAGGTGTGGAGAAGGAAACGGTTCATACAAATTCGAAAAGGTTGATGAATCCAACACCACCTTGCTTCCGTTAGCTTTGGCTCCCTTCAGGATGCTGATGAGAATGCGGAGGCCGCTGGAAGCAATGTACTCCAGTTCGGTGCAGTCGATTTCCACGTCGCGCCCGTCGCTCTTGTACAGGGGCTTCAAAACATTTTCTACTTCCACGGCTGCGGCGGTGTTGAGCTCGCCTTTCAGTGTTGCCAGATACTTGTCTTCTAATTCTTGAATAGTTGCTACCATAATGCTTTTATTTTATTAGTTTATAATTCGGGAAAATATTTATTCTTGTTCCTTTGATTTATAGTGGGTGATGAGTGTGAGCGTGTTCTTGTGGTTGATGCGCTCATAGTTGATGGAGTCCATCAGTTCTCTCACGAGCAGCAGTCCCAGACCTCCCACGGGGCGTTCTTCCACGGTAAGTGTGGTGTCGGCCAAAGTTGCCTTGGTGGGGTTGAATGCCACACCCGCGTCGGTGATGACGAACTTCAGCTTGCGGTCATTGTACATGGCCTGAATATCAATGTCGCCCGTAGTGCCTGCGGGATAGGCGTATTCCATCACGTTCACCACTGCCTCTTCGACAGCCAGTTTGATATTGTGGGCTTTTGAGGTGTTGATACCCAACTTGTCGGTGATTGATTCCACGAAGTCATTCAGCTGGTCAACGTACTTGATATCGTTCTGCAGCGTGATTTCTTCCTCGTGGGTGTATTCGTCTCTCTTGGGCGTGTACTTGATGGCGAGCATCGTCAGGTCGTCGCTCTGTTCCTCCTCATCCATGAATTGGTGCACCTCGCGGCTCATCTTGTCGACCATTTCTTGGGGAGTAGCCTGTGTGGCCTTTGCAAGAACCTTTTCGATGCGGCTGATGCCGAATTGCTCGTGGGGAACGTTCTTGGCCTCGGTCAGTCCATCGGTGTAGAGGAAGATCGTGGAGTCTTTATCCAGGACTGCCTCTTGAGGTTTGAATTCGAAGTCGTCGAACAGGCCGATTGGAATATTCGATACCACGGGTAGGGGAGTGACCTGCTGGTCGCCATCCGCCTTGAGAATGTAAGGTATGTCGTGGCCGGCATTGCAGTAGCGGAGCCGTCCGGTAGGCAGGTCAAGCACACCGATGAAGAAGGTGACGAATATGTTCTTCTCGTTGCCTTCGCATGAGGCGGTGTTCAGCGTCTGCATAATGTGTGCAGGATTGGTCTCGTGAACCGATGCCATGCGGAACTGTGAGTGAATCTCTGCCATGACGATGGCCGAAGGAACGCCTTTTCCGCTGACGTCGCCGATGCAGAAGAACAGTTTCTCATCGCGGAGGAAAAAGTCATAGATGTCGCCGCCCACTTCCCTGGCAGGCACCAGAGAACCGAATATCTGCAGATCGTTGCGGTCAGCATAGGGTTGGATTTCTTTCGGCAACATACCCATCTGTATCTCCTGAGCAATGCGTAGTTCGCTACCCAGCAGTTCCTGTTGTATTCTGGCTTTGTTAAGCTTGCGCTCGTTGTTGGCAAAGCGATGGATGATAAGTCCCAGCACACCAAGTCCGAGCAGCATCAGTAAGCCAAACTGCAGGCGCATTGGGTAGAGGTCGCCATAGACCTCGTTGTCGTAACATACCACGGCCAACTGCCATTTGGGATTTCCTTTCATGTTGGCATAATAGAGACAGCCTGCCGAATTGTCAACCTCGCTTTTGAACACGATGCATTTTGAATGGCCGCTATTGCTGGTCACGCGTTTTACGTTGCTATCGTTGATGAGTCTTATCACCTGCTTTATGTCGTGTTTTTTCGGATGTTTTTCTGACGGACCCGATATGATTTCACCCGAATTGGTCAGAAGCAGGTTGAATGAAGATGGATAGATGTGGTGTGCATTGAGCGTGTCACCTATCTGTTCGAGTGAGACGTCGAGGCCGCAGATAGCTATGAGCTTGTCGTTCTTGTCTTTCAGCGGATACGAATAAGTGGTCAGCGCCATCTCCGTCGAGTCGGTTACATTTATGTAGGGGTCGCTCCAGAAGGGCTCCAGTTCTTTCTCCATTTTCTTGTAGGCAGGGTGCCGGGTGTAGTCGTGGCCGCTGTCGTCACCACAGAGGTCCTTCACCTGGATGCCGTTACCGGTCTTGTAGGCGTATGGCTCGAAGAGTCTGTCTTTAGAGGGGTAGAATCCGGGCGTGAATACCAGACAACTGCCTTCTGCCTTGGGCGTATTCTGTATGATTCTTGTGGCCACGTTGAACATCGAGTCAGGCAGGGCGATGTTGCGCTTGATATCCCAAATGTGCTCACCGACAGTTTTCTCCATCACGTTGAGGATACCCCTGATCAGTATGGCCTTCATCCTCAGTTCGCTCTCGGCACGGTTGTCGAGTTCCTTTTCAAGCAGGTTGTGGGCAAAGTAATATTGGGCTGCCGAGAAAAGTTCTACCAGCAAGGCGGCTGCGATGATGAAGAGCACGTTCTTGTGCCCTTTCAAGGTTTGGGTGAATTTGCTGAATAAATTGCCCATGGCGTTTCTACAGTAATTATTTGCAAAAATAAAAAATATCTGATATGGTTGTAAAAATATTTTATTAATACTGTTAAACCAATTTGTTCTTTGTCATCGAGTTCGGCAATGCCTATCCTTCAAATGACATTGCAAATTTAACGTGCATATAAGAGGTGTACAAATTTATTCTTGTTTTTTGCGAAAAGTAGTTGCGACAAGGTGTACAAATTGCCGACAAATCGGGGTGACGGCTTTATTTTTTGTCGCATGACATGTAAAAAAAGATGTATCTATTTTAAAACAATATGGGTGACAGTAAACCAACTGTCACCCATATCATTATTATGTTCTTTTTCTTATTTCACGGTAAAGTCGAAACGTTGCAGGTCTTTGTCGAGCGACGAGGTACCGCAAAGCAGCTGGTAGCGGCCGGCACGGGTGCTGAGCTCATCGATGGCTTCATCGTAGAATTCGAAGGCTTCACCGTCGAGGGTGATGGTGGCCGTTTTGGTCTCGCCAGGCTTCAACTGCAGCTTCTTGAATCCCTTCAGTCCCTTGATGGGTGCACCGGGATCGTCGAGTGCCTTCACATAGACCTGGATGGTCTCGGTACCCTCGCATTTGCCGGTGTTGGTAACGGGCACGCTGATAGTCACCTTTCCGTTCTTCTTCATGCGCTTGGCCGAGAGTTTGGCCTTGCCCACGTTGAAAGTGGTGTAGCTCAGTCCATAGCCAAATGCGTATTGTGGCTGTCCGGTGAAGTAGCGGTAGGTGCGGTTCTTCATCGAATAGTCAAGGAAGTCGGGCAGGTCGTTGTTGGAACGGTAGAACGTGACGGGCAGCTTGCCGCCGGGGCAGTAGTCGCCGAAGAGCACATCAGCCAGTGCCTTCGAGCCTCCCTGTCCGGGATACCAGGCCTGCAGCAGGGCGTCGTACTGGCCCTCAACGCTGCCGAAGGCGATGGCCGAGCCTGAGCAGTTGACCACGATGACAGGGCGCCCAGTCTGATGCATAGCGCTGATGAGACGCTGCTGCACGTGCGGCAGTTCGATGTCTTGCTTGTCGCCTCCTTCGCCTTCCATCTGGGCAGAGATGCCGCCGATGATGATGATGGCGTCGGCCGATTTCACTTCATCGGCCAGGTCGTTGAATTCGGCCAGCTTGCGTTCACAGATGTCGCCGCGAAGCATAGCGAAGTTGCCGTTGCCGCGACGGTAGTCTACAACGATGTCGTAGGTCTCTCCCTTGGTGACGGGGAACGACTTGTAGTCTATATGCCGGCGTCCGAATCCGAAGCCGCGGCGTCCGCCTGGCTTGGCTTCCTCAACCACCTGTCCGTTCACGCTCAGCATGTAGCCGTTGTCGGTCATCAGCGTGTATTTCATGTCGCCTGTGAAGTCAGCCTTGTATTTTCCGCTGATGCGCACCGAGAGCGAGTCGTTGTTGATACCCTCGGCAAAGCCCCATGCTCCGAAAGTTGAGAAGTTCAGCTCGTTGTAGTAGCCGCTCTTGGCGGGTTCTCCTTTCAGTTCCTTGTTGTTCCAGAACTCCACGAAGGCGCCCTTGCCTTCATTGAAGTCTTTCAGATGGTGGATGGTCTGATAGTCGTCGTTCAGCTCACATGCCTTGTTGTAGATGATTTTTGCACCGGGCAGCGCGGCCTTGATGCCGTCGAGCAATGAGTGCTGGTGCTGTTTGGTGGGTGTGCCGCCGTAGTTTCCGTTCAGCAGTTCCACGTCGTCGGCATTCGGTCCCAGCACGGCCAGCGTCTTGATGCTTTTCGAAAGGGGCAGCACGCCTTTGTTCTCGAGCAGCACCATCGACTCGCGGGCGGCCTGGGTGGCCGTTGCGTCGTGCTCCTCACTGCTTATGACATTCTCGCCAAGTTTTGCCCAAGGCAGACAATCGGCGGGGTCGAACATACCCAGTTCGAAGCGGCCCATCAGCGTCTTGCGGAGATGCTGGTCGAGCACGTCCTCCTCGATGAGGCCCTTCTTGAGTCCTTCGGTGAGATTCATGAACACCTTACCGCATTCCAGATCGGTACCGTTGAGCACGGCATCGACCGATGCCGAAAGTCCGTCTTTATGAGTCTCATGCTGTCCGCGGTTAAAGAAATTGTTGATGGCATCGCAGTCGGTGAGCACAATGGCGTCGTAGCCCCATTTGTTGCGCAGGATGTCGATGAGCAGGCGGTCGCTGGTGCAGCAGGGCTTGCCCTCGAAGCGCTGGTAGGCGCACATAACCTCGCGCACGTTGGCTTTCTTCACCAGCGCCTTGAAGGCGGGCAGATAGGTCTCCCACAGGTCGCGGTTCGAGGGGTCCACGTTCATCGAGTGGCGCAGGGGTTCAGGTCCGCTATGCACGGCATAGTGCTTGGCACAGGCGTGGGTCTTGAAGTAATTGGGATCGTTACCCTGCATGCCTAGGACGGTCTGCACACCCAGCACCGCATTCAGGTAGGGATCTTCGCCGCATGTCTCCTGGCCGCGTCCCCATCTGGGATCACGGAAGATGTTCACGTTGGGGCACCAGAACGTAAGTTCGGGATTGCCGGGATAGTAGGTCACACCCATAGGCACGTTGAACAGCTTCGGGTCTTTATGGTCGGTGCGGTTCCAGTTGGCGCGGGCTTCGTCGCTCACTTGCGAGAACACGTTATAGACCAGTTCTTCGCTGAAGGCAGCGGCCATACCGATGGGCTGGGGATAGACGGTGTAGCCTCCCTGACGCACACCGTGACAGGCCTCGCTCCACCAGTTGTACGAGGGGATGCCGAGACGGTCGATGGAGATGCTCTTGTTCATCATCAGTCCCACCTTTTCTTCTGGGGTCAGCATGCCCAGCAGGTTTTCCACACGTTCTGCCCGTGGCAGTTGCGGGTTCTGCCAGGGAAATTTCTCTTGTGCCGTGATGCTCACGGAGGTCAGAGCGACGGTTAGTGTCGCCAGGAGTAGTCTTTTCATAATTGTCTTTTTATCCTTAGAAATGAGTAATGTCGTAAGTACACTTAATTCAGACCACAAAGTTCGGATTTTTTTTTGACTTGTGCAAATAAATCAAGGGAAAATAACTTCATGCCCGCTGCACTTTAAAGACTCTTTAAGGATTTACCCTGAAAACGATGGGTACTTTCCTGCTTTTCTGCGTCTTTTTATAAATATATATATGGTAGAAAAAGACATGAAAATGGAGACAAAAGATTTGATTATGCAGTCGGAAGTCAACCGCCGCAGGTTGATGGAGATTATCTACAAGGCTGGTGCCGGCCATACGGGGGGCGACCTCTCGGTAATGAACCTGATGACGGCACTCTATTTCGATATCATGAACGTGAATCCCGAGGACCCCAAAATGCCTGACCGCGACCGCTTCGTGCTCTCGAAGGGCCATTGCGTGGAGGCGCTCTACACGGTACTCGAGGCTCGCGGATTCATCAAGCCAGGTGTGCTCGACACTCTTGGACAGTTTGGATCGGTGCTCTCGGGGCATCCCACCATCGAGGTGCCTGGCATCGAAGTGAACACCGGAGCGCTGGGTCACGGACTTCCCATCGGCGTCGGTATGGCTATTGCGGCCAAGATGGACGGCAAGGCGTATAAGACCTATGTGGTGATGGGCGACGGCGAGCAGGGCGAAGGCTCTATCTACGAGGCAGCTATGGCCGGCAATATGTATCATCTGGACAATCTCGTAGCTGTTATCGACCGCAACTACCTGCAAATCAGCGGAAACACCGAGGACGTGATGGCACTCGACAGCGTGCGCGAGCGCTGGACGGCCTTCGGATGGGAGGTCATCGAGATGAACGGCGACGACATGCAGAGCATTCTCGACACGTTCCACGCTATCGACTATAGCAACGGGAAGCCCCATCTCATCGTTTCACGCACGACTAAGGGCAAGGGCGTCAGCTATATGGAGAACGTTGCCAAATGGCATCATGGTGTTCCTACCCAGGAGCAGTATGAGCAGGCAATGAAAGAGATTGACGAGCGTATCAATGCGCTGGGGTGAGTGTAAACCTGAAACCTGAAACTTGAAACTTTAATAATATGGAAGCTTGTAGAAAAGCATTTACAGAGACTTTGCTGGAACTGGCAAAGCAAGACAAAGATATCATTGCCGTTACCACCGACGCACGTGGTTCGGTAACGCTTGGCGACTATGCCAAGGAATTGCCCAAGCAGTTTGTGGAGTGCGGAATTGCCGAACAGGATGCCGTAGGTATTTCTGCCGGACTGGCCCATAGCGGAAAGAAAGTGTTCTGCTGTGGTCCTGCCTGTTTCTATGTGGCCCGCTCTCTGGAGCAGGTGAAGGTGGACCTGGCCTATTCCGAAAATCCCGTCACCATACTCGGTGTTTCGGGCGGTGTGGCCTATGGTGCGCTTGGTGCCACTCACCACAGTCTGCATGACATTGCCGTGCTGCGCACCTTCCCAGGCATGCAGGTGGTGCTTCCGGCCGATGCCCGTCAGACGCGCCGTTTGGTAAAGATGCTCGTCGACAATCCTCATCCTGTCTATGTGCGTGTGGGTCGTGGAGCCGTCAACGATGTTTACACGGATGACAGCTTCACCTTCGAGCCAGGCAAGGCCTATCAGTTGCAGGACGGTAACGACCTCACAATTATTGCTGCCGGCGAGACCGTCTGGCATGCTATGGAGGCCGGCAAACAACTGGCTGCCGAAGGTATAAGTACCCGCGTATTGGATATGTCGTGGCTGAAACCCTGCGACGAAGAGGCCGTCCGTAAGGCTGCTGCCGAAACTGGCCGTATCATCACCGTCGAGGAGCATTCCAAGTTCGGTGGTCTGGGCGCGATGGTCACCGAGATTATCTCCGAGAATCCCGTTCCCGTACGCATCCTCGGTATCCCCGACGAGAATGTGGTTCACGGCAACTCCAAGGAAATTTTCCATTACTACGGCCTTGATGCCGAGGGTATCGTGAAGGCTGCCAAAACATTCGTGAAATGATAATAGCAATAGACCAAAGCACCTCAGCCACTAAGGCAATGCTCTGGAACGAGGAGTGCCATCTGGTGTATCGTGCCAACGTGCCGCATCAGCAGTATTATCCGCAGGCTGGATGGGTGGAGCACGATGCTGAGGAGATTTACGACAATGTGGTGAAGGCCATCAGTCAGCTGCCGCTCCAGACCGCTGACCGTGAGTCGCTTTCGTTGGCCATCACCAATCAGCGCGAGACGGTGGTGGTATGGAACCGCCTGACTGGAAAGCCCATCCATCATGCCGTAGTGTGGCAATGTATGCGTGGTGCGGAGTTTTGTAATGAACTGAAAACCAAAGGTTACGGCGATATGGTTCAAGGAAAGAGTGGACTTCTTATCGACCCCTATTTCGCGGCCAGTGGAGCCAAGTGGCTGTTGGATAATGTGTCTGGTGCCCGCGAGTCAGCCGAGAGGGGAGAGCTCCTGATGGGAACCATCGATTCGTGGCTTGTGTGGAAGCTCACGGGTGGAAAGGTGCATGCCACCGACCTCACCAATGCCTCTCGTACCTTGCTGATGAACATCCATACGCTTCAATGGGATGATGACCTGCTTGAGCTCTTCACCATTCCGCGTTCAATGATGCCCGAAATCCGTCCTTGTGATGCTGCATACGGCGAAACCACGGTGGAAGGTCTGTTTGAAAAGCCCATTCCCATCGTAGGCGTCCTTGGCGACAGTCACGGGGCACTTACCGGACAGATGTGTTTTGAGGAAGGACTCGGCAAGGCCACCTATGGCACAGGTTCTTCTGTGATGGTAAATATCGGCGAGCAGTTTGCTAAGGCTCCTTCCGGATTGGTCACCTCCATCGGATTTGCCGCTAAGGGCAAGACTATGTATGCCTTCGAGGGCAACATCCATTGCACGGGTGCCACGTTGAAATGGCTTGAAGAGCAGTTGCAGATGATTCAGTCGCCTGCCGATGTGGAACCTGCAGCATTAAGCGTTCCCGATAACGGCGGCGTCTATTTCGTGCCCGCCTTTGCAGGTCTTGGTGCTCCCTGGTGGAACGATCAGGTGAAGGCTGCCGTCTTCGGAATGTCATTGGCCACCACCCGCAACCATTTCTTACGTGCCGCCCTTGAGAGCATTGCCTATCAGGTGAACGACCTCGTGCAGGCAATGGTCCGTCAGGCCGGTATCACGCTGAAGGAACTCCGCGTGGATGGCGGTCCTACGAAGAACAACTTCCTCATGCAGTTCCAGGCCGACTGCTTAAGAGTGCCCATCAACTGCTCTGATGTGGAGGAGGCATCGGCTATGGGTGCCGTCATCATGAACGGCCTGGGTCGCGGTCTTTGGAAGGATTTCGATGAAGTGGCAACCTTAAGGCGAAGCCGCTGGACGCGTCAGCCTCAGGACAATGAAGCCCAGATGGACCAGTGGATTGCCGGATGGCAAAAGGCTGTGAAGCAGCTTTTAGCCTAGAAACCCTAGGAACTCCTAGGTTATCCTAGGCAATCCTAGCAACCCCGAATCAATAATTAAAAACCAAGAATATTATGAAGAAGAACAAGAAACAATGCTTCGGTGTCATTATCGGCACCCGCGCCTATTTCAATTCCGAACTTGCACGCGATGTGCGCAAGCAGTTGCTCAAGACGCTCGAAGACGAGGGCTACGACTATGTCATCCTTCCAGAGGATGCAACCCCCACAGGCTCTAGTTCAATCGAGACGCGCGAGGATGGATTGAAGTGCGCCGAACTCTTCCGTCAGCACCGTGATGAGATTGACGGTATCATCGTGTCGCTGCCTAATTTCGGTTTCGAGATTGGCATCATCAACGCTATTTCGGTGGCCGACCTCCGCGTACCCATTTTGGTACAGGCCTGCGACGACCAGAACGACAAGGTGACGCTCGACGAGCGCCGTGATGCTTTCTGCGGTAAGATTTCCGTTTGCAACAACCTCTATCAATATGGCATTCCCTTCACCGACACCACCCTCCACACCTACAGCATTTACGACCCGCTGCTGGCAAAGGACATCAACAAGTTTGCGGCCGTCTGCCGTGTGGTGAACGGTCTGAAGCATGCGCGCATCGGACAAATTGGAACGCGTCCTCTCGGCTTCAACACCTGCCGCGCCTCCGAGAAACTGCTCCAGGCTTCAGGTATTACGGTTGTACCTGCCGATCTCTCGGAAATTATCTTTGCCGCAGAGAAGATTCAGGACGATGATCTTGCGCTGAAGGCACACCTGGAGCGTGTGGACGGCTATGCCAAGATTCCAGAAGCCTACCGTGACAAGGTGATGAAACAGGCCAAATTCGGCGTGGCTGTGGAGCAATGGGTGGAAGCCAATCAGGTGGACGCTGTTGCCCTGCAGTGCTGGGATTCGCTGGAACTGAACTACGGCTGTGCTCCCTGTATCACGATGAGTATGCTCTCCGACAAGAACAATCCCGCTGCCTGCGAGACCGATATCGCCGGTGCCGTCTCCATGCTCGCGCTCACATTAGCAAGTAAAGAGCCAGCCGCATTGGCAGACTGGAACAACAACTTCGCCGAAGACCGTAATAAGTGCGTCTGCACCCATTGCGGCAACTTTCCCAAGAAGTTCGTGGGTAACGACGACCTCAAGCTCGGACCTCTCGGCGTATTGGGACGCACCCTCGGAAAGGTCAAGACCTTCGGTGCCGTCTATGCCAAGGTCAGCGAAGGCCCGTTCACCTATTTCCGCATCTCTACCGACGACCCGAAGGGCTGCATCAAGGCCTATCTCGGTGAGGGCAAGATGACCAATGATCCATACGGAATGGACGGCTGCATCGTGGTGACGGAAGTACCTGAATTGCAGAAGCTGATGAAGTATGTCTGCAAGAACGGCTTCGAGCATCATGTGGCGCTATGCCGTGGCGACCTGGCAGAAATCCTGCAGGAGTCCATCGACACCTACCTGGGTTGGAATCTCTACGTTCACGAGTAGTTTTAAAAAAAGACACAAAGAAGCCCCGACAAGTACTAATCTGACTTGCCGGGGCTTTGATATAATGCATGAAATGGGTTCGTGCTTTTGCGGCGTTCAGGCATTCTTTCGCAGGGCGTAGATCTTGCCGTCGAATTCGATGGTCATACTCCTGGGCGTAGATTTCAAAACCTTGCATTTGAAAGTCTTGCCTGCGCGTTCGCCGCTGCTGACCTTCATCTCAATCACCTGATTGTTGCCGGCGAGTGTCCAGGTGCCGTTGCTTTCAGTTTTCTTGCCGTTTTTTATTTCGATAATGGTGAGGGCATGACTTTTCTTACCGTCTTGCGGGCGTCTGCTCAGGCTGAGGCTCTTCAAAGATTGCTTGGTGAGATCCATGCCATATACGTCGTTCTCCCATGTGCCGCTGAATTTGATCTGCGACTCTAGATTCTCCACCGACTGGCTGATTTCTTCATCTACGCTTGCACTTGTGCAGGAGGTAAAACTCATGGCTGATACGGCCATCATGAACACCATTGGAATAATACTCTTTTTCATAATTCTTATTTTTTAATTGTTATTGTATTTGTTTGATTAAATCATTTTTCGGGTGCAAAAGTAATACGTTTTTTCAGGATGGTCGTTGAAAAATGGCTGTTTCCTTCCTGAGTTGTTGCGACAACAGCTTTGTAGCACGACAAATGGGCTTGAGGGCGTTCTTTTTTGTCGCAGAAAGACTGTAAATTGATGTTGGATTCAGAAAAAAAGGAAAGACCGATGGGGTTACCACCGGTCTTTCTTTTTATTGTTTTTATGTTTGAGAGACTCCTTTGAAATCAGTTAATCAGATAAATCTTCTTCTGGCCACGATAAGTGCAGGTGACGGTGGCACGACCGTCGGCAATCTTACCTACCTGGATGCTGACTTCGGGAGAGGAGGCGGTAGCCTTGATGACTGAAGAATCATTCATACGGGCAAAAGCCTGATAGCGGTTCTCCTCCGTGTAGCCGTTGGCATTGGTGGAACGTACGGGAAGCTGGGGGAGGTTTACCTGCTGACCGTCTACCGTGATGTTGACTGTGGGGGCAACAGGGCGCTCGCAAGTACGTCCCAGACAAGAGAAACCGATACCCTGAAGGTCGAAGAGTCCCTGCGGACGCTGAGGTTGCTGTGGACGGCGTCCCCATTGTGGCTGTTGAGGTGCCGGTATCTCAGGACCTTCTGCCACGAGATAGATGGCATGCTTGCCCTTGAGTCCCTCTACGGCAGGAACGGCCACTTCGTATTTCTGAACCGTGCGCTGGGCATTGGCAGGAACGTCGATGACGGCAATCTCCTTACCGTTATGGACGGAGTTTGCATAGGGGCCGTCGAGCATCACGTGGATGCGGAAAGCGCCTTTACCGCCGGGCGTAAGCCAGAGGTTGAGCTTGGTGCCGTCACCTTTCTGAGCGCCACGGAAAGCCTTCACGCCCTTGGTGTCCTTAGCCACTCCGCCGAAACCGAAGTACTTGAAGCCGATGATGCCGCGGTTGGTGATGCCTGCCAGATCCATGTGGTTGTCCCAGTTATCCCAGGTGTCCTGCATCCAGTCGTTGCCCGTCATGTAGCAGGCGTATCCGGCAGAATAGTATCTGTATGGATTGAGTCCGAAAATCTGGAAGCCCTCGCTGGTCACCTCAGCACCCGTATATTCGTTGCCGTCGCTGGCCTTGGCCGTCCATTCGTTGTTCTTGGCAAACGGGTCATAGCCTACGATGCGCACCTTACCACCCTGAGCCACGGGCTTCTTGTCCCATTCAATCTTGACGGGGGCTACCATCGACTGACGGGCATTGCCGAAGCCACGGGGAGGACGATGATAGAACACATACCACTGGCCGTTGATTTCCTGTAGCGAACCGTGGGTGTTGTGGGCTGCATTGGTAGTGATAAGCTTTGAGCCGTCCTCGCTGGTCACCACACCGCGGGAATCAACCAGGACGCCACCTGAGCGCCAAGGTCCCAACGGTGAGTCTCCAAAGGCATAGCGGAGGGCGCTGTTGGTGTTGCCTAAGCCGTATTCTTTGCCGCTGTAGCCAGAGAACACCATCACGTATTTGTTGCCCACCTGACGGATGCTGCTGGCCTCGAAGAAGTTGAAGTCCAGCGGATTCTGTCCTTCATAGAGCGCTTTGTACTCGCTGCCGGCCTTGTCGAGCAGACGGCCGTCGGCGCTGCTGGCAGGGATGAAGGGATCGATGGGCTCTGTGCCTCCGCGCTTTGAGAACATGGTGTTTTGGTCGAGCTCAACAGCCGTGGAATGCTGGAATCCGTAGAAGACATAGGCGCGGAAACCCTTGTCGTAGTCTTTGTCTTTCTTGTCGGTGATGTTCTCCACAAAGACGGAGGGGTCGAAATCAATGATGGAACCGGGCACACACTTCGTGCCGTCGGCTGTGAGGTTCACGGGGGTGAAAGGTCCGTTGGGGCGGTCTCCGCGGCAAACCATCGGCACGCGCTGCCATCCGCGGGAGTGGGGGTAGAGCCAGTAGGTCTTCTTGCCTGTCGTACGGTCTTTCACTTCCACCAGATCAGGGGCGAACATCGTGTCCCACTGGCCATTGACATAGTAAGTGAAAATGGGGCCTTCGTCGCGCCATTGGCTAAGATCCTCCACGGGAGCCGACCACATGCGGATATCGGGGCCGCAATACTGTGTGAAGGCCACATCGTGGGAGCCGATGATGTAGGCACGATACTTTCCCGGATTGTCGGGATCTTCAAAAACACGGGGTTCTCCGTCGGGCACATGTTCCCAAAGGGGAAGATAGGGGTTCTGTGCTGAAACTGACAGACTGCAGAGCAGGCCTGCGAGCAGCATGTTGATCTTCTTCATTTTAGCTTCGGTTAATAATAATTTTGGTTTATGTGTGCAAAATTACATAATAACCGAAGAAAAAAGATTGCATTACGTTTCACAGACTTTTCAGTATGTTTCCTGCTGTCGGTCTTTTGTTGCTTTTTCTTTTTCTTATGACATATTTCAGGCGTAAATCTGAAAGCCTTGACAGAGATTCAATAGGTCTTGATTTCCTGCTGTCCCGTCATGGCGCGGTAGGCATTGTGGGCCAGTGCCGTCAGTTCGTCTTCGCCGGGATAGATGAAGATAGGGGCAATCCACGAGAGACGCTCCTTCAGACCGTCGGTGACATACTGACTATGAGAAATGGCTCCCGTCAGGATGATGGCATCCACGTGGCCGTTGGTGGCAGGTGTGAGCGAAGCCAGCCGGCGTGCTGTCTGGTAGATCATGGCGTCGAGGATGAGTCGGGCGTGCTCATCACCGTCCTTGATGCGGCGTTCCACTTCGCGCACGTCGTTGGTGCCCAGATGGGCCGTCAGTCCGCTGTGGCCGTTGATTTTGCGGAGCATTTCCTTTTCATTGTATTTTCCCGAGAAACACATCTTCACCACATCCACAGGCGAGAGCATGCCTGCGCGTGAAGGAGAGAAGGGACCGTCGCCGCTCAGGGCGTCGCTGCACTCGATGGCGCGTCCGTGATGGTGCATGGCGAACGAGATGCCGCTGCCCAGATGGCACACAATCAGGTCCTGCTCTTCGTATTTCACGCCGTGCTCGTTGCAGTAGCGCTTGGCAATTTCGCGCTGGTTCAGGGCGTGCCAGATGGTCTGGTGGGGCATTTCTGGAATGCCCGTGATGCGCGCCACGGGGTCCAGCTCGTCCACCACGCCGGGGTCAACGGTGAATGCCCTGCACGGCTCCTTGCCGTGAGCCTTGCGTACATCCTCCAGCTCGCGGGCGAAACTCAGGGCGATGAGCGAGCCCAGGTTGCAGGCATGGTGAATGCGTGGATGGCGGGTGTCCTCTATCACCTTGTCGTTCAGTTCATAGACGCCGCTCTCGATGGGTTTTATCAGTCCGCCGCGCCCCACGATGACGTCATAGCTGTCGTCGAGCGGGAATCCCTGCAGCTCGAGTTCCTTCACGATTGACTCCTTGCGGTAGTCGAACTCGTCCATGATGAACGGGTAGCGGCAGAGTTCGTCGAAAGGGTGGTTGATGCATGCGTGCATCACAATTTCTTCATCGATGAATACCCCTATCTTTGTGGAAATCATTCCAGGGTTGATGGCCAGTATTTTCATAAAATAAGGTATTATTGTTATAGTTTTTGAATCTTAGTTCTAGGAGTCCCTAGTATATCTAGGATTTCTAGCAAATCTAGAAAAACCCTCCGCCTACCTTGCCACCTGTGCGCAAGCCATGGCCAGCGAGTTGTATTTAGTCACTTCGCTGTCGCTGCGCGAGGTGATGCTGATGGGGCAGGCTGCACCCTGCAGTCCTACGGCCACCTCGGCATCGGTGATGGTAGTGATGGTCTTGTAGAACACGTTGCCGGCCTGTATGTCGGGCATCATCAGCACGTCGCTGTCGCCTGCCACTGGCGTGTCGAGCTTCTTGATGACGGCAGCCTCCTTGTCGATGGCGCATTTCAGGTCGATAGGACCGCCCAGAATGGCCTGACCGAACATGCCGTTCCGGCAGTCTTCAATCAGCTGTGCATAGTCCTCGGTGACGGGGAACTTCGGTGATATCTTCTCCGTGCAATGGATGAGCGCCACCTTAGGCTGCATGATGCCATACACCTTGCAGATGTTGACGGCATACTGTATCATCGCACGGCGCTGCTCGAGCGTGGGGTAGGGGATGACGGCCACGTCGGTGACGAACAGCAGCTTGTGGTAGGTGGGCAGCTTGATGGCCGAGATGTGCGAGATGACGGCCCCCTTGGGTAGCAGCCCCTCCTCTTTGTTGAGCACGGCTTTCAGCAGCACGTCGGTGTTTACGATTCCCTTCATGATGGCCTGTGCCTCGCCTTGCCTGACCATGCGAACGGCCTGGGCAGCCGACTCCTCCACGGTGTCGCAGTGCACGTTGGTCACCTTTGCCCATCCTTCCTCTTCGGCCCGTCGGATGGCCCATTGTGAGTGTTCGTCGTTGGCTTCCACAGCCACTACCTTTACCGGTTCTTTGCCAAGCAGACTGTCGCGCAGTATTCCGAAATTGCTTATAGCTTCCATAATGTCTTTCTGTGTGATATGAAGATGATTGATTTCTTTCTGCAAATATACTCATTTTTTTTGATTCCACCAACCCTTGAGGCTGTTTTTGTGAAAATAAAAGTTGAAAAGTCAACCTTTTCAGGTAAAGCGACAACCTCTCCTGTGGAAGTAGTCAACCATACTCAGGCGAGGCAGTCGACCAAATCAGTACGGGTAGAAAAGTGTTAAATAACAAGGCCTAAAAAGAGTCAACGGTTTCAGGAAAAGCGTCAACCATTTTTGCAAAGATCGTCAACCTTTTCAGATGGGGGAGTCATCCTTTTCCGTAAGGAAGATGCCGAATCTTAGAATCTATGTTTCTTAGTTTCTATGTTTTTACGATTTGAAAATGGTCACAGATTAATTTTATATTTATATATATTTATAAAT
>ONFE01000038.1 GCA_900316985.1 uncultured Prevotellaceae bacterium
TGGCTGATATAACGCATACATCTAAATAACTGCACAATATTCAATTAAAGCCTGCGCGCTATTTGCCTAATATTTCGGCGCCGCGCGCGCGATAATTTTATCTGTTTTTCGCGAACTTTTTTTGCGGGTTTTTGAGGTTTTTCTTGCAAGCCTGACGCTTTTTTCGTATCTTTGTAGTGCATTTGAGATGCACTACAAACAGTAAAACACAAAGCCCTGCGTGCCGCGGCAGGCGAAGGATAACCACTTAGACAGCGGCAGCAGTTTAAAACTATGTCACATCTTTACAAACTTGTTCAGAACAACAATGAACACATGCAAGAAGCCTATCAGAATGATTACTTTTGCACCGTAAAAAGAAAAAATATCGCTTTCGGGTTAGCATTTTGAACGTCTGAAGGGTATTACAGTAAAAAAGACGTGATGGAAAGTAAAATCATCCAGCGGCTGTTCAAGCAGCACTACGCCAAGATGTTGAGGGTGGCACGCACGATCCTCTACGATGAGCAGGAGAGCAAAGATGTGGTCAGCGACATCTTTGAGAGTCTGCTCCGCGGACAGACGGTCATCATGGCCGACACCGAGGAACGCTATTTGCTGACGAGCGTCCGCAACCAGTGTCTGAAGCGTATCCGCCACCAGGAAACGAGACTCCGCATGGAGGCTGCTACGGCAGAGCAGACTGCTACGGCAGATGACGATGAGCGATTGTCAGATATCGTAGAGTTCGTGGTCGGTCACCTGACGGAACAAGAGCAGCGCATCTTCCACCTCCGTTTTACCGGAGGGTACAGCTACGATGAGATTGCTTCTGCTGAAGGTATCAGCCGCGTGGCGGTATGGAAGCATCTTTCCCACGCCTTGAAGGAAATCAGAAACCGTTTTAATCCGAAAGCATTATGAAACCAACTGACCGCAACAAACAGCTTTACCGCGATATGACGGAAGAGCCCGACATGATGGACGAGATTGACCAAATGCCTGACGTAGAAGAGGCTTGGCATCTTCTAAGTGAAAAATTAAGAGTGAAGAACCAACGGTCGCTGGCTCTCTACACTCTTCACTCTTCATTTAAAAAAGTGGCCGCTATTTTCATCAGTATCATAACAATATCGGGCCTTGCCTTTGCGGCAATTCACTTCGTGCGCAACCATGAAGGAAAGCCTGCTGAGACAGAACAGCAATCCGCAACTGTTGAAGCACGGACAGCCGATGCAGCCAGGCAGCCTGCCGAAACGACGGTCAGCTTGCAGCCCGTGGTCTTCGATAACGTGACGCTGGACAGCATTCTCCCCCAGATAGCACGCCACTATGGCTACACGGTAGACTTCCGCAATGAGCAGCCGAAATCCCTGCGCCTATACTTCACATGGAACCCGCAGGACTCCATTCAGAAAGTGACGGAAAAAATGAATCTCTTCGAGCAATTCCGCATCGTGCTTGAGGAACAAACCATCATCATCGAATAGGCTATGAGCAGACTGTGTTTATTGTTTGTCATTCTTCATCTGTCATTTAGCGGAGCGATAGCGCAGCGCATCAGCCGAAGCTATCAGAATCTGCCGCTTTCAGCAGTCTTGAAAGACCTCAATACCGCTTCAAGCCGCTATGAGGTGAGTTTCATCTACAACGAACTGGAGGATTTCCGCGTCACCACGACGCTCCATCGCGCTACCCTACCCGATGCCGTCCGCCAGGTGGTGGGCTTCTATCCCATGCGCGTGACCGAGACCGACAGCATGATGATCGTGGAATGCATTCACAAGACCGACCGCCACCTGAAGGGGACTATCATCGATGAACAAGGACAGCCCGTGGCATACGCCAACGTTTCGGTACTTAATCCTGCCGACTCAACGCTGCTCAGCGGTGGTGTATCAAATGAAAGCGGTTATTTCGCTGTCCCCTACGAAACTCCTCCCCCCATCGGGGGAGGTCGGGAGGGGGCTGTTTTAGCCCGCATCTCCTACGTGGGATACAAGACCATCTACAAGCTCTGCGACAGGCCCGAAGTGGGTACCGTCAGGATGCATCCGGACAACTACATCATCAAGGGTGTGGTGGTACAGGGCGAACGGCCCAAGGTGCAACTGCAGGGCAATTCGCTGATGATGAACGTGGAGGGCACGGTGATGGAGCGACTGGGCACGGCCGAAGATGTACTCTCCCGGGTGCCTACCATCTCAAAGAAAGGTGAAGGCTATGAGATTCTCGGGAAAGGCGCGCCGCTGATCTACCTGAACAACCGCAAACTGACCGACCTGAACGAACTGCGCAATATCCAGTCGGACTTTATCCGCACGGTGGAGGTTATTCAGAATCCCGGCGCCCGCTACGATGCCACCGTCCAGGCTGTCATCGTTATCCATACGAAGCGCGCACAGGGCGAGGGACTGGGCGTTGAACTGACCTCATGGAGCAGCAAGGGGCGCGGCTACGTGAACAACGAGCGCATCAACCTGACCTACCGAAAGGGAGGACTGGAACTCTTTGCCAACCTCTTCGGCGCCTATAACAAAAGATGGAACAGCGGCGGCTTCGAGCAGACCGTCTTTGCCGATACTTTGTGGACCATTTCCAACCGCCATCAGTCAACGGAGCGCAACCCTTACCTTGAGGGGCGGACAGGCTTCAACTACCAGCTGAACGACAGCATTTCCTTCGGCGGCTTCTATCAGAACACCTACGACTACGTGAAGACCTACAATGACAATGCCGACGACCTGCTGGCAAACGGCAGTCCCTATGACCACTTGCAAAACAGCGGCATACGCCGGGACAACAATTCACCGGAGCATGAAGCCAATCTGTACTTTACAGGAAAAGCGGGGCAGTTCTCCATCGACTTCAACGCCGACTACACCGCCTACAAACGAGTGAGCCGCAGCCAGCAACAGGAACTGAGCAGCAACTATGAGAACCGCGACGTGAACACCGAGACGATGACGCGCGGCAGCATGGTGGCCGAGAAGCTCATCGTAAGTCATCCGCTATGGAAAGGTCAAGTGTCGGTCGGAGAGGAATATACCAACACGCGCTGGCGCAGCAGTTTTGAGAACGCGGAGGGCTTTATTCAGGACAGCAACAACGAGCAGCATGAAAGCAATATCGCGCCGTTCGTAGAGCTGCAACAGCGGTTAGGCCGCTTCCACTTGCAGGCAGGATTGCGCTATGAGCACGTTGCATCCGACTACTTCGTCGGCGGCCGGCGGCAGGCTGACCAGAGTCGCACATATGACGACCTGTACCCATCCGCCGCGCTGTCCACTTCTGTCAAGAAAGTACAACTCTCTCTCAGTTATACCAAGCGCACAAACCGCCCCGCCTACTGGCTGCTCAACAACGACGTGATCTATGAGAACCGCCTGAACAGGCAGACCGGCAATCCCTATCTGCGCCCCGTCAAGTATCACAGCCTGAATGCGATGGTGATGTGGAAGGGTTTCTATGCCACTACCAACTACATACATTGCATCGACCCCTTCCTGCAAGTGATGGAGAGCCTGGAGCAAGACAGTAAGGTGAACGTTGCAACCATCAGGAACTACAACGATTGCGACATGTTCGTCGTCACGCTGGGCGCACAGAAGAGCGTCAAGCTGGCAAGCGGCATCACATGGACACCGCAGTATAACGTCACGTTCTTTAAGCAATGGCTCACGACGACCTTCAACGGCCTGGACAAGCATCTCAACCAGCCGCACCTGTCGCTGCAATTAGGCAACGTGGTCACCCTACCCAACGACTGGCTTCTGCAAGCCGACTTCAACATGCATACGCACGGCTATACAGGCTCCAACTTCAAGACCGAAACCACCAATGCTATGCTCTCCCTCAGCGTCAGCAAAGACCTGCTGAAGCAACGGCTCAACATCAAGCTAACGGGTAACGACCTCTTCAATCAGGGCATCGGTCACGGCACGTTCTATTTCAACCGCATGACATTCACTAAGACGGAGGATAACGACACACGCTACGTTTCCCTCTCCCTGCGCTACCGCTTCAATGTCACCCCGTCGAAGTACAAGGGCACTGGTGCCGGTAACGCCGAGAAGAATAGACTGTAAATAAAACAAATGGCGTTTCCGTGACAATCACTCTTTACTTGCTTCATCATTACAACTAAAGGAAAGATATTGTACGCGGAACGCCTTTTCTATTATAATGCCTTACTTGCAGTAACGCTGCTCCACCACGTCCCAGTTCACGATCTGCCAAAGGGCGGCAAGGTGGTCGGCGCGACGGTTCTGATAATCCACGTAGTAGGCGTGCTCCCATACATCAAAGGTCAACAGGGGCGTAAATCCCTTCGTCACGGGATTCTGGGCGTTAGGCTCTTGCGTAATGACCAGCTTTCCGTCCTGGTCCTTTGACAGCCATACCCAACCGGAGCCGAAGAGCGTAGCTCCCTTCTGCACAAACTCTTTCTGGAAGGCTTCAAAAGAGCCGAACTGCTGAGCGATGGCCTCGGCTATCTTTCCCTCTGGACGATTCTCCGAACGGGGTGCACGAAGGGCCTCGAAATAAAGATTGTGGTTCAGAATCTGTCCGGCATTATTGAATATTCCTCCGTCGGCCTTCCTGACGATTTCCTCCAACGGCAGATGCTCGAACGCCGTACCCGGCAGGGCGGCATTCAGGTTATTCACGTATGTCAGCAGGTGCTTTCCGTGATGCAGCGCAATCGTCTCACGGCTGATGACAGGCTCCAAAGCTTCGGGAGCAAACGGCAAAGAAATCAATTCAAATGTACTCATAGCTATATTGGGTTTAATCGGTTAGACAATCTCTTTTCCAAAGGGCGACAATGCCAGACGAGCCAGACGGAAGTGCATCTTGCCGAAGGGAATGCCGATGATAGTGATATAGAAGATGACGCCGAAGAAGATATGGGTGAGCCATATCCATACGCCGCCGACGAAGAACCAAATGACGTTCATCAGCAGATTGAGGCACCCGTGCTGCTGCTCCTTCTCCCTCACGTTGGAGCCGAAGGGCCACAGGGCGAGAATGCCCAGTTTGAAACTCTGCAACCCGAATGGGATGCCGATAATGGTAATCATCAAGGCGAGTCCGCCTATCAGATACTCAATGGCAATCTGCAGTCCACCGAAGATTACCCAGATGATGTTTCCAAGTGTTTTCATATTTTGAGTTTTTAAGTTTTTGAGATTTTGAGTTTTTGAGTTTATGAGTTTTCAAGTTTATTTAAACTGAACACAAAGACTCAAAGTTTTAATCCTTAATCTTTAATCCTTAATCTTTAATCCTTTCAAAAAATCAGCGTGAGCAAGGGGATGGTGACGACGGAGAAGATGGTAGTGAGGAGCGTGCCTTGCACCATGAGCGTCTCGTCGCGCTGGTATTTCAGGCAGAACATCGTGCCGAAGGAGGCCACGGGCATACCGATGAGGATGGTGTTGATGCGGTTGATGGTCTCGTCGATGCCTATCATCCGGAACAGGAAATACACGCCTACGGGGATGGCCAGCAGGCGGAAGGCGGAGGTAAGGTAGATGGACGGGGAGCCCAGCATGTGGCGGCGGTCAATCACAGCCATCGAGGAACCGATGATGAGCAGGGAGCCCGGAACGGTGATGTTGCCCACCAGGCGGAGGGGCTCGCTGATTTCCTTTGGAATACTATCGAGTCCGAAAAGCACGATGAGGATGGAGATATAGGAGGCCACGAGACCGGGGCAATAGAGCACGCGCCAGTTGAAACGGTGACGCCCCACGGCATCGGGGCCGAGGATGAAGACGACTCCGCAGACGAAGACCGAAAGGGTGTTGGCCACATTGAGCAGCGAGGCGTAGAAGACGGCCTCATCACCGAAAATGGAGGCGGCTACGGGATAGCCGATGAAACCCACGTTGCCGAACATCAGCATGAAACTGTAGATGCCGCGGACGGACGCATCCTTCACATAAAGCCGCGGCAACTGGCTGCACACCACGAAGAGCACAATATAGGTAAGGAAGCCCGCAAGCAGCAGCGGCAGGATGAGCTCGCGCTTCGGAAAAACATCTCCCATCACCGAAGATACAATCAGGCAGGGACAGGTGAGGTTGATGACGAGATTAGACAGCTGACGGTCGAAAGCATCGCCCATCAGCTTGAACTTCTGCGCCAGGAATCCCACCAGAACGACCAGCAGCATGACCAGCATCTGCGAAACCACGTTATCCATCTCTATGCCAACAGTTCGAGTATCTGCTCTGCGTGGGTCTTGGTCTTGATCTCCTTGGGCAGGAAGACCTTTTCAATGATGCCTTCCTCGTTGATGATGAAGGTGGTGCGGAAGGTGCCCATATACTTGCGGCCGTACATCGACTTCTCTCCCCATACGCCGAACTCCTGCACCAGGCGGTTCTCGGTGTCGGCAATCAAGGGGAAGGGAAGCTGGTTCTTCTCGATGAACTTCTGATGCGACTTGGCATCCTGCACACTCACGCCCACTACGGCATAGCCCTGCTTGCGGAGGGCGCTGTAATTGTCGCGAAGGGAACAGGCCTCGGCCGTGCAGCCGCTGGTGGAATCCTTCGGGTAGAAATAGAGCACCAGTTTCTTACCTTGGAAATCGGACAGCCGTATCTCCTTGCCATTCTCGTCGAAGCCCAATACTTCGGGCGCTTTTTCTCCTGTTTTCAGCATAATCGATATATTTATACGTTGCAAAGTTACAATATAATTATGAATTCTGAATGATGAATTAAATAATTTTCGTACATTTGCATTGAATATTTCTAAACAGTATTATGGCACAGCATAATCATTTGGGCGAATGGGGCGAGGAACTGGCCAAGAGATACCTGCAGCAACAGGGGTATGTCATCATCGAAAGCGACTGGAAATCGGGCCACCGCGACATCGACATCGTTGCAATGGACGGCGATGAGGTGGTACTCGTGGAGGTTAAGACACGCAGCAACGACCATTTTTCGGAGCCTCTCGATGCCGTGAACTATCGTAAGATGATGAACCTCAGGCGGGCCTTCAACCACTACATCAAATACCACCGCGTGAACAACACCGTGCGTTTCGACATCATCGGCATCATTGGCTCTCCGGAAGAAGGAACGCCCCGGATAGAGCATTATAAGGATGTGCCGGTTATTTAAGATTCAAGATTCAAGATTAAGGATTCAAGATTAAGGATGGGAAAGGCAACGGAGATTATTGCGCTGATGGAATCGATGCGCGACGAGAAGCAGCGGGAGGTGCTGATACGCTTCTTTAAGACCGGTGAGGGTGAATACGGCGAGGGCGACGAGTTTCTGGGACTAAAGGTGCCGCAGACGCGTGAGGTTGCCAAAGAGGCCAAAAGCCTGCCGCTTGAAGAAGTGCCGGAATTGCTGACGAACCGCTGGCATGAGGTGAGGCTCTGCGGACTGCTCATCCTCGTGGCCAAATTCGAGGCTCTCAGCAAGAAGAAACTCGCGGATGACGCGGAGGCTATCCGGGGAAGGGACGCGATTCTGCAGATGTATCTGGAATATGCGGAACAGGCCAACAACTGGGACCTCGTGGATTTGTCGGTTCCGAAGATTCTGGGGCGATGGCTCCTGCTGCCGACGAACCTCTCTCCCACCCCGTCGGCTCAAAACAATGGGAGCATCAAAAAGCAGATTGTAGATGAGCTCGCCTTCAGCGACAATCTCTGGAAGCAGCGCATGAGTATGGTCTGCTCGTGGATGACCTCAAGGGAAGGAGATCCTTCGTGGTGTCTGCGCTATGCGGAAATCCACCTGCAGCATCCTCACGACCTGATGCACAAGGCCGTGGGATGGATGCTAAGGGAAATGGGTAAGAATGTCAGTATGGATCTGTTGAGGGAATTCCTGCGGCAGCATGTCCATGAAATGCCGAGAACGACTCTTCGCTATGCCATTGAGAAAATGGATGCCGGGGAAAAACGCTACTGGATGGAATACTAATCCTTGTTTGCTGTTACATAACGTACCTGATAGGTGGCCCCCAATTCACGGATCTTGGCGGTCACCCAACCATCCTTGCAGGTGACGGGATATTCTCGTTCACCGGCGGCGATGCAAAGGCGCGATGTATCCTGCACCTGACGGTTCAGACGGATGCTGATCTCGGCATCCCGGAAGGTGGGCGTGCTTTGCTGTGCGATGGTATAGGCGTGGGAAAGCTGTCCGGGCTGCAGACTGACAACAGGCTGCACTTCCGTATCGACGGCCATCTGGTGACGGCCCAAAGTGAGCTGGAAGCCTGGCAGCTGCAGATGGTTCGTCTGATTCCAACGAAGCATCCAGCGCAGGTTCCTGCGGGGCGCCTTCGGAATGGACTGGCGCTTTCCCGTCACGGTGAAGGTGTAGAGCGACTGATTGCCATAGGCATCGGTAAGCATATAGACCACCTGATAGAATTTCTCGCGGTTGAAGTCGTAGATGCCGCGGGTATCGTTGGTTTTGAAGAGCGGCAACTGACAGCCTGGCTCCACGAACGATTTCATATACCATACATTCTGATGGCGCCAATGCTGGTAGTCGCCCAAGGAATTGACCTGACGGTTCATCTGTGCGGGAATGCTGTCGACATCGCTTTCGAAAATGACTTCCCCATCGATGGTCAGGCGCGTATGGCGGATGCCGTAATGATGGAAGGTGTCCTCCATATAGTCGTTGGCCCAGATGCCGAAGCCCACCTTTCCCCACGCCGTGAACTCACGTTGCAGATCATGGGAGGGGAAATTGAAATACTGCTGGCGGTCGCTGCCGTTGAAGACGCCCTCCCCTTCCTGCGGGTAGGCCATGAAGGCGTGGGCCTGCGGCGGAGTCTTGTCAACGAGATACTGTCCCAGATACGACAGCGGGTCACGCATCGCCCAAGTACGTGTATCGTGGATTTCGAGATGGAGATGGGGAGCCACGCTGCTGCCCGTATTGCCGCTGATGGCCACCAACTGTCCGCGGCTGACGGGCATCTCATGGGGACGCAGATAGATATCGGCGGTGTTCTGAGGCGGTTTGTGCCACTCGGCAATATCATCAGGCTGCCCATGTTCCCGGCGATAACGGGAGATACGGGCACGCTGCACGGGCGTGAAGTCCTTCAGGTGGCAATACACCGAACTGTGGCCGTCGGGATGCTGAATGAAAACGGCATTGCCAAAGCCGAAGAGTCCTACGGTGATACGCGACACATAGCCGTCGGCAATGGCGAAGAGGGGCTTGCCCACAGCCATTCCCGTACGGACGTCGATACCTCCATGAAAATGGTGCGGACGGGGTTCACCAAAGTTGCCCGCCAACGTGACGTGGTCATCGTGGACGGGCGAAACAAATTGTAAGGCTGCTGCCAGCAGGAGTGCGCTCAGCATGCCTTGAAGCTCATATCAAGACCTTTCACCGAATGGGTCAAGGCACCCACGGAGACATAGTCAACTCCCTGCTCGGCATAATCGCGGATGGTGTCGAAGGTGATGCCTCCTGACGACTCCGTCTCATAGCGGCCGGCAATGATGTCAACGGCCTTCTTCGTGTCGGGCACGCTGAAGTTGTCGAGCATGATGCGGTCAACGCCGCCGTGTTCAAGCACCTGCTGCAACTCATCGAAGGAGCGGACCTCGATCTCAATCTTCAGTTTCAGTCCCTTCTCATCGAGATACTTGTGGCAGCGGTCGATTGCATTGGTGATACCACCAGCAAAGTCCACGTGATTGTCCTTGAGCAGAATCATGTCGAAAAGTCCGATACGATGGTTCACGCCACCGCCTATCTTCACGGCCTGCTTTTCGAGCATACGCATACCAGGCGTGGTCTTGCGGGTATCGAGCACGCGGGTCTTGGTGCCTTTCAGACGCTGCACATAACGGTCGGTCATCGTGGCGATGCCGCTCATACGCTGCATGATGTTAAGCATCAGGCGCTCTGTCTGAAGCAAAGAGCGTACACGTCCGGTAACGATCATGGCGATGTCACCTTTCTTCACGCGCGTACCATCTCCCATCAATACCTCCACCTTCATATCAGGATCGAAGCGATGGAACACCTCCTTGGCCACTTCCACACCGGCCAGAATACCATCTTCCTTGATCAGCAGATGGCTCTTGCCCATAGCATCCTCGGGGATGCAGCAAAGCGTGGTGTGGTCGCCATCTCCGATATCTTCGGCAAAAGACAAATCAATCAATCTGTCTACTAATTCGTCAACACTTAACATATTATTATATAGTTTCAGGTTTCAGGTTTCAAGTTTCAAGTTGTATAACTTATCTGAAATACTTGGGAGTATCCTTGAAGAGATTGATGCCGATACCAATGCGCAGACCAACCGTGCTGTAGTCGGAATGATTCTTGATGGACTGGTCATAGTAGAGGGCAGGCTCAATGGTCACCGTGCGGTTGATGAAGAAAGCATAGCCCACTTCCACATTGGGCATGAAATCGTTGTAGCCGCTGGAATGAACATACTTGACACCAGCACCGAGGAAGATACCGTTCTGAACAATATAATAACGGCCACCGACACCGATGTTGAACTCATCGGAAGCGCCTTCGTATCCGTTGTGCTTATAACCCACCTGACCCAATGCCAGCAGGTTGTCCATAAAGAAATAACCAGCCTTGGCATCAATGCCAAGATGGAATTCCGTTGCGCCGCTGTAACTGGCATCGAAGCCGGTCATCGAAGCACCCACATACATTTTGCCCTGTTCGAACTGGGCGTTTGCGCTCAGCGTCATCACGAGAGCAGCAATCATCATTGCAATTTTCTTCATACGCAGAATTGTTGTTTTGTTAATGTTCTGTATATTTTCTATTCAAATTATTTACTTGTATATTTCCTATACCACGCGAAGAACCATACCAGGGCTACCACCAGGGCAACCACGGCAGTCACATATCCGGCACTCATCGGGGCACCGAAAGCATTCTTCGAAACCACGAGGAACGTGCTACAGACAACGGTCATAAAGACGGCAGGAAGGAAGGTGACCACGAAGGGCTTCTTCTGCTGTACCAGATAGACGGTAATGGTCCAAAGAGTAAAGACTGCCAGCGTCTGATTGGCCCATCCGAAATAGTTCCATATCACGTTGAACCCGTCAGGATTCTCAATATTGAAGAAGAGCAAGCCCAATGTGGCGGCGAAAAGCGGCACGCAGATGTAGAGACGCTTGCGGATGGAGTGCTGTTCCATATGAAGGAACTCTGCAATGATCAGGCGTGCAGAACGCAGTGCCGTATCACCACTGGTAATCGGGGCTGCCACAACACCCAGCAACGCAAGGATTCCACCGAAAAGCCCCAGCCATCCCTCGCTTACGACGGTTACTACCTTCGGGGCGGCCATCGTCATTTCAGGGGCCTGTCCCAACAGTTCCTGCCCTGCTCCGCCATAGAAGAAGAACATGGAAACGGTAGCCCAGATAAGTGCAACGATTCCCTCGGTAATCATCGAGCCATAGAATATGGGGCGTCCCATCTTTTCCGATTTGATGCAACGGGCCATCAGCGGACTCTGCGTAGCATGGAAGCCACTGATTGCACCGCAGGCGATGGTGATGAAGAGCGCCGGGAAGATAGGTGTTCCGTTCATTGTGGCAACACCGTCAGTAAGTTCCGGCAGCGATGGCCACTTCACGAAGAGCACGGCCATGAGGGCCACGGCCATGAAAAGCATCGAAATGGCAAACAGCGGATAAATGCGGCCAATGATCTTGTCAACGGGCAGCATCGTGGCAATGACATAATAGGCGAAGATGATGCCACACCAGATATATACCCACTCGGTGCCGTCTCCGCAGATGTCTCCGAGGATTAGCGCAGGACTATATACGAAAACGGCTCCCACCATCATCAGCAGGAACACCGAAAAGACCAGCATTACATTCTTTGTGGTGACGCCAAGATACTTTCCCACCAATTCAGGAAGACCGGCGCCTCCATTGCGCATGGAAAGCATTCCCGAGAGGAAATCATGTACCGCTCCGGCAAAGATGCATCCAAGCACAATCCACAGATAGGCAGCAGGGCCGAACTTGGCGCCCATGATGGCACCGAAGATGGGGCCAGTGCCCGCAATGTTAAGAAATTGAATCATGAAAATCTTCCACCCGGGAAGAACGATGTAATCGACGCCATCAGCCTTTTCTACAGCAGGGGTCAAACGGTCGTCGGGTCCAAAAACACGCTCTATGAACTTGCCATAGACCAAATAGCCTAAAACCAAAGCCAAGAGACTCAACGTGAATGTTATCATTTGTACCTTTATATTTAAAAAGTTATGCAAAGATACGAAGTTTTTCTGAATTATTCGTACCTTTGCAAAGATTTTTATAAACTTTATACAAATGAAGAGAACACTCATCCTTATATATGTCTTAATTGCCTGCATCACCACCAAGGCACAGCCAATGGCCACGCCCACTCTCACGGACGAAATACGTGCCGTATGGCTTACGACCATCGGGGGAATCGACTGGCCCCGGACCTATGCGACCTCACCGGCCACCATTGAGCAGCAGAAAAGAGAACTCACCCAAATGCTCGACCGTCTGAAACGGATACGCATCAATACGGTACTGTTGCAGACAAGAATCCGAGGAACGGTCATCTACCCTTCCAGCCTGGAACCCTGGGACGGCTGCTTGACCGGAAAGCCAGGACGCAGCCCCGGATATGACCCCTTAAGATTCGCCATCGATGAATGTCACAAGCGCGGTATGGAACTCCACGCCTGGGTGGTTACCCTGCCCTTGGGAAAATGGAATGGTGCCGGTTGCAGGAATATGGCCAGCAAATATCCAAAACTCGTCAGGAAGATAGGACAGGACGGTTTTATGAATCCCGAACAACCGCAGACGGGTGATGTCATTGCCGGCGTATGTGAGGAGATTGTCAGGAAATATGACGTTGACGGCATCCACCTTGATTACATCCGATATCCCGACGGATGGCGAATCACAGTAAGCAGGTCAACAGGCCGTGAACACATCACCAGCATTGTCCGCAAGATTAATTCTGCAATTAAATCAATACGTAAGGATATTAAGCTAAGTTGTTCTCCTATAGGTAAATACGAAGACCTTTCAAGATACAGCAGTCGCGGCTGGAACGCATACGTCGGTGTCTGTCAGGATGCTCAGGGATGGCTGCGCTCAGGACTAATGGATCAACTCTATCCGATGATGTATTTCAAGGGCAATCAGTTCTTTCCCTTTGCCATCAACTGGTCGGAGAATCGCTACAAAGGCGATGTGGCCGCAGGACTTGGCATCTATTTCCTTGATCCCCATGAAGGTAATTGGAAAATTGACGAGGTGAAGAGGCAGTTGGCTATCTGCCGCCAGTATGGGCTCGGACAATGCTTCTTCCGCGCAAAATTCCTGCTCGACAATATTCAGGGTCTTTACGACTATCTCCTTATCTGGAACAATCAGGATCTGCTCCCCGAAAGTCTCGGAGGGCTTCCTCCCCTTCCCGTTGCCCCTACTTCAAGCAATCCTTCGGTTTCAAGGAAACAATTCACTCCCATTGCCAACCTGCCTTTCCTCCAGAACGACGGCCGCTTTGTCACACTTCCGCCTAAAGGTAAGACTTTGGACGCCGATGTCATCATCGTGAAGAGCCTGACGGGCGTAGATGTGGCCACACTCCCCTACCGCGGAACCCAAGCCAGCATCAGCCATATTCCCTGTGGAACCTACGAGATTCGCTCTTTAAATCGCAAAGGCATCACCCACAGGCTTGGGTACATGGAGGTCAAGCGGAAATAGGCGACACGTAAAAAAGCCGACAACGGCGTTTTGCAAGCCTAAAGAACGAATCCATAGCAAAAGGATTGAAAAAAAGCCGTTGAAACTATATTTTTGTGAAAAAGCTTTGGCAGTAAAAGAAACTTTTGTACCTTTGCACGCAAATTTTTGCAACGACTCTTGCATTTATTCAACCGGACATTGCCCCTCATTGTCAGAGGGAGTCCACTTAATTATATTTAAACAGAAATGAAAGTATTGAAATTTGGCGGAACGTCCGTAGGTTCCGTAAAAAGCATTCTTAGCTTAAAGAAAATTGTAGAGACAGAGGCTCGGAAGCAACCTGTCATTGTAGTAGTAAGCGCCCTGAACGGCATCACCGACAAGCTGATTGCCACTTCGCAATTGGCAAAAAACGGTGACGAGCACTATCGCGAGGAATTCGACGCTATGGTGAGCCGCCATCATCAGATGATCGACACGATCGTCACCGACCCCAAAAAGCGCATCGATTTGTTTAATAATGTGGACCAGCTCTTCGAACAGTTGAGGAGCATCTACTATGGTGTGTACCTGATTCACGACCTGAGCGAGAAAACGCAGGACGCCATCATCAGCTATGGCGAGCGACTGAGCTCGCACATCGTGGCCGCCATCATTAAGAACGGCGCCAGGATGAACGCCCGCGACTTTATCCGCACGGAGAACAAGCAGGGAAAGCACGTGCTCGACACGGAACTGACGCACCAGCTGATCAAGGAGGCCTTCGAACCGCTCTTCCATCCGCGCACGCCCGTCACTCCGGTGTATGTGGTGCCCGGCTTCATTGCCCGCGACCGCGACACGCACGAGACGACCAACCTGGGACGCGGAGGCTCTGACCTGACGGCCGCCACCATTGCCGCCGCGCTAGATGCAGAAGTGCTGGAGATATGGACCGACGTAGACGGATTCATGACCGCCGACCCGAAGGTAATCAAGTCGGCCTACACCATCAACGAACTGAGCTATGTAGAGGCGATGGAATTGTGCAACTTCGGCGCCAAGATTATCTACCCGCCGACCATCTATCCCGTCTGCATCAAGAATATACCCATAAAAGTAAAGAACACGTTCAACCCCGAGCATCCGGGCACGCTCATCAAGGAAAAGATAGACGACGACCGGAAGCCCATCAAGGGTATCTCGAGCATCAAGGGCACCACGCTCATCACGGTGACAGGACTCTCGATGGTGGGTGTGATTGGCGTGAACCGCCGCATATTCACCACGCTGGCCGACCGCGGCATCTCGGTGTTCATGGTGTCGCAGGCCTCGTCGGAAAACTCCACCAGCATCGGTGTGCGCGACGAGGATGCCCAGGCTGCCGTGGAGGTGCTCAACCAGGAGTTTGAGAAGGAAATCGAGACGGGCGCCATGTTCCCCATGCAGGCCGAAAGCGGCTTGGCTACCATCGCCATTGTGGGCGAGAACATGAAGCACACGCCGGGCATTGCCGGTAAGCTGTTCGGCACGCTCGGACGTAGCGGTATCAGCGTGATTGCCTGCGCCCAGGGTGCTTCGGAGACCAACATCTCGTTTGTGGTGGACGGACGCTTCCTACGCAAGTCGCTCAACGTGCTCCACGACTCGTTCTTCCTGTCGGAATACAAGGTGCTGAACCTCTTCATCTGCGGTATCGGAACCGTGGGCGGCATGCTGCTCGAGCAAATCCGCACCCAGCAGAAGGTGCTGATGCAGAGCAAGCGCCTGAAGCTGAACGTGGTGGGCATCAGCGATGTCAACAACTTCGTGCTCAACCGCGACGGTATCGACCTCGACAATTACGAGCAGATTCTACGTGCCGGCGAACCGGCTAATACGGAGAAGATGCGCGACGAGATTGTGAAGATGAACATCTTCAACTCGGTATTCGTGGATTGTACGGCAAGCCGTCAGATTGCATCGCTGTATCAGACTTTGCTTGAACACAATATATCAGTTGTGGCTGCCAATAAGATTGCCGCCTCGAGCGACTACGACAGTTACCTTAAACTGAAGCAGACGGCCCGCGACCGCGGCGTTTGGTTCCGCTATGAGACCAACGTGGGTGCCGGACTTCCTATCATCGGCACCATCAACGACCTTTGCAACTCGGGCGACAAGATTCTGAAGATTGAGGCCATACTGAGCGGAACACTCAACTTCATCTTCAACGAGATTGCCGCAGACGTTCCTTTCTCCGAGACCGTACGCCGAGCCAAGGAGCAGCGCTACTCAGAGCCCGATCCGCGCATCGACCTCTCGGGTACCGATGTCATACGCAAGCTTGTCATTCTTACCCGCGAAGCCGGTTACAAGGTGGAACAGGAGGATGTGGAGAAGCACCTGTTCGTGCCCGACAGCTACTTCGAGGGCTCCATCGACGACTTCTGGAAGAAGCTGCCCGAGCTGGACGCCGACTTCGAGGCACGCCGCAAAGTGCTCGAGGCCGAGAACAAGCGCTGGCGCTTTGTGGCCACAATGGAGAACGGCAAGACGAATGTGGCGCTGAAGGAGGTGCCCTACGGACATCCGTTCTATGGACTGGAAGGTTCAAACAATATCGTACTGCTCACCACTGAGCGCTACAAGGAATATCCGATGCTCATCCAGGGCTACGGAGCAGGTGCCGCCGTAACAGCCGCCGGTGTGTTTGCCAATATCATGAGTATTGCAAACATCTAAGAGCGATGAAGCACATTATTATTTTAGGCGACGGAATGGCCGACCATCCCGTTGAGCGACTTGGAGGGAAGACGCTCCTGCAATATGCCGACAAGCCCTATATGGACATGCTGGCGCGCAAGGGGCGCACGGGACGGCTAATTACCGTTCCCGAAGGGTTCCCCCCGGGAAGCGAGGTGGCTAATACGGCCATCATGGGATACGACCTGAACAAGGTATACGAAGGCCGCGGCCCACTGGAGGCCGCCAGCATTGGCTATGAAATGGCCGACGACGACTTCGCCATCAGATGCAACATCATCACGCTCGACGACGGCAAGATTATCACCCACAACGGAGGCAACCTGAAGACGGAAGATGCCGACCAACTGATACAATACCTGGACAAGGAACTGGGTTCCGACCGGGTGAAGTTCATCACGGGCATACAATACCGCCACCTGCTGGTCATCAAGGGCGGTTCGAAGCACATCGTGTGCAACCCGCCCCACGACCATCCAAACGAAGCATGGCGACCACTGCTGGTAACGGCCGAGCCCGGATGGGAGAACAAGAAGGACGGCAACCGGATGACAGGACAGGAAACCGCCGACCTGATTAACCAGCTCATCCTGAAGTCGCAGGAACTTTTGGCAAAGCATCCCTATAACATAGCGAAAGCAGCCAAGGGCGAGCGCCAGGCTAACAGTATCTGGCCGTGGAGCGGAGGCTACCGTCCGTCGATGGAAACGCTGATGCAGCTTTATCCCCAGGTGAAGACCGGAAGCGTGATCTCGGCCGTGGACCTGATTCGCGGCATTGGGCACTATGCCGGACTTGACATCATCGAAGTGGAGGGAGCCACGGGGCTGGCCAACACCAACTACGAGGGAAAGGCCCAGGCGGCCATCGACGCCCTGAGGCGCCAGGACTTCGTGTTCGTGCATGTGGAGGCCACCGACGAGGCTGGTCACGACGGCGACCTTGAGCTGAAGCTTCGCGCCATCAACTATCTCGACCACCGGCTCATAGAGCCCATCTACAACGAGGTGCGCACATGGGACGAGCCCGTGTGCATAGCCATCCTGCCCGACCACCCCACTCCCGTAGAAATGCGCATCCACGTGAACGAGCCCGTACCTTTTATTATATATTATAAGGGTATCGAGCCCGACGGCGTGCAAAGCTACGACGAGGTGAATTGCGTGGGCGGAGGCTACGGGACTGGCCGAGGACCGCGGACTCTATATGCCCGAGCAAATCAGGCTGTTGCCCAAGGAATTCTTCGACAACATCCAGGACATGTCGTTCCAGGAATTGTCGTACCAGGTGGCCGACGCCTTCTTCGGCGAGGATGTGGATGCCGAAAGCCTGAAGCGCATTGTCTACGACACGCTTTCGTTCGATTGTCCCGTTGAACGGGTAACCGACAACATCTATTCGCTGGAGCTTTTCCACGGTCCCACGCTTGCCTTCAAGGACGTGGGCGCAAGGTTCATGGCCCGTCTGCTCCAATATTTCATCAAGAAAGAGGGCGAGACGAAGGAAGTGAACGTGCTGGTGGCCACCAGCGGCGACACGGGCTCGGCCGTGGCCAACGGATTCCTGGGCGTGGAGGGCATCCACGTGTATGTGCTCTATCCCAAGGGAAAGGTGTCGCCCATTCAGGAGTGCCAGTTCACCACACTCGGCAAGAACATCACCGCCATCGAGGTGGACGGCGTGTTCGACGATTGCCAGGCGCTGGTGAAGAGTGCCTTCATGGACGAGGAGCTGAACAACCACATGAAGCTGACCTCGGCCAACTCCATCAACGTGGCCCGCTTCCTGCCCCAGTCGTTCTATTATTTCAATGCCTATGCCCGCATGAAGGCCCTGGGACTGGCCGACAACCTGGTGATGTGCGTGCCATCGGGCAATTTCGGCAACATCTGCTCCGCCCTCTTCGGCCGCAAAATGGGGCTTCCCGTGAAGCGCTTCATTGCCGCCAACAATGCCAACGACATCTTCTACAACTACCTTCTGTCCGGAAAATACGAGCCGAAGGCAAGCATTCAGACGCTGGCCAACGCAATGGACGTGGGCGACCCGTCGAACTTTGCACGCATCTACGACCTTCATAACGGCAGCCACGAGGCCATTACCGAGTATATCAGCGGTGCCACCTACAAGGACGAGCAAATCAGGGCCACCATGCAACAATGCTATAACGAGACGGGCTATACGCTCGACCCCCACGGAGCATGCGGCTATCAGGCGCTGAAGGACTTGCTCAACGACGGCGAAGTGGGCGTATTTTGCGAGACGGCCCATCCCGCGAAGTTCAAGGAGAAGGTGGACGAGATTATCGGCATCGACGTGGAGATTCCCGAACGCTTGGCCGACTTCATGAAGGGCACCAAGCAGAGCATTCCCCTGGGCAAAGACTTCGCCGGATTCAAGAAATTCCTGATGGAACAATAATACCGACTTAACATTATTTAAATAAAAATATCGGTGTGTTTTGAACAACGTACCGATATTTTTATTAATTTTGCATCGCTTTTAGTACTAAAATTTAGATATTAGCTTGAAAATCAAGCGGTTAAGAAGATTCTAAGGATTTCAAGATGAGACAATTAAAGATTCAAAAAAGTATTACCAACCGTTCCAGTGAGGCGTTGGACAAATATCTCGTGGAGATAGGTCGCGCACCACTGATTTCGATTGATGAGGAAATTGAGCTGGCACAGAAGATCAAGAAAGGTGGACGCGAGGGCGAAAGAGCCAAGGATAAACTCGTGACCGCCAACCTCCGATTTGTTGTTTCTGTAGCCAAGCAATACCAACACCAAGGACTTACGCTTACAGACCTTATTGATGAGGGTAACATTGGTCTGATTAAAGCAGCACAGAAATTTGATGAAACACGTGGATTCAAATTCATCTCTTATGCTGTATGGTGGATTCGCCAGAGTATCCTTCAGGCTATTGCTGAGCAGAGCCGTATCGTGCGTCTGCCACTTAACCAGGTAGGTTCACTCAATAAGATTAATCACGAGATCAATAAGTTTGAACAGGAGAACCAGCGTCATCCTTCTGTCAGCGAACTGGCAGAAGCTACGAATATTGACGAGGAGAAGATTGGTCAAAGTCTGGCTGCCGATGGCCACCATGTCAGTATTGACGCCCCCTTCCAAGACGGAGAGGACAACTGCATGCTTGACGTGATGCCTTCCGGTGATGATTCTCGTACGGACCGCAAGGTTGACCATGAGAGTATGGCTCAGGAACTGAATACCGTTCTTTCCAAGGTTCTGAAGGATCGTGAGATTACCATCATCCGCGAATGCTTCGGTATCGGCTGTCATGAGAAAGGACTTGAAGAGATTGGTGATCAGCTGGGACTTACCCGCGAGCGTGTGCGCCAGATTCGTGAAAAGAGCATTGCAAAACTTCGCGACAGCGGTAATGCAAAGATTCTGATGAAGTATCTGGGATAAAATTCCCTATTATCCATAAAAAATCCGTTTGCTCATTCTTGCAAACGGATTTTTTTTGTATCTTTGTCGGCGATGCGCAGATGGATTCTCTTTTTATTGATATCCTTTCTAACCTTGGAAGGCACAGATGCACGAACCCGTATGGATTCCGTGCTTATCAATCGTGTATTCAACTACAGGCAGACCATCGACTTCAAGCAGTTTCCCGATGAATTGAGTTATTATACCCGTTTCTATATCAATAAAACCCGGCGTAATCCCATTCTATGGGCAATACCATCGATGTACAGGATTGCCAGACATTCCCAACGTGAATTTGCCGGAGAGACATGGTACAAGTTCAAGGCCAATTCAGAAGAAAAGATTATCGAACAGGTGAACATTGAGACCGAATCGAGAGTGCATTCTGTTATGGGCACCGTAGAGAACTATCTAAAACCTGACATCTATGACGTCTTGATGACACAAAACGGCGTACTGTCTCCTTTCAACAGGCTGAATGCCGTCTATTACAAATATGAGATAACCCGCCTATCATCCAATAACGCGGAGTTGACTTTCCGGCCTCGCGTTTACAACACCAAATTAGTACGTGGAAGTGCCGTAGTTGATCCGAAGACAGGACGTATCATCAGTGTTACATTCTTTGGTGAATTTGATATGATCAGGTTCACGCTTAGTGCCACGATGGGCGAAGAAGGCCCCAAGTCACTGTTCCCTGTTCGATGCGACATCCATTCCAGATTCAAGTTTCTCGGCAATCGCATAGAGACTGACCATTATTCCCGATATGCACTGCCCCAGATACTCAATGACTCTATCAGGGACAGCGAGGACAAGGCATTGATGGATTCCTTACGACCGGAGCCTCTGCCTGAGAAAATTGCCATGCTTTATCACGAGAAAGACTCTCTTGACAGTATTGCCTGGGCTAACAGAGATACTTCAAGCGTAGAAAGAAAACCAAATCTTGTAAAGAAGATTCTCTGGGACAGTTTTGCAGACCATCTTCTTAACCGTACCCGAATGAGTCTTGGTAATGACCAGAGTTACATCAGGCTTGACCCACTGCTGAATCCTTTGTATTTCGGATACAACAACAATAAAGGTATTACCTACAAAATCAAGCTGCGTCTAGTCTATGCCTTCAATGACAATCAAGATATCTACATGCAGTTTAAGGGAGGATACGCATTCAAGCAGAAACAATTCTATTTCAATGTTCCTTATCGCTTTACCTTTAATAAAAAACGTGACGGATATGTTGAACTGACGGTTGGAAACGGAAACCGCATATCCAACTCCTCCGTCAGGGAACGACTGCAGGAAATTCACAAAGACTCCCTCCAAAAACTTAACTGGGACAGTCTCCAACTTGACTATTTCAAGGACTTCCATATCAGAGGGTTCGCTCATCATAACATCAACGACCATATCTCCATAGGCGGTGGTTTCAATTTCCACCGCAGAACACCTGTTGACTATAACAGTTTCCACGAAACCAAAAGTGCTACCGACTATCGCTCGTTTGCACCTTTCCTAGAATTGCAATACCGCCCATGGGGTTGGAAGAGCATCATCCTGACCGGTAGTTATGAGCGCGGCATCAAGAACATCGCCAGATCAGATATGGAATATGAGCGCATCGAACTTGACGCTTCATGGAAAGAACTCCTGAATCCCCTGAGAATCTTGTCCATGCGACTAGGAACCGGATTCTATACAAACCGGGAAAAAACGGCCTATTTCTTGGATTACTCCAATTTCAGCAGAGACAACATTCCTGGCGGATGGAACGATGACTGGTCTGGTGACTTCCAAGTACTTGACAGCCATTTCTACAACTCCTCAAAATACTATATCCGCGGTAATATCACCTACGAGAGTCCGTTGCTCATCGCTTACCGCCTCCCGGTTGTCGGACGCTTCCTGGAATCAGAGCGAATATATACCAATATATTGAAGTCATCGCAAGTCAACCCTTATGTAGAATTCGGTTATGGTTTCACCAACCGTATTTTCTCGATGGGAGTGTTCTTAGGTTTGAACAACTGGAAATATGATGGCATGGGATTCCAGTTCGGCTTCGAATTGTTCAACCGTTGGTAATTTATACGTATAAAGTGCCATCATGCTATCAAACACAGTTACAATCTTTGGAATATGAATCACCAGCTAACAGTATATAAAGCATCTGCCGGCTCCGGAAAAACCTTCAGGTTAGCAACAGAGTATATCAAGCTACTCATTCTCAATCCCCAGGCCTACCGCAACATCCTAGCCGTGACCTTTACCAACAAGGCTACGGAGGAAATGAAAGAACGTATTCTGAGTCAATTATACGGCATCTGGAAAAGACTGCCAGATTCCCAGAACTATATGGATAAAGTGGCTGGGGAACTCAAGGTTTCAGAAGAACTGGTTTCAAAACGTGCCGGCGAAGCCTTGACAAACCTTATCCATAACTACAACTATTTCCGCGTGGAGACTATCGACAGTTTCTTCCAGAGTGTACTCCGCAACCTTGCACGCGAACTTGACTTGGCAGCCAACCTCACCGTTGGACTTAATGATGTACAGGTAGAAGAACAAGCCGTGGATGAGCTCATCGACGAACTGTCCACCACAAGTCACCTCCTGTTCTGGATTATTGACTATATCAAGGAAAACATTGAGGATGACAAAAGCTGGAATGTTATAGGACAAATCAAGGATTTCGGGCGTACGATCTTCCGTGACTTTTATAAGCGTGAGAGCGACAACCTGAAGGAAAGATTCGAAGATCCTGATTTCTTCAATGATTACACCAGCACTATCCGGGAAATCAGAAAGAACGCACGTGAGCGAATGACGCAATATGCCGAGACCTTTTTCGACACTCTGGAAGAAAACGGCCTTACACCAGACTCACTCACCAACAAACAGCGCGGTATAGCCAGTTATTTCAACAAGTTGAAAGGTACCGATTGGAGTAATAAGAGTTGTCAGAACGCCACTTTGGCCAAGCATTTGGAGGCAGCCGAAAACTGGGCGTCCAAAAGTAGTGCCGACCGCCAAGTGGTTATATCTCTTGCTGATGAAGTCCTGCTCCCTTTGCTCCGTGACACTGAGAACGACCGTGAACGTCAATGGAAACTTTTCGTCAGTGCCGATGTGACACTGAGACACCTGAACCAACTCCGACTCTTAGGTAATATTGAAGAACGGGTGAGCTTGCTCAACAAGGAGGCAAACCGCTTCCTGCTCAGTGACACACAGGCGTTCCTCCATAACCTGATGGACGGCTCCGACTCGCCTTTCATCTTTGAGAAATTGGGCACGCAACTGGAACATATCATGATAGATGAGTTCCAAGACACCAGTACCGTTCAGTGGGAGAATTTCCGCGTCCTGCTCAATGAGACCATGAGCCGCGGCACCAATCTCATCGTGGGTGATGTCAAACAAAGCATATATCGCTGGAGAAGCGGTGACTGGCGTTTGCTCAATGGTATCGAGAACCTCTTCCACAAAGAACAGATTAAAGTGGAAGACCTCGACATCAACTTCCGTTCCTCCCGCAGAATCATAGAATTCAACAACCGCTTCTTCACTGCCGCACAAGACATTGAGTATCAGCATGAACAGGAGATCAATCCAGAAGAGGCATCTCAACTGAGTGACGCCTATGCCAAAGTGGAGCAGAAGATTCCTAACGATAAGCCAGATGAAGGATTGGTACGCATCACGCTGCTTCCCAAAGAGGAATACGAAGAGCAAATGATTGCCCAAATCATCCAGACCGTTGACGAACTCCGCTCACAGGGTATCGCCGAAAACACGATTTGCATACTGGTTCGTGCTAACAAGCACATTCCACTCATAGCCGATGCATTTATGCAACAGCGGCCAGAGATGAAAATCATCAGTGACGAGGCTTTCCGGCTGGATTCTTCCATGGCAGTATTAACCCTTATCCAAGCCCTTCATGCCTTGATACATCCTGAAGATAATCTCTGCAAGGCAAATCTTATTAAGGCCTACGAGCGCATTAACGGGAATTCCGATATTGAACTCCCGCTCGACCAGCGGTTGCTTACACTTCCTTTGATGGACCTGACCGAACGGCTCTTCTGCCTCTTCCATCTCGAGAAACTCAAGGAGGAGAGCGCATACATCTGCGCCTTCTACGACCACATGAGCAAGTTCCTGCAGGAGACTGGAGGAGATATCGATGCCTTCCTACGCTGTTGGGACGACTCCATTCACGAGAAAACCATCCAGAGTGACCAAATCAACGGCATCCGTCTCATTAGCATCCATAAGTCAAAAGGTCTCGAATTCGACAATGTCATCATCCCCTTCTGCGACTGGACGATTGAAATGCGCATGGGCAACACCATCTGGTGCAAGCCTACGGAAGAACCGTTCTGCAGGCTGCCCCTGGTTCCCGTTGACTACAGTTCACGCCTGTCTGACTCCATCTATCAGAAAGACTACGCCCACGAGCATCTGCAAAACTGTGTGGACAATCTTAACCTACTCTATGTAGCCTTTACCCGCGCCAGTCACAATCTCTTTGTCATCGGCAAGCGGGATGCCTCCAACTCCCGAAGTACGCTCATTCAAGAAGTGCTTGCCAAATGGGGAACGGATATGGGAGAAGCGTCTCAACCGGTCATTTACGAAGAGGGAGAACTGCTCATCAAGCAGAAAAAGGCAAAGCAACCGACTGCTAACAAGTTGCTGCTGCCTGTAATCCCCACCCCCGTGACCATCCAAAGCTACACGGCAAAGACAGCCTTCAAGCAGAGCAATAAGAGCCGTGACTTCGTCCAGGATGATACCAACGAAACAGAACAGGCACGCTATATCAAAATGGGTAATGTGATGCATAACCTCTTCTCCACCATCCGCACGGTGGCAGATATTCCGCAGGCCCTGCGGGAACTGGAACTCGGTGGTGTGCTCTACGATGAAGACGTCTCTGCAGAGAGCCTGAGAAACATGCTGCAGAAGCGGCTTTCTGACAAGCGCGTGGCCGACTGGTTCTCTCCGCGGTGGACCCTTTTCAACGAATGTTCCATCATCAGCATCAACGAAGAGGGGGAACTGCTGGAGCGTCGCCCTGACCGCGTGATGACCGACGGGCAACAGATGGTTGTCGTCGATTTCAAGTTTGGACGCCCACGCGACGAATACCAAGAGCAGGTGCGTGAATATATGGAACTCCTCCGCCACATGGGCTACCAGCAGGTGAGTGGATATCTATGGTTCGTTTATTCCAATAAAATAGAAGAAGTAAAATGAAAGCATTTCTCGAAATAATCGCCGAAGACATCATCCGCAAATATGGAACCGACTTGAGCCACATTGCTGTCGTGTTCCCCAACAAGCGTGCCTCGCTCTTTCTCAACGAAGCCCTGGCAAGGCTTGCAGGCCGTCCTATATGGAGTCCTGCCTATATCACCATCAGCGACCTCTTCCGCCAGCATTCATCGCTGACCGTCGGCGACCCCATCAAACTCGTCTGCGAACTCTACCGCTGCTTCACATCCATAACCGGCATCGACGAGACCCTCGACCATTTCTACGGCTGGGGACAGTTGCTCATCAGCGACTTCGACGACATTGACAAGAACATGGCCGTGGCCCACGATGTATTCCGCAACCTTCGTGACATCCACGAACTCGACGATCTCTCCTATCTCACCGAAGAGCAGACAGCCCTGCTTCAGCGTTTCTTCAGCAATTTCTCTCCCGACCACAACAGCGAGCTCAAGCGCCGTTTCCTCCAATTGTGGAGCCATATTGAAGATATCTATGAGAACTACCGCACCGAACTGCGCTCCCAGCAGCTGGCCTACGAAGGGATGCTCTATCGCGAGGTGGCAGAGACTGACGATATCCCTTTCAAATATGACACCTACCTCTTTGTCGGCTTCAATATGATGCAGAAGGTGGAACTCCGCCTTTGCGAACGTCTGATGAAGTTGCAGAAAGCCAAGTTCTACTGGGATTTCGACCGATACTATATGGCACCCGACAATGAAGCAGGATATTACATCCGCGAGTTACTGGAACAATTCCCCAACGAACTGGACAACACCGACGAGACCATCTATAACCAGTTTTCAAAGCCCAAGCACATCACCTTCGTCAGTGCCCCCACAGAGAATGTACAGGCACGCTATGTCAGCCAATGGCTGCAATCGGGAAACCGCATTGGCGACGGTCGCCGTACGGCCGTGGTGATGGGCGACGAGCACCTGCTGCCATCCGTCATCCATTGTTTGCCGAATGAAGTGGAGAAAGTAAATATCACGACGGGCTATCCGCTTAACGACACACCCATAAGTTCGCTGGTGATGCTGCTCTCACAACTCCGCCAAACACAGAAGATACCAAAGTACCTGATGCGCCGGGTGATGCGCCACAGCTACGCCCGTTTCCTCGACGAAGAGATGCTCACGCGTCCCATTGATGATAATCTGCAGTACATACAGTGGATGCAGTTCGTCGTCAAACATATCGCCCAGCATACACAGGACGAGGAGAATCCGATGCAGGCGGAGGCTCTCTTCCGGATGTACACCCTGCTTAACCGACTGTCGTCACTCATCGAAAACGACCATCTCGACGTGGACCGCATCACGCTGCAACGCCTGCTGCTGCAACTCATCCGTTCCACGTCCATTCCCTTCCACGGAGAACCGGCTGTGGGACTTCAAGTGATGGGCGTACTTGAAACGCGCAATCTCGATTTCGACCATATCCTGCTGCTCTCCTGCAACGAGGGTAACCTGCCGAAGGGCGTCAACGACGCTTCATTCATACCCTATGCTATCCGTAAGGCATACGGCCTGACCACCATCGACAACAAGGTGGCCATTTTCGCCTACTATTTCCACCGTTTGCTCCAGCGGGCAAGCGACATCACCATCTGCTACAACAACTCCACCGAAGACGGCCACACCGGCGAGATGTCACGCTTCATGCTCCAACTCCTTGTAGAGAGTCCGCATACCATCGAGAGGCGTTCCTTGCAAAGCGGACAACAGCAGATGCACCTCCGTCCCCAAAAGCGGGAGAAGGATGCCCAGGTGATGGAGACACTGCGGAGTTTCAAGTCCCTCTCACCATCTGCCATCAACCGCTATCTTGCCTGCCAATTGACTTTCTACTTCCGCTACGTTCTGGGCATTATGGAACCAGACGACAATGAGGAAGATGAAATTGACAGCCGCATCTTTGGCAACATTTTCCACCGCTCTGCCCAACTGCTCTACGACAGGATGGGAAAGGTCATCAGACCTGACCAACTCAAGGAGTTACTTCAGCATCACGAACAGATAGAAATCACCGTGGACCAGGCCATACGGGAGGAACTCTTCAACATCAAAGACGACCGACCATTCCAGATGGAACTCAACGGCCTGCAACTCATCAACCGCGAAGTGATCATCCGCTATCTGCAGCGCCTTTTCGAGATAGACCTCAGTCTGGCACCTTTCACCATCAAAGGCAATGAGGAGAAAGTATATCAGCAGATTCCCATCACCACCTCCGACGGCAGCCGTATGATCAAAGTTGGCGGCAGCATCGACCGACTGGACCAGATAACCAATCCGATTACCGGTGAACAGTACATCCGGGTCGTTGACTACAAGACCGGAAGCCGCGACCTCCGGCGCAAAGTCAACGAACTGGCAGAGATCTTCTCTCCCGACAACATCCGCGAGAAGCATACCGACTACTATCTGCAGACGATGCTCTATTCCATCATCGTGCGGCAGCATCCGAAGCTGAACCCCACGCAACTGCCCGTATCCCCTGCCCTGCTGTTCATCCAGCATACGATGGCAGAAGACTACGACCCTACGTTGTCGATAGGAAAAGAAAAAATCAATGACATACAAACGTATGTCACTGATTTCCTTGAAAATCTGCAAAAGCTTGTAAGTGAGATCTTTGAACCGCAACAGCCCTTCCTACCGACTACCGACAAGAAGAACTGTACCCACTGCCCCTACCGGCAACTATGCGGCCTATAGGTCATTTCATGCAACTATCCACGAAATGAAGGGGAAGTAGTGTCTTCACATTGGGAATCACGTAGATACCCTCCGTGCCGTAAAGCAGTATCTTCACGTCACACTGGTAGCGGTCTTCCATCTCAAGAATCACCTGGCGGCAGGCACCACAGGGTGATACCGGCGTAGCCATCAGTCCCTCTTCGTTACGGGCAGCAATGGCCAGCGCCACGATGGCTGATTCCGGATGCTGCGACTGAGCTGCAAAAATGGCAGAGCGCTCCGCACAGAGTCCTGAGGGGAAAGCCGCATTCTCCTGGTTGGCACCAATCATTTCCATACCATCTGCCGTTCGCAGACAGGCTCCCACGTGGAAGTTCGAGTAGGGAGCATACGAGTTACGGGTGGCCTCTATGGCCTTGTTCACCAGCCGCTGGTCATCCTCTGAGAGTTCCTCCATCTGGCAGAACTGAATCTTAGCATCCAAGTTGATTTCTTTCATAAGCGTCCCTTTTATAGCGTTTGATTAATTATCTTGTTTCTTATTTCAGGTTTCAGGTTTCGATTCTTCAAAGCATCCCATATCCGGTTGGTCGTCACGCGCCTTTCCGTCGCGGTCGTTGCTCACGGGATAATCCTTATTTCCCTTGTTGACGGCAGGTGAAAGGGAATCCAGGTGGAAATCATAGTGTTGCGTATTGATGTCCACCAGTTTGAAGTGCTTGTCGCCCTGTACGGAAGCCGTGTCCTCCACATTCTCAAAGATAACGTCGATGATGTGCTCGGCATCTTCCACCGCCGGTGTGCGCAGGATGCTGGAAATGAAGCGGTAGTTGAAGGGGATGTTTTCATTCTCCGTTGCACCCATCACCACGTCCTCTGGATATCCGGTCACGATGGAGTTGATGCAGTCCATCCGCAGGAGCGGCATCGTAGTCGTGGAATAATAATTGAGAGCCGGCCTTCTGTTGGAATCGAAGGGATAGAACTGGGCCAGCGTACAATGGTTCATCGTCACGTCACCACCCAATATGTCCACGCACTCATAGAGCGTATTGGTAAACTGGCAGTTTTCTGCCGTCACTTTGCAGTTAACGGTCGATAATCCCTTTCCCTGACAGTTATGCACGGTCATGTTCTTCAGCGTCAGTTTCTGCTTCTCCACATCGGCCGAATCACAGACGATACCATTGAAGGAACTGTGAAGGTCAGTAAACTCCATCACATTGTCATAGGAAGTCTCATAGAAATGGATTCCGTCCCAGAGACCGCTCATCAGGTCGTAGGGCAGATAGTCGAACATCCAGTCCAGACGGTCGCCTCTCAGTATCACCTCCTTGCCTGCCTCACCTTGCGAACAGAGTCTTCCATAGACGTCAATGCCGCCCCCGTCGTGGAAATAGAGCGTCGTGCCGGCAGCCAGGGTCAGCGTGGCATGCTCTTCGACGGTCAGTTTCCCATAGACGATGATGGGCCTGTCGCCCGTCAGCGTGGTATCATTGGTGATATGAAGATTGCGGTATTTGATGGCATCCCACGAATAGGCATTGAGATTCACCTTCTGCGTGACGCCGCTCTCCAGCAGGAACAGCAGATTATCCTCCACCAGCCAGGGTTTGTTCCTACCGTTCACGGGAGAGGTCAGTTCCACGAAAACACGGATGCTGTCACCCTTGCGGATTTCCACCTCAGAAGCCTGGTAACCTGATTCCGAGCCCAGGTATACACCGTCCACATTCACGCGGAAGCCACTCTGGTTTCCCCGTTCCAGACGGATGTTCGTACAACGGATGCCGTCGCCGCTCTCATTGTGCACCCAGAAAGTCCTGGTCGTCGTGGGAACAGCTGAGAACACCGTGTCCAACTTCACCGTGTCAGCAGAGAATGAAAGAATATTAGAAACATTCGTACTGAACGAGTCGTCGTCCTGACAACCCGTCATTACGCATAAAAGCAATGCCAAAAGGCAAAGTTTCACTTTATCCATCAAACTAATAACGTGAATGAGGCGGTATTATTGCCTCCGCTATGCTTCTTCAGCTACATACCGCGCGACTTGTAGATCAGGTCCTTGGCAGCATTGATCTCCTGGAGTTTCTTCTCGGCAGCCTTGCGCACGTCTTCTCCGAGTGTGGACACCTTGTCGGGATGATGCTTCAGGGCCAGTTTGCGGTAGGCCTTGCGCACCTCGTCGTCGGTGGCATCGGGCGAAATCTCCAGCACCTTGTAGGCAGCTTCCAGATTAGTACCTCCCGACTGCAGGTTGAGCATCGAATCCACTTCCTGGGCATTCAGTCCTAACGAAGAAGCCAGCCATCGCAGGGCCTCCAGTTCCGAAGCAGGCACCTTGCCGTCGGCCCTTGCTATCTCGCAGAGGAATGCCAGCAGCTGCAGACGCTGCTCATAGGCCATATACTGGGATATCTGCCGGCAGCTGTCATAGACGGCACTCTTGTAGGCACCCGGTTGCTGGGCATCCAGCTGTTTCTGCTTTTCGAAGAGTTTCTTCAGGATGTCCTCACCTTCCGCTACAGCGGCACTTCCGAAATTCATGCGGAGCATCTGCCTTACGTATTCCATCTCGGAATGCATCACCTTGCCGTCGGCCTTGATGACGTAGGAGGCGAGCACCATGAGCGAGAACATGAAACTGTTACGCTGTCCTTCAAACTGCTGCTGCCGGGTATACTGCCCCTGCTGGTAACGGTTGCGGTAGGCATCCTCGAAGGTATGCGGCCCGTCGTTACCGTCGGCAAACCCGATCATTGCATTATCGAAAAGCGACCCCAGGGCATAGCCTGCCAATGCCCCCAAAGGGCCAAAGGCTATAAACCCGAGGAATCCTCCTATCCATTTTCCTACTCCCATATACAGTTATCGTTAACGTTATCGTCACGGTTCAAAGTCGTAGCTCGTCCCGTCGAAACAATGAGTACATACCCTTTCCTTCGGCAGTCCGATGGCGTCAATCAGCGTCTCGATCTTATTGAACTTCACGCTGGTGAGACCAAGCCGGCGGCCTATCTCCTCCACCATCCGCTTGTATTCCGGCGAGTCAGAAATGGCATACTTTTCCAGGTTCTTGTTGGGATCACCTTCAAAATCCTGGATAATCCGGCGGGTGATGAGTTCCAGGTCACTCTTCGAAGCCGTGAATCCGATATACGGACATCCGTACACCAGCGGCGGACAGGAGATGCGGGCATGCACTTCCTTGGCACCATACTCGAAGAATGTCCTGACATTGTCACGCAACTGCGTGCCGCGCACGATGGAGTCGTCGCAGAACACCACACGCTGGTCTTTCAGGATGGAGTGGTTGGGAATGAGCTTCATCTTCGCCACCAGTTGTCGGCGGCTCTGTTTCGAGGGCGTAAACGAACGCGGCCACGTAGGCGTGTATTTCAGTACCGCACGCTTATAGGGAATCTTATGTCCCTCCGCATAGCCGAGTGCCGTACCCACACCGCTGTCGGGAATACCGCAAACGCAGTCGGCCTCCGTGTCGTCTTCCTCACCCATCACGCGGCCAGCCGTCTCCCTCACGAACTCGGTGTTCACGCCTTCATAGTCGGAGGCGGGGAATCCGTAGTAAACCCAGAGGAACGAGCATATCTGACAACGGGAGAAAGGCTTCTGCAGCACTTCCACCCCGTCGGCCCTGAGCCTTACGATCTCACCGGGTCCCACGTCGCGTAGCGGTTCATAGTCGAGGTTAGGCAGCGATGTCGACTCGCTGGTAGCCGCATAGGCTCCCTCTTTCCGACCTATCACGATGGGCGTGCGTCCCAGCGCGTCACGTGCGGCGATGATGCCGTCTTCCGTGAGTATGAGGATGGAGCATGAGCCCTTCACCTTCTTATAGACCAGATTGATGCCGTCCACAAAAGTGTCGCCCATGTTGATGAGCAGCGAGATCAGCTCCGTCTGGTTGATGTTGTTCTGACTCATCTCCGAGAGATGCATGCGTTTCTCCAGCAATTCATCTGCAATCTCACGCAGGTTGTTCACCTTGGCCACGGTCACTACCGCATAGCGCCCCAAGTGCGAGTTGATGAGAATTGGCTGAGGATCTGTGTCGCTGATGATGCCGAGACCGGCGTTACCCTTAAAACCTTCCAGTTCACCTTCAAAACGGCTGCGGAAATAGTCGCGCTCCAGCGAGTGAATGCTTCTAGTGAAGCCTTTCTCCTTGTCGAAGGTGACCAGACCGGCACGTTTTGTTCCTAAATGGCTGTTGTAATCCGTTCCGTAAAACAAGTCGTTTACGCAATCCTGTACAGCAATAGTACCAAAAAAACCACCCATTATAATTGTATAATAATCGTTTGCGGTTGCAAAATTACTTCATTTTCATTAAAAACACGCATAGAACAACCCTTTTTTTTCAACAAATTAGGGAAGCTCGGAAAAATATTTGTGTCCGCGCACATAATACTGCCACAACAACGAATATCTCTTGCGGCCGTCGTCGTTATCCTTCTTGCGGGTACTCTGTACGCGCGCGCGTTCCTCCTTATATTCCGGCAGCCAGCGCTTGAAATCGCGCCGCGCCCTGTAGATAGCCTTGAAGTCGCCCCACTTTCCGTTCAGTATCAGCGTCTGCCACGCAGCCACATAGTCCAGCAGCCATCGCCAGCACATCACGCCGCGCAGTTCTTCCTCTGGCAGGTTCTTGTAGAGCATCGTAAGGTTGTTGCGGAAGTTGAGGTACGTCTTCATCGGATTTTCCTTCGGAAGCGTCCCGCCGCCCACGTGATAGACATAGCTCTCCGGCAGGCACATAATCTTCCTTCCGCGAAGCCGCATCCGCCAGCAGAGGTCAATCTCCTCGTTATGCGCGAAGAAACGGCCGTCCAGACCGCCAGCCTCCCAGTAGTCCTTGGCGCGCACCATCAAGCAGGCACCCGTGGCCCATAGCACCTCCGCGGCATAGTCATACTGCCCTTGATCCTGTTCCACGGTATCAAAGAGCCTTCCGCGACAGAAAGGATAGCCCAGACGGTCCAGGTATCCCCCACTCGCCCCTGCATATTCAAACGAGTCCTTGTCGTGGACGGCCAGCAGTTTAGGCTGACAGGCACACACCTCGGGATGCACGTCCATATATTCAATCAGCGGCGTGAGCCAGTGGTGAGTCACCTCCACATCGCTGTTCAGCAGCACATAGTATTCCGCCTCCACCTGCTCCAGCGCCTTGTTGTAACCGTCGGCAAAACCCCAGTTCTTCTCCAGCTGGATGATCCTTACTTCCGGATGATGCTCCTTCAGAAAGGCGATGCTCCCGTCCGTCGACGCATTATCGGCCACGATCACCTCCGCCGAACGCCGCGAATACTCCATCAGGGTGGGCAGATACTCCTTCAGCATCTTCTCCCCGTTCCAATTCAATATCACGATAGCAACTTTCATCATCGCAGTTTCAAGTTTCAGGTTTCAAGTTTCAGGTTTCAAGTTAGGGTTAGCGTTAAGGTTATCGTTATCGTTAGCGTTAGCGTTACCGTTAACATGAACCTTCAGCGCCGACTTGTCGAAGTTGAACTCCCCGAGACTCACGCTTATCAGCTGGTTGTCATATTCAGGCTTCGCCTCCGTTGGCGGCAACTCCACGCGAATATAATTCCTGGTGAAACCATGCATCGCCTTGCCACGGGGCGCCTTCTCGAAAAGCACCTCCGCCTCCTGTCCGATGTGGCGGGCATAGAACGCCTGCGTCTTCTCGTCCGAGAGCTCCAGCAGCCGGTGAGAACGCTCCTTCTTGTCCTTCTCGCTCACCACGTAGGGAATCCTGAGGGCTGCCGTTCCCGGACGCTCCGAATACGGGAACACATGCAGCTGCGTCACGTCCAGTCCCTTCAGGAAGTCGTAGCATTCCTCGAAGCACTCCGGTGTCTCGCCGCGGCATCCCACCATCACGTCCACGCCGATGAAGGCATCCGGCATCAGCTCCTTGATCAGCTCTATCTTATGCGCGAAGAGCGCCTTGTCATAACGGCGGTGCATCAGCCGCAGCACCTCGTCGCTCCCGCTCTGCAGCGGGATATGGAAATGCGGCATGAAGGCACGGCTCTCCGCACAATAGGCAATCAGCTCGTCCGTCAGCAAGTCAGGCTCTATCGAAGAAATACGGTAGCGGCTCACGCCCTCCACCTTGTCGAGCGCCTTCACCAGATCCGTAAACGACTCCCCCGTCGTCTTGCCGAAGTCGCCGATGTTCACGCCCGTCAGCACAATCTCCTTACCCCCTTCCGCAGCCGCTTGCTGCGCCTGTTCCACCAGTGAGGCAATCGTCGGATTGCGCGAGAACCCACGTGCATAAGGTATCGTACAGTAAGTGCAGAAATAGTCACACCCGTCCTGCACCTTCAGGAAATACCGCGTACGGTTTCCCCTCGAGCAACTTGGCGCGAACGACTTGATGTCCTTCGTCTTCTCCACCTTATAAACCCCTCGCTTTACTTTACGGTTATGGTTATCGTCATCGTTAACGTTAACGTTATCGTTAGGGTTAAGGTTATCGTTAGGGTTAGAAAACCTATCACTCAGATACTGTATCAGATACGCCTTCTCATTGCTGCCCAGCACCAGGTCCACGCCCTCTATCCCGGCCACGCGTTCCGGCTCCAACTGCGCATAGCAGCCCGTCACCACCACGAAGGCACCTGGATTCTGGCGCACCATCCGGTGAATAGCCTGGCGGCACTTGTGGTCAGCCACCTCCGTCACCGAACAGGTATTGATCAGACAGATATCCGCCTGCTCCCCCTTTTCCGCCGTGCGCACCCCCATCTCCTGCAACATCTTCCCGAAAGTCGAAGTCTCAGAGAAATTGAGTTTGCATCCCAACGTATAGTAAACTGCCGTTTTGCCCTGAAAAGCACTCGTATCTATCATATACCTTATTATATATTATAATAGCGCTACAAAGTTAATACTTTTATTTCATTTGAGCAATAGTGTACGCACACAAAATCCCGATTTTGAACGTTTTGTTAAGGCGCACAGAAACTTTAACTTTTATTCACAGTCTATAATTAACTGATTATCAGCGCTTTGCAAAAAAGTTACAAAAAGGGCTAAAAAAAAAGCTTAAAAAAAGAACGGCGTATCAAAAAAATGCTTACCTTTGCAGCGTTTTAATAAACAAATGATTGTTTTACAGATTTAAAAAGCAAAGAAAATGAAGAAATTAGTTTTAATGTTCGTAGCTATCGCAGCTATCTCTTTCGCATCTTGTGGTAACAAAACAGCTCAGGCTCCCGCTGAGGACACAACTGCTGTTGACACCGCTCTGGTTGATACCGCTGCTGCTGATACCGCTGCTGTTGACACAGCTGCTGCTGAGTAATCAGAAAGCTCGAATTGAAAAAAAGAGAGAAATGACCGCTGGGCCTCAGGCCTGGCGGTTTTATTTTTGTATTTACTCCCCAAACCAACAGACACATAAAAAAGGCACCGCTTAAATGGCGGTGCCGATCTTTATTTTGCTATTCCTTTTCTTGATACAGCAAAAGCCCCTCCCTCACGGGAGAGGCTTCTTTCTTGCGCTTCAGATACAACTCACCACGCCTAACGACGTTCCAAGTGCGGTCAACGCTGCGATAATCACCTGGACGATGAGTTTCACAATTTCCTTCTTAGTCATAACTCTTAACTATAAACTATGAACTAAATTACGGTTCCGGCTCCACGTCCTTTCCACGCTCCTCCACTTCCTTCGCGTTGACCAGCGAAGCGGCGGGAGCAAACGACAATCCTTTGAGCAGGCGCTTCGTGCGCTTCTTGGTGGCCTTGTCCACGTCCTCCTCAGGCTGGAAGAGCACGTGTACGCCCTTCAGGTTCTCCGTGATGGTGAAATCCTTCACGCTGGATACACCCTTCGAAGCCATACCGACCTTGAAGGTACCAAATCCGTCGATTTTCACACGCTGCGAAGACTTCAGGGCGTCGGAGATCACCTCCACCATTTCCGTCAGCACGGCCAGCGCGTCGGATTTCTTCGCCGTGGAGTTGCGCTGAATCAGTTCGGCGATGCCGTTCAGGTCGAGCGTACCCGTATAGACGGGGCGCGCATACCATTTCTGATAGGCCTCCTGCATGTGTTCGTTGTTGTTCTGAACAAGTTTGTAAAGATGTGCCATAGTATGTTATCCTGCTGCTGTTTAGTGGTTAGGTTTGCCGCCGCAGCCGCGGCTTTATTTCTAGTGCAAAGATACAAAAAAAGCGTGAGGCTTGCAAGAAAAACCCAAAAAAACCGCAAAAAAAGTTCGCGAAAAACAGACAAAATTATCGCGCGCGCGGCGCCGAAATATTAGGCAAATAGCGCGCAGGCTTTAATTGAATATTGTGCAGTTATTTAGATGTATGCGTTATATCAGCCA
>ONFE01000073.1 GCA_900316985.1 uncultured Prevotellaceae bacterium
GAATCCCCATATCCCTGAGATGAAAGCCTGTATGGCAGAGATATGCGGTTGTGACGAGGATGATATCTCCATCAAGGCCACAACCACTGAGAAACTCGGCTTTACAGGTCGCGAGGAAGGTATTTCCGCCTACGCCGTCTGCCTTATCGCCACGGATAATAAGTAAGACCGATTGTCAGCGCGCGGTTCTTATACGACTGCATCAGAAGGAGGGTGGTAGTTTCAGGCTGCCCTGCTATGTCGTGGAAATCGGCAAACACGTTGCAGCGCCTTCCTAAGTCCTTGTTCACTTTTATTGAAGCGTAGAGATGGGCATGCTGCTCAAGGATATCCTTCTTGCTGTTGAAAAGTAAGACGGACGACAGCCTGAAGCCATTGCCCAGCAGCAGGGTGGGGGCGAACTTCAGGGTGAAGAAGGTGTCGTTGTTGGATTCTTCGAGTTTGACATGCTCGTGGTACACATTGGCACCTCCCGTCAGTCTGAGAGATCCTTTGTTCCAGGTGACAGATGCCCCTAGGCCCGTGAGTGACTGATTGGGTGTGGGCAGATCTGTCAGCAGCGTGTGCGTCGCACTGCCCGTCACCACCATCTGCTCCGTCTGATAGGTATAGCGCAACTCTGAGCGCCAGGCGTAATTCGTCTTGTAGTCAGTATTGTAACGAACGTATTCCCCGAATAGATCGTCAATGAAGGCACTGACGGCAGGGTTGAAGAACGATCGGTTGAAGATGCCTTGTATGGCATGCCGTCCTTTATGATACCCTACGCTGGCAATCAGGGCGTGATCGTTGCGGTTGTGTGACCACAGTCTCTCGTCGCTCTTGTTGTATTGCTTATTCCAGAAGGTGTTGTGCCTGAAGCGGTCGCCTATGGTGATAATCCACGGTCCCTTCTTAAAGTCCAGCTTCACATACAGATCGTTGTAGAGGTATTGTTCACGGTTTATGTCCCGATACCAGCAGTTTGTATAGCCGCCCTCATAGCCTGCGGTTATCGTGAGCGCCTGTTTCAGGAGCGGAAAGCTGCACTCTGCGATCCACCAAGGCGTGGCCATACGTTCTTTAACACTTTCCAGGTTATTGTTCGAATAGTTCATGCCAGCCTCGAAATAGAGGCCAGCCCCCTGTTCGTTGAGGTTGCGCTCATAGGTGGCCACGAACTCACCCCAGCGTTGTCTGGAAGGCAAACTCTCTGTCTCCCCATTGTTTGTCAGACGATCCTTCTGCTCGCCATAGCCTTGTGAGAGCTTGAACTTCAGCAGATCGTCTTCCGTTATCTGCCAGTCTAGGAAAAACATCGCATTCTCCACACCGTTGCGGGAAGTGACGGTAGCACCTGACAATGATTCTGCCTTACCATACTGCAAGTTAGTCTGCGCGAAACCGCGGATGGTGACCTTGTCACCTGCACTGGCGATATCGGCATACACCTTACCATTACCATAAGTGCTGCCGTTAAGGGCGAGTTTGCCTGTCATGCCTTTGCTGCCTTCCTTGAACTGGAGGTCGATGCTGCCGGTGGTACCGTCCATTGCATTGTCCACAGAACCGTAGGTGCACACGATAACCTGGCTGAGCTCACAGGCTTTGATGTTTTCCAACAAGGGCTCATAGTCGATACTCAGCCTGATGTCATCGACAGACAAGAGATATTCGGCCGTGATGCTTTTGCCATCGTTGGACATCAGTTCCGGGCACATGTGCAGCACATCCATCAGCGTCATCTCGCTGTCGGGATTCAACAATTCTACATGGATAATGTATTTGTTGCCCTCATGTTCTATAATCTCATCCTGGGCCCTCATCGGGATGGAGCAGCAGGCGAGCAGGACGGTCAGGACCATCGTTAAGAGTCTTTCCTTTTTCATTTACTTATTATTTGGGTGCAAAGATAATCATTTCTTCTCTAAAAAAAGAAAGCCATCTGTGTCTTTAGTAAAAAATCGCCGAAACATTTGGCGGATCGATAAAATTATCCTATCTTTGCACTCGATATGATTTAAAATTCATTGCGTTATGTATAAGAAGGTAGTTTATAAAACCAAAGAGGAAGCTGCAATAGCTTTGCAGAAAATGGTTCAGAGAAAACGCGAGTGGGTTGCTCAGGCAGAGAAAGAATTAGATGAATTAGCCACAGAAAGGCTGTTAGCCATCTAAAGAGGATTTTGACGAGTTCGTAGGTTTTTTCCAGAACAAACCTCAATGACTAATACTAAAGGTCACAAATTGTGACCTCCAATTCAGACAATAATACAGAAATCTGGAAATAACAAAAGGACGGCTCTTTTGCTGCTAACAAAAGAACCGTCCCACCGTTATCTTAGAAAGACTGAGTCAGCAGGGCTTAGAGGGATGCCTTGTAGGTCGCGATGCGCTTGGCCACGTTTGCCTTGATGTTGTTGTAGTAGAAGGTGTAGTCCTCGCCGTGACGGCCGTCGGGACCGAAGAATGCTGCAGCGATCTTGGCTGTATCCTCTGGCATCGGGGCTGCCTTGGCATTCGTTATGACCGAGCCGCGGGCAAGATTCACCTGGGCGTCAGCACCTATATCAGCAATCTCAGGCTCTCCGGTCTGTTCGTTCACGATGAGCGAGCCGAGGTTCAGGCTGGCAGGAGCGTATGTCTCGTCGAGCTTCCAGTTCAGCGGGTTGATGCTGATACCACCAGGCATCAGCACAACAGTCTTGGCATCCACCTCGGCATTCTTCGGACCCTCGGTGTTCCAGCTGACGATGACGCCAGCGTCACTTTCACCGGTAGCAAACTTCAGGTACGGATAGGTCTCAAGTTCTTCCTTCGTCACCGCGTAGCCTATCACGTAGGCGGCTACCATACGCTGGTAGTAGTCTGGGTGTTCCTTGAAGTATCTGAACAATACCTGCTTAACCAATGCTGAGCCCTGGCTGTGTCCGGCGATGATGAACGGGCGGCCCTCGTTGTAGTGCTCGAAGTAGTAGTCGAGCGCATCTACGATGTCATTGTATGGCATGCCGAGAAGGGCAGCATCAAGGTTCCCGTCTCTCTCAACTATTTTCCCTGCATACTTCAGGCCAGACTGGCGGTAGTATGGGGCGAACACATTGGTGTCATCAGCGTATGTCGTTGCATGACCTATATACTCAACACCCATACCCTCAATCATCTCTTTATTGTCAAGTGAGCCGTAGTCCGGCGCACCCTCTTCGAAGCTGCCCAAGATATACTCAGTAGCAAAGATATAGAACGTATCAACGTCCTTGGTGATTTCAGGGAATTTACACCAGTTTTCCTTCTGGGAATAATCGATAGTTGTTTTCATAAAGTTTATATTTTTAATAATTGGTAAATATATCAGATTCTTTAGTAGACAGGGTCATTAACTGCAAAGGTAAGCAGATTTTTCGAAATAACCTTGCCGAAAGTGCCAAATGATTCAGATTTTGCTGATTCTGAAACAATATTTGCTGATTTCGAAAGTATAGTACGAGTTGCAGAACATCCAATCCAACAAAAGAACCGTCCCATCGTTATCGTGAATAGTAGAATTTTTTAGAATTAATAGTAGAACTTTTTAGAATTAATAGTAAATAGTTCTGAAATTAATAGTAAAAAATCGGTCTATTCGAGCCCTGCGAGTACCTGCGGCGAGGTAGCTTGCACCAACCTCCAAACATTTGGCTTCACTACTTAACTACAAAGAAGTTGAACAAATGCGAAACTTGAATATGTTACTTTGTAGAAAAGAACAATCCCCGATTAGAAACTATCACTAAGGATTTTGACGAGTTCGTAGGTTTTTTCCAGAACAAACCTCAATGACTAATACTAAAGGTCACAAATTGTGACCTCCAATTCAGACAATAATACAGAAATAATACAGAAAGAACCGTCCCTTTTGTGCTCACAACTTTCAGAAGTAGTTGGCCGCATCTGGAAATAACAAAAGGACGGCTCTCTTGCTGCTAACAAAAGAACCGTCCCATCGTTATCTCGACTTAGTAGCGTTTCTCTATAAGCGCTATGTAATACTCTTGATTGAAATTATAGCGTTCATACTGGTAAGAATCATTTACTTCTCCCAAGCTGTAACGATAAATATCTTTATAGTCAATCATTGTTTGTTCTATAGGAAGCCAGCCACGGGCAACAACCAATCCGGTACGCCACGCTTCATTGGGATCGGCATAACCCACCACCAAGACTGGAATATTACTGGCCGATTTCAGTGGCTTGGCAAGGACTGCACCGCCTGCTTGATCGTTATCTCCTACCAGCATTTTCGTCCATATAATTCTCTCCTGTTTAGGATAGACAGCTGAATGATAATAATTGTAGAGGGCAACAGCCTCATCATCATACATCAGTTTTGACTTCACTTCTTTGGGATTCTCTATCTTGATGGAACCAGCCTCATGCCACTCAGGTCTATACATAACTTCTTGACCTTGTGTCCTCGGATTAGGAGCCTTGCCATCGCTTCTATAGTAGTAATACTTCTGCAGCTCCTTGTGCATGATGAAATGGGCACCCTTGATCTGGCAGACACGGAACTTGTCAGGGTCAGAAATCTTAAACTCACAGAATGCCTTAAGCTGGGGCTTGTAGCCTTTGTAACTGTTGTAGAGCCCTTCTTTCTCTACATCGTTCAGTCCGCCATAGGCTGAGTAGAGGCTGATCATGAAGAGGCTCTTGGCAATCATCGTCAAGTCGTAGGCACGATAGCTCTTGCGGTCGCCTATGCCTAAATGCTCCCAGGGGTACTTGTTGAATACCAGTCCGTCGTAGATGCGGTCCATACCCTTGCCGAAACCAGTATGTTCCACAGTGGTAAGGTACTCTATGTACTCCCAAGTGAGGTTGGCATATTGTTCGTCCTTGCCCACCCATGCCTTGGCATATTGGCCTAACTTGGGGTCGTTCTTGTTCTCTTTATATAGCTTGTAGGCACTATCGAAATATTTTCTGTTTTGCACCTTCAGCTTATTGTAGTATTTTTCGTTGCGGTTGTTAAACATATTCACGATCTCGGTCTTCTCCATCCTTTGGGCGATTTCGATGAGGCGTCCGTATCTCGTCGAGCTTCGCCATCATCACCTGCTGGTTTTGCAGCACATTGTCGAGTTTGCCGAGAATGGCATCCAGCTTGGCGTTGATCTGCTCGTTAGGGTCTTCCTCAAAGAGGGAACCAAATATTTTCAAGCCCGTGGTGATGGCTGAAGTAATGGCAATTCTGGTACCAGCTCTGGCAGATGCCCCATCTTCGTTCCACTCCAGCGGCTTGTCGAGGTCAGTCACTGTCACTTTCTTCTCTACAGGATTACCCTCATCATCCACATCTTCTACTTTCACAGTTGCCGATCCACTCCAGTCGATGCTTGCGTCAGGGCCTTCAGCGGATATGGCATCATAGTAAGCCATCAGCTCCAGCCAGTCGGCATCGGTAATGTCCGAGCTCCAGTTGTCCAGATTCTCGCAGAGCCAGGCGCAGGTGGCGGTCGTCTTCTGGCCTCCGTAGGTAAACTCGAACTGCATCGTCTCGTCGCTGGTCATGCTGAAGTTGACCGTCTGGATTGAGAGCGGATTGCCTGCGATGTTGGGGAAGGTGATGGTTCCTGTGTTCGCACTCTTGTTGTAGCTGATCTGACCCTCCACGGTCTCGCTTACCGTCTCAGCCGTGTAAGTGAAGAAGGAAGCCTTGTCGCCTTGAATCCACATGGCGACGGTAGGCATCTGGGCCAGTTCGTCTTCGGTGTACTTGCCTGAGGTTAGAAGCGCCTCGTCATACTCTGTCCAGATGCCCTGCTTCAACTGGGCAGCGTCGTTGGTCGGTGTGGTCGGTGTCGTCACCGGCTTGTCCTCTGTTCCTACAATTGCATCCATCAGCCCTTGGCATGAGGATAGCGTAAACATGGAGCTGCAACACAACATCGCAGCCGCTAAATAATTAATCGTTTTTCTACTCATATTTTTAAAAAGGTTTTTAAGATGGGGGCAAAGATAAGCAAATTCCTGCAAAAAACATTGTCCAATGTGCTCAAAACAGCAGATTTTGCAGATTTTGAAACAGATTTTGCAGATTTTGGAACAGATTTGCTTATTTTGCAAGTCTGGCGCGCGAGCAGAGGGACACTTTGCTGCGAACAAAAGAGTCCCTCCGCTATACGTTCCTCTTTTATCTCTCCTCGGTTAGTGCCGAAGTGAGGTCGGTGTTGTTTACCATAATGGTGTGAGATTCGTAAAACGAATGATTAACCGTCCAGAACCTGTAGGAGTTGGTTGCTGTGTTGAAGTTAATCTGGAGGTCGCAACCGCTGTCGCCCCAGTTCTCGGCAGAGAAGACGAGCGTAGCGCCGTCTATTTTCAGGCTGCTGCCTTCGAAGTTGGAGGCATCAAACCCAGAAATCTTGCACGAGAACGTACCGCCATTATTGACGAATGTGAAAACCGTGGGGGGATTGCCACTCTGCTTGTATGTAATCTCCACCACTGATCCCTTCACGAGGGCCTCGGCCAGGGTAGCGTTTCCTGTCTTATCCCTCAGCTGGCTGGTAATCTCGACGTTCGACACCTTCATCTTGACGCCTGTCACCTTGATCTTCGAGTTGCCAGGTATCACCTCGATGGTACTCTGCTTGATGTCGAAGATGGCTGTCAGTATGAGGTCGGAAGTCTTCTTTTCCCTGACATGGAATCTCAGCAGGTTGTTAGCCTTGTCTTCCTCCATTGTGAAGTCGCAGTTTTCCTTCGACAGTTCGGGTGTCGCTGCGGAGGCATCACCATCGGCACGCGTCATGGCATCGTCGAGCAGCATGTAGTTGTCGCGCACTCTCAGGAAGGCGATTTCGTAGTCTTCGCCGTTCATGTTGAAGGACAGCGTCACGATGTTCCCCTCTTTCAGGGCGTCCTCAAGCGTTATTTCCGATTCCTTGGCATTGCCGTCATCGGAACTGCATGAGGTTAGCGCCGCACTTACAGTCATCAGGCCGCAGAGGGTAAAGATGGCGGCCATCATCTTTTGAATCATTCTTTTCATCATTTTCGGGTGGTGTTATCTTTTCCTTCATTTCATTTTCTTCCCACAGAAATACACCTTCTGCGGCATGTTATGGCTGAAGCCTGAGTGCTCTGCCGTCAGCAGGTCGTTGTCGAACACCAGGAAGTCAGCGTCCTTGCCGGCTGTGATAGAACCCTTGGAGTCCTCGATGCCAAGCTGCTTGGCACCGTTGATGGTATATCCCAGGATCATCTCCTCAATGCTCATCTTCTCATTGGGAGAAGGGTACTCTGCAACGACCTTGCTGACCTCGGGAGCCAGGGTATGCTCGTTGATAAAGCGCGTCATTCCCACTTCCATACCCAGGAAGGGATTCCATGCCACGAAGTCGCCATAGACGATGTTGTCACTCGACCAGGTTACGTTGGCACCTGTGTTCCACATCGTCTTGCTGCGGTACATCTTCTTCGCACGCTCCTCGCCCAGCAGACTGCGCCAGATCTCGATGGGATTGCCGCCCGTGCATCCGGAGTGCCACCAGGGGGTGTAATTGGCTGTAACGCCCAACTTTGCGAAGCGCTCCATATCGGCATCATCCTGTATTTCCAGATGCGCACAGGTCACCTTCACACGGAATTTATCACCCAGCTCCTTTCTTGCCAGTTCCACACCATCGAGTACAGCGCGGGATGCCCCCTCGCCAACGGTATGTGCATGGAAGTCGAGTCCTTCGGCATTGAGCATCTTCAGCACCTCTGCCACTTCCTCCTTGCTGAAGGTGGTACCTCCCGTCTTGTGGGTGTCTACGTATGGCGTCACTTGACACGCGGTCTCGATTCTCAGGGTTCCATCCATGAATACCTTGAAGGTATGGACTTTCAGGTGCTCCGAGTCGAACCTGCTGTTGTAGCGCTTCACATTCTCCACCACTTCCTTCATCTTCTTAGGGTTGGTAAGCGCGATGCTTCCATCGATATAAACTGGCAGCTTGCCCTGTTTGTCCAACTCGTACAGACGCTCATAGACACGTTCATGAAGTGCCTCTCCCTCAGGGAAGCCTGCGTCGAAGACCACGCTCACGCCAGTATTTACGGAATACTCTATCCAGCGCTCAAGCTCTGCGTCGATCTGCTCATCGGTCACTTTCAGGTCGTCGAAGAGCATGTGCCAGCCCGATGACTCGAAGGCATTTCCTGTCACATGGCCGTCCTTACGCACATAATAGCTGAGCTCGGGCACGCGGTCGGGCGTCTCGTCGGTAATGCCGTGCCTGTCGAGGATCCTGGAGTTCACCCAGACGCTGTGGCCTTCGCCTTCCAGGATCAGAAGCTCGGCATCCGGGCAGATGGCGTCGAGGTCTTCCTTGACGAGGATTTCACCCCTCAGGTATTTCCGCTCCAGCATGAACCTGTAGCGCTTCAAGCCGGGATTGCTCTTGATTTTCTCTGCCATGAAGTCCAGTGCTTCCTGCTTGCTGGAGCACACCACGTACTCGCCTGGATCCATATAGCTGAAACCGATGCTCGTGGTCACGTGGACGTGGCTGTCGATGATGCCCGGCATGATGAACTTCCCGCCGAGGTCGGTTACCTCGCCCTCATAGTCAGAGAGGCCCGCCTCGTCGCCTACATAGATAAACTTGCCGTCCTTCACCACCAGGGCTGTCGCCTGCGGATTAGCCGCGTCTGCTGTGAAGATTTTGGCATTCTTGATAATCTTGTCTGCTTTCATATAGTTTTATTTTAAATTAGTGATAATCGATTTCTGCTCAGGCACCTTTGCGGGCCTCCTTCAGTTCCTGTCCGATGCCGAACACCTCGCCCATCAGCAGTGCAAAGAAGCCTTCGCCCAGCGCATCGAGGCTGTCTCCCACAGCAACGCCAGGTTCGATGCCCATTGTAACGCTGAGGATGATCACGCACACGCCGCATACCAGTGCGCACACGCCATACTTACGGAGCAGGCTGATATTCTTCGGGGTAAACACTTCGTTGCGGTTCACGTTCAGGATAAACCTGATGAAGTAAATGAAAGACAGGGCAATGGCAGCAAGGGCCGCAAGCATGACGAACAGCAGGATAAGAGCCGTTTCAAAGGAAACGGATTTGGGGTCAACACTGATGCTCACCTCCCTGCCGCTGAAGCAAAATTTGGAAACTAAGTCAAGCAGTGTCAGTGCCAGTATCAGCACGCACAAAACATTCATCCACTTTTTCATAATCTTCTTTTTTTTTTATTAGTTACAATAATATTTGGTCAGGAAATAGGTATTCTCCCAGTCAACCATCTTTACTTCGGACTCCTTGGCCGGATGGATGTTGAACTCGTCGAGCACCATCACCTGCTTGTTGCTCTGGTCGTAGAGCGGCCATTCCTTGGCCCGCCCGTCTGGCGAGATGTCGGCACTGAGCGACGGATTGCCGGTCTTGGCGAACTGAACCCACATCTTGCGCATGGTCTTGCAGAAGGTCTCGTCGATTGGCCTTCCCGTGAAGCCTGTCATCTCCGGGTGGTTGAACACTACCGACAGTTCTGAGGCGTGTCCGCTCTTCACCATTGGCAGGATAGACTCGGGCGTGTAGAAATAGGTGTATATCTTGCCGCCAGCCTTGGTCTGGTTCTCCGACATGCGGATAGCCGGTGCATTGAAATAGCTCTGGCTGAACATGCTGCACGTCTTCTGCCAGTCTTCTCCCGACGCGCTGCTGATGTAGTTCTGCACTTTTGCTCTCTCGTCATCGGTCATCAGCTTGTTACGCTTCTCTATACGGTCGGCAGCCCACTTGTTCCAGCCTTCCTCGCCGAGGCCGGCTGCGAAGGTATTGAACTCATCCTTGGTGCAGCCGGCGAGAATCTCTATATCCTTTGCCTTGCCGTCTTCGTAGGCCTTCCATCCATCCTTGGGCAGGAGCTTGCCGTCTCTTTCAGGCCAGATGCTCCATCCGAGAACCTGATAGATGCCGTACAGTTCTCCCACCTTGTCGGCGAGTGTCCTGGGGTCAACCTTCTGTAGGTCGGCAACAGTTTTGCAGCCGAGTGCCTCCATAACCTTGTCTGTCACGGCGATGGCCTCTTCGGTTGACCTTGTCATGACGGGCGAGCCGCTCATTACGATGGCACGCTTGAAGTACTTATGTGCTTCATCAATCAGTGAAAGCAGTGCGCAGCTTGAACCGCCGGCAGACTCGCCCCAGATGGTCACGTTGTCAGGATCGCCACCGAAGCCCTCGATGTTCTCATGCACCCACTTCAGGGCCATCAGCTGGTCGAGGGTTCCCAGATTCTGTGCGTCGGGATAGTCCTTGCCGTCGGGCAGGTGCGACAGATGCATGAAACCGTAGGCAGCAAGTCTGTAGGTGATGGTGACGAAGATGACATCGGGATTCTCTTTCACGAGGTTGGTGCAGTCGTACTGCGGGTCGGTCGTTCCGCCAACCTCGAAGCCGCCACCGTAGATCCACACCATGACAGGCTTCTTCCCGGCAGGCGCATCGTCGGCCTTCCACACGTTCAGGTACAGGCAGTCCTCGCTCTGACCAACCTGGCCGGCGGGGTCGCCTGGTGCCTGGAAGGGGGCTTTGCCATAGTTATACGCCTCATACACACCGTCGTTTGCCGTAAATTCCACAGGAGCCTTCCAGCGCAGGTTGCCGACAGGCTGCTGCCCTACAAACGGAATGCCCTTGAAGGAAATGATATTGTCCGTTTTCTGGCCGATGAATGTACCGTTGATACATTTGACAGCCAACGACTTGTCATAGTTGCCAGCTTTATAGGCTGCGATGCGCTTCGCTACGTTCTCCTTGATGTTGTTGTAGAAGAGTCCGTAGTCGTTGTCGTGGAAACTTGCCGTTCCGAAAAGCCAGGTAAGGGGGTTGAAGGGACAGTCGGGCTTGGTCACCACCACACCACGGTCTACGTTCACCTGGGCATCAGCCTTGACGTCTTTAAACTCATGCTTGAGGGTTTCCAGGTTCAGCACGTACGACCCCAGGTTTTCGCTCGCCGGGGCGTATGTGTCGTCGAGTTTCCAGTTCAGCGGATTGATGCTGATGGCACCTGGCATCCACACCATGTTTTGGGCATTGGCGTTCGCAGGGCCTTCAGTGTTCCAGCTGACGATTACACCTGTGTCGCTCTCGCCGGTAGCGAACTTCAGGTGCGGATTGGCTGCAAGGTCTTCCTTGGTGACGGCATAGCCTATAACGTAGGCGGCCACCATGCGGCTGTAATAGTCAGGGTGCTCCTTGAAATAGTTCATCAGCACGAGCTTCGTCATGGCCGAGCCCTGACTATGGCCCGCAATGATGAACGGGCGGCCGCCGTTATAGTTGGCAAAGTAGTAGTCGAGTGCTGCTGTGATGTCGGTGTAGGGCGTGCCTGTAAGCGCCGTCAGCATGTTGCCGCTCTTCTTCCAGCATTCTTCCTCATACTTCAGGCTGCTCTGGCGATAGTAGGGGACGAACACGTTGGTAGAGGCTGCATACACTGATGCATGTGCCTCGTTTTCGTCAGTTACACCTGCTACGAATTCTGCGTTGTCAATGGGCACGAAGGTCGGATCCCCATCCTCGTAGCCGTCATAGTTTGTCGCGGGGATGTAGAACGTGTCAAACTCCTTGGTAATCTCCGGAATCTGGTGCCAGCTACTCTTCTGTGAATAGTCAGTTACCTTGGAATCCTCAGGGTTCACAGGGGCAGGGTCGTCGTCCTTGTCCTTACACGAATTGAGCACTGTCGTTGCGCCGCAAATCAGGATGGCGGCAAGCATCCACTTTTTCTTTCTCATTATACGATAATTATTTGGTTAAAACATATTTTTAGGTGTTGCCATCTCGTTTAGGCTTTGCAAAGATAGCAAAATTCCCCAAAACAGTTTTACCATTAATGACCTGAGACATCAGGTTTTGCTGATTCTGAAACCTTTTTTGCTGATTTTCAAAAACCGAGCCAGCGCTTACTTGGCTGTGTCGCGCATCCAGGCCGTCACGGTCTGCCCCGTGCGCTGCTTGAAGGCAATGCCGAAGGTGCTGTAACTACGGTAGCCACTTTCATGAGCCAGTTGCTGGGCGGTGAAGGAACGTTGGGTAGCGATAGCCTCACGATACAGACTCATGAAATGGCTGATGCGCAGGTCGTTGATATAGGCATTGTAGGTAATGCCCTTGCCAGAGAAATACTGGCTAAGATAGAAGCGGTTGGTGCCAACAGCTTTGGCAAGCTGTGAAATACTCAAGTCGTGCTGCAGGTAGAGTTGCGTGTCAACGCAGTACTGCTGCAGCAGTTGGCTGATGTTCTCATGGGTAGCTGACGATAGGGCATGGCTTTCTATGCTCTCCGGAGCGGTAGCTTCTTCTTCAGCAGGAAAGGGCTGGACATGGGGTATGCTCAGGTCGCTTAATGTCTCTACCCGCCATAGGAGATAGCAGATAAACATGGCGATGATCACCTGCATGGAATATTGGTAGACCGGGCCTTCGCTGGTGAACGCATAGACTCCGAACACCAATATAATGATGGCTAGCACCACGAAACTCTGCCACACCTCTTTGTGCTCCAGATCGGCATAGTTGTCGCGCAGCCAGCGGCCGTACCGTCTCAGCGCGCGTGTCATATTTATAATCAGGCCGAGGCACATCAGCAGGGAATAGGCATAAACTATAGGCAGAAGGGCATAGCTGCGATTGGCGATGCTGAATGCCCCTCCTGCGACAAGCGGAGCCGCCATCACGGCAACAGGCCAGAGCGGTCGCCTGCTGTCTTGAAGCATCGCGAGCAATACGGCTATTGCCAGAGGGAAAAGTATCATGCTGTCAAGCAATCCGCCAGTAAGGTCAATCGTCATAGTATCCTCGCTTGAGATATGGAAAAATATCGGCATATACCACATGTGGTTCAAGGCGAGGGAAGCAAAGAAGGCCGCAGTCCATCGGCGCAGGCGTGCCGGCGTCGTGATGTCAGGGGCAAAAGCATTGCCTCGGCGGAACAACAGATAGCAACTTGCGATGATGGCCATAGCCGTCACTACTGCGTAGAGCATTATATAGAGGATATCTTCCCGGATCTGATCGTACATAATTAATGACCGTTTGAGGGTTCAGCCCGTAATCGTTGGCAAAATTAACTAAATTCTACCAAACCGCCAAACTTTTCAGTGAAAAAAAGGGCTCAGTCCGAAAAGCCTGTTGAATTCTTTCAGTATACTGCGCGCGTATTGTATTGAATACGCAGAAAAGTCGCGACCCTTCCGACCCTTGTGACCCCTAACCGTCTTTCACAGGATGACACAAGGGGCAGAAGGGTCACTTCTTTCTGCTATATGACTACTATAGAGAGAAACAGTAGTGACGGCCCCATATTCAGATGAAGACTTTCTGCTTCCAGATACAATAGTCGTAGCAAAAATTCCGTCCATTGTATTTTTAGTTCCAAGGGTTGGAATTATTACCTGCAATGTTTGCTTGACTCTTTCAACAGGCATTTCGGACTGAGCCAAAAGAAAGATGCTGCGACTCTCGCGAGCCGCAGCATCAAAAAAGCCTATGTTTAACTAAAAATCCTTTTCTCTAAAAGAAATTTTCAGCTCACAAGAGCTAAAAATTTGAAAGTTTAAATGGGAGCTTCACAGCGACCACCTGTTATCCTACAGTTGAAAACTTTCTTTTACCAATAACTAAAAACCTAAAACTATAAATATTACTACTAACCTAAAACAATCTATTAACCTTTCTTTCCTGCAAGAGTTATTGCATAATAAGTGTATAAAAGCCCTTCATTCTTGACATAAATCAATCATTTGTGTGCGCACCCAACAAATATTTATGCTTTTTAGCTTGATTTTAACAAAACTTGTTGTACCTTTGTAACATCAAAGGGAATATGAGAATACTGATAGTCAATACAAGTGAGCGAACGGGTGGTGCCGCAGTGGCTGCCAACCGTCTGATGAAGGCACTGAATAACAATGGTGCTAAGGCGAAGATGTTGGTGCGCGACAAAGAGACAGAGACACTGACTGTTGTGCCACTACCACATTCGCCTCGTCTTCGTTGGCACTTCCTATGGGAGCGGTTGGTGATTTTCTGCCGTCTGCATTTCTCCCGTCAGCATCTTTTTGAGGTGGATATAGCCAATGCAGGTTATGATATCACGAAACTGCCTGAGTTCCAAGAGGCTGATGTCATCCATTTACATTGGGTCAATCAGGGGATGCTCTCGCTCAAAGGTATTCAGAAGATTCTGCAGAGTGGGAAGCCTGTCGTTTGGACGATGCATGATATCTGGCCTGCTACAGCGCTCTGTCATGTTACATTGGGTTGTCAGCACTTTACTTCTAAATGCGGGAATTGCCGGCTATTGCCTGGTGGTGGTTCTTCTCATGATTACTCTACTACGATCTGGCAGCGTAAACAACGTATGCTGGCTGATGAGAACATTTATTTTGTAGCTTGTAGTCATTGGTTGGAATCTGAGGCTAAACGCAGTGCACTGTTGAAAGGACAGAAAATAACGAGTATTCCGAATCCCATCGACACCCGTATATATAAAAGAGGTAATAAGCAGGAAGCCCGTCAGCGACTGGGTCTGCCATTAGACAAAAAACTGATTCTCTTTGCCTCTCAAAGGGTGACAAACGTGAATAAAGGTATGGACTATCTGATTGAAGCCTGTCGACAACTGCAAATCTCTGATGCGGCTGTGGTGATTCTTGGTGGACATGCAGAAGAGGTAGTCTCACAACTGTCATTAGAGGCTTATCCCTTGGGTTATGTGAACGACGAACAGCGTATTGTCGATGTGTATCATGCTGCCGATGTGTTTGTTTTGCCGTCGCTTTCAGAGAATCTGCCGAACACCATCATGGAAGCTATGGCCTGTGGTGTGCCTTGTGTCGGTTTTAAAGTTGGAGGCATCCCTGAGGAGATTGACCATCGTCGTAATGGTTATGTGGCGGAATATCGTAGCGCAGAGGATCTGGCTCGTGGTATCTGTTGGATTCTGACAGAGGCTGATTATGAGGAGTTAAGTAAGAATGCTGTTCAAAAAGTGGTGCAGAACTATTCACAACAGAGCGTGGCTTCGAAATATCTCGATGTGTATCATCAGGCGCAAGCCTTCAAACACTATCGCCTATGATACGGATGACTTATGTGACGATTACCTATAATGCTGCTGACGTGCTTCAGCGGACACTTGACAGTGTGCTCAGTCAGGATTACCCAGAGATTGTGCATCTGATCATTGATGGTGCTTCCACTGATGCGACCCTCCAGATGGTGGATGCGTATATTGAACGGTCGAATGCTGCAGAAAATGGGCATCGTATACAGGTGACTTCTGAACCTGATAAGGGCATCTATGATGCGATGAACAAGGGTTTGCGTAGTCTCGATGGTGATTACGTTTGTTTTCTGAATGCCGGTGATTTCCTGCCTGCCGCTGATACTGTGAGCCGTATTGTTGGCAAAATCGATGAGACACAATTGCCTGCCGTACTCTATGGTGATACAGATATTGTGGATGGCAAGGGGCATTTCCTGTATCATCGCCGTCTCGCGCCACCAGAGCATCTCACATGGAAGTCCTTTAAACAAGGAATGTTGGTCTGCCATCAGGCATTCTATGCCCGTACTGATTTCGCGATTGCTACTCCATACGATATGCAGTATCGTTATTCGGCTGATGTAGATTGGTGTATCCGTGTGATGAAAGCTGCAGCCAAAGAGCGGGTACCCTTATTGAACCTGAAGATGGTGGTGGCGAACTACACAGAGGAGGGACAGACCACTAAGCATCATCGGGAATCGCTGTGGGAGCGCTATCATGTGATGGAGCGACACTATGGCCGTGTGCAGACCTTCTTGTTGCACGTCTGGTTGAAAGGCACCATCCTCTCTCGGATAATGCCTCTTCTTACCAATTACTAACTATTTAATTATCTTATTTAAGTATGAACTTCTTATTATTAATAATGTAGATGCCCTTTGGCAGACCGATTAATGCCTCCTCACTGTTCTTGGCAGTGCGGATCAAGTGTCCGTTGAGGGTATAGACCTTTATCTCGCCGTCTTCTGTCTGGGTCGTGATGCTGCGGATAGCTGTAGGAATCACTACACCTTGCAGCCCTTCCTCATTGTAATAGCCACCATTCTTAAAGGCAAGGTCAGCTGTCTGGTTTGTACCGTCGTTGAAGATGATGCCTTCATTGGTGCTGGTCTGGCTCTTCTTGTCGCTGTCCTTGAATGTCCATTTCCAAACGGAGTTACCTTTGCTGTCCTCACCTAACTTCTCACAGTTCACACCAGGCCAGTTATTGCCAGTGTAGTTGTACTGCTTGTCCCAGCGCCAGCACTTGATCTGGCTGCCCCAGTTCTTGGGAGCTACGAAGAAAGCACAGGTCTCACCTTCATTCACTTGGCAGAACGATGGAATCTCTACAGGCGTGTCGTCCTCTGGAGACTCATCCGTATCGGTGATGGCTTCCATATCTGTCAGATCAACATCCTTGTTGGCATAGACTTGGAAGTTCTTGCCTTCGATGGCCAGTGTCCACATATCGACAGGATTGGCGAAAGCAACATCACCTACAGGTCCAAGGTGAAGTCGCAGCTTACCTATGCTGCCTTGAACGGTGAGCAGGAAACCGTCTCCGAGTGTCTCAGCAGTAAGAATCTCACTCTCATTGGTGATGCCTGCTGCCTTACGTAAGGCAATGAGACGCTTCAGTGTGCCCTTATTCGACTGCCAGTGCTTCAGGAAGAGACAAGGTGTACCAGGCATTGCCAAAATATAGGCATTGGCGGCACAAATGTTTGTCTTCAGTTTGTCATTCTCGCGGTAGGTGTCGTGGTTATCAACGAAGGTCACGCTATAGCGGGCGTAATTCTTGTCGTTCGACAACATGACATTTGCTAAAGCTCCCCAATTACCACCACCAAAGGCGGAGTTGATATTGTATTTCATGGGGAAGTCGAAGGCAGCACTTTGAATCTGGCCATCCACTTTTGTGCTATTGATCCAGGTGGTTACCTTCGTCTTGTCACCGTCCCAATACTCGCCAACGCTATAGGTAGGCTGGACTGTCGCGTTATACTCACCTGTATATTTGGCACTATAACCTTTCACCATGTCATAACGGAAACCAACATAGCCTAACTCATTGATCAGGAAGTCGAGGTAGGTCTTCACATTCTTCTGCACCGTCTCGTTTTTGTGGTCCAGATCGCGATAGCCTTCGAAGTTGTCACCAGTATCCTTGGCGCCGGTGGTCTTTTTCCCGTCTTTGCTCCATTGTTTGAGGTTTTCTGCATTGTTACATTCATCATCCTGACAGATGCCTGAGAAAGTGGTGTTATCCCAGGTGATCGTATAGGAACCTGAGGTCTCATCAGGAAAATCCACCCAAGTGTTCAGGCCGTTCTTGTGGTTGATCACCACATCCTCGATGATGCCTGTACCTTTGTCACTGAAGGTCTTGATCATCTTCTTCAGCTCTGCCTCAGTTCCCCAGCAAGAGTTGTGGTCTAACCAGAAACATGGGTCGTAACCCATGGTCTGACGCTTGCTATGGTAATAATCCGAGGTTTTACCGCTTTGTGGAACCCAAATCAGATTAAAGTATTGTGACAACTCATCGGCCTGTTTCTCCAGCACCGTCCACTTGGAGTCGGCATAGCCGTCCCAATAGAAACCTTGCAACATGACGCCCTCATAGTTTGCGGGCCATCCTTGCGCCATCGTTGCGATGGCAACAAACAACAGAACCAGTGTGGAGTAAAGTTTTCGCATACGCTATAGTTTTCTTGATTGTTGTATAATTCTGCTGCAAAGATACGATAAAAGCCGTTTGGTTGTTCTCCAAACGGCTCTTTTTCTGCTGATTACATTGCGCAAACGGTTGCGCAATTATCTGAATCTTGATAGCTCTTTTAGGGCGGGGAGTGCCTGTCCTGTCTTGTTGTCGAAGAGTCCGCGATTCAGCCAACCTTTTGTGACAGTATTTCCAAATCCGTTCTCTTCTGGATACCACCAAAAGAGTCCTGTCACGTTGTGGTGCTTATTCAATTCCTCTACGAGCTCTTTGGTGTACTGGGTCTGTCCCTCCACGCTGATAGGATAGAACTCGGCATATTGATCAGGTTTGGCCCACTGATCGTTGTCGTGCGAATAGTAGGCTGCAGCTTCTACGATCATCACAGGCTTGTCAGGAAAGAGGAAAGCCAGCTTGTCGAGTGTTTTCCCTAAATTGGGAATCGACTTGTGCCACATCGGGTAATAACTCAGGCCGATGATGTCGTAATCAACACCATATAGACGCAGATGCTGGTAGTAGGATTTGGTGACATCCCAGTCGCCAGCTTTTTCCGTATGGATAATGATCTGGGCTTTCGGGCAGACTTCACGACAGGCGCGGCAACCTGCTTTCAGGAAGTCAGTAACGGTATCCCAGTTCTCATCACCTGTGGGATCGAGTTTACCTGTAGGCCATAGCAGACCGTTGGTAATCTCATTACCCACCTGTATCAGGTCGGGGGCTACTCCTGCCTTCTTCATAGCCTGCAACACACGACGGGTGTAGGCATACACACTATCGGTGAGCGCCTGTTTGTTGGCTTGCTGCCAGGCATGAGGCGTGAACTGTTTCCCTGGGTCAGCCCATGTGTCACTATAGTGGAAGTCGAGCATGAGTTGCATACCAACCTTCTTCACCTGTCGGCTCAGTTTGATGACATAGGGTAGATCCTGACAGACACCCTCGTCCTTATGGTCGTCTGGTGCATTGGCGGGATCCACGAAGAGGCGCACGCGGATGGCATTCCAACCCTGTTGCTTGACAAAAGGCAGGAAACTGACCTTCCGACCATTGAAACCCTTATAGACCGTGTGTTGCGCTTCGTATGACGGCAATAGCGACACGTCACCACCCAACAGTTTTTTAGGCTGGGCGGTGACTGTCGTACAGAGTGCTATTATGATTCCTATCAAAAGAAATCTTCTCATAGGCTAATACGCTAAGATCAGATATTGGAACGGAGTCAGCTCATAGTTCGCATCAAACTTGACATGTTGTCCTGTCACTTCATCATCAACCTCACGACCTAACCAGTTCTCTGGTACTTGTATGGTCTTCGGCTCATTTCTGACATTGACGAGCACGAGGAATCGCTCTGCCGCATCGGTCTTTTCAAACACAAGCACATCCTTGTCAGGGTAGGTTATC
>ONFE01000049.1 GCA_900316985.1 uncultured Prevotellaceae bacterium
ACCTCAGCATCGCTCTTACCACGTGGAGAGAAGTCGGAGCCACCTTTGGCGCCACCCATAGGCAGAGTGGTCAGAGAGTTCTTGAAAGTCTGCTCGAAAGCAAGGAACTTCAGAATACCAAGGTTTACAGACTTGTGGAAACGGATACCACCTTTGTACGGGCCAATAGCGTTGTTGTGCTGAATACGATAACCCATGTTGGTCTGGATGTTACCCTTGTCGTCAGTCCAAGTAACGCGGAATTCTACCAGACGATCGGGGATGCACAGACGCTCGATGAGGTTTGACTTCTCAAACTCAGGGTGCTTGTTGTACTCTTCCTCGATGGTGGGGAGAACCTGACTTACGGCCTGAATGTACTCTGGCTCGTTTGGAAAGCGCTGCTTGAGCTGCTCTACTACTTGTGCTGCATTCATAATAATACTTTTTTAAATGATTTTATTGAAAACTTATTCTTTTATTGCTGTGACTAAAATTCTTTATTTTGTCGTTTGCGGTTGCAAAATTACACATTTTCTTTGAATCACCAAACATTTTGCAAGAAAAAGTTTCAAAAAAGTGCAAAAAAGTTATTATGTAAAGTGCTGTTGTATAATTATACCGTTAACGCACACAAATTCCTTACAGATTGTCAAGCCAATTGTCAATAAGTTTGCGCGCGATGGATAGTTTGTCGGGAATTTGTGGCAAAGTGTCACGAGTGTACCATCCACCACCTCCCAACTCGCTTCGCTGTAGACGGATTTCACCTCCTGCATAATCGGCATTGAATCCTACCATCAGTCCGCAAGGATAGGGCCAAGGCTGGGAACCGAAATATCGAAGATTCGCAATCTTCAATCCCACTTCTTCCCTCACTTCTCTCACAACGGCTTCCTCCAGCGTTTCTCCGGTTTCCACGAATCCGGCCACCAGACCATAGTAGTTGCTTCGAAAATTGTTGGCATGTACCAGCAGCACTTCGTTGTGTAGCGGGTTCCCGTCTGCTGCTTTTCGCTGGATGAGCACGATGATGGCTGTTGCCAACTGCGGCCAGACCTCCTTGCCGCATTCCGTGCAACGTTTGGAAATGTTGGTGTGGAGTTTCATGGGTGCGCCGCAAACGCCACAAAACTTTGTGTTCGCATCCCAGTAGAGAATCTCCTGGCATTTGCCGGCAATGAGGTAGAGTGGGCGAGGCAGCAGGTGGTAGGAGGCGCGCAGACCGCACATCTCCATGTCTCTCTCTTGCTCCTTGACATTTGATTCCTGTCTCTGGTAAGGTGTATCTATGCGGAATGTCTTCACTTCCGTTGCTCCATCGTCAGAACGCAGGGGTTCTGGTATGTCCACGGTATGAACGGTTGTCCATTCTTTGACTGCTACGGGCGGTTCTTCCCCGTAGGGTATGGTGTATTGGCCTTCGGGTGTTTTTTCTAAAAGCAGTTCTGTCTTGCAGAACACGAACCAGTAGTATTTCATTATATATTATATAAGGTATAATTGTTTGTATGTCTAATGATGAATGGGCCTGCTGTTTCCAACAAGTGGAAGCATTGCTTCCAATGGGTAGAAGCGTTGTTTCCAAAGTCTGGAAGCATTACTTCCAATGGTTGGAAGTATTATTTGAAAAGTAGGCGGCGATCGCGTTCAATGGCTGGCTTGGCCCAATCTTCAGGAACGAAACGCCAGTTGTTGAAGGGCTGTGGATCGCATTCGCCCATCTGCTCAATCAGTTGTGAGAGATAGTAACGCTGATCACGGTCGCTCTCCCAGATGACTCGTTCCTTGAGCTTTTCGCGTGGAATGCCTGCTCCTTGGGTGAGCAACAGTCCGCCTCCATTGCCGCGATAGCTGTTCATGGCCACCTTGTAGGTTTTATTGAGGTCGAAAGGCTCCCCGTTACTCATCCGTAGGATGTGCACTTTTTGTCCGTTAGGCTTGGTGACGTCCACCTCGTAGTCGATACCGGCGGCAGAGTCGAAGTTGAAGGCAAGATTCTTGAACATACGGCGCTGTTGGTCGTCTTGGGCGTGCTCGTCCAATAGCATGATATGGTCATAGGGATTCTTCATCGTATTCACCCATAGGTCATAGCTCATTTCGAGATGTCCGAGTATTTCCTTTCCGGTAAGCAACATCGTATAGAGCTGGTTCTCATATTTGTAGAGGTTGAACATATCGCTGATTCTCACGTCTCCGGCTTTGATGCAGGCGTCGAAGGTGAGGGGGGCGTTGAATGAGATGTCAGCCCCAGTAAGTTTCAGTTGGAGTGAATGGATGAAGTCGCAGAAGGCGCTGCTGCCAAAATAGCAGTCTCGGGTGTAAATGGAGTTCTTGAACTTTCCAATCTTGCGGTCTACGTAGTGCTTCACTTCGTCGATGTCCTTTTGGAAGTGTTTCATGAAAGCCTTGTCAACAGCAAGGTGACGGACATCGGAAATCTGTCCATTAATGGAGCGTCTGACAACCTTATCGTCCTTAAGTGTCAGTACCACCTCAGCATCCCCTACAAAATAGGCGTTGCTGGAAGGGTCTAGTAAAAGGACGCTCCGGCCCTCATTGTTCTTGATGGTTTCGCAATGGCGTACGTGGTCGTGCCCGTAAAGAACGATGTCAAAACCAGGCACTTCCATAGCCACCTGGAGGGCTGCGTCTTCCCGGTAGTCTTCGGTGACGATACCTCCGTCATAGCCGGAATGGAAGAGGCCAATAATAAGGTGGGGCTTTTCTTTTTCCTTGATATAACTTATCCATTTGCGGGCGCAGCTGGTCATTTCCTCAAAGCGGAGACCATTCCATAGATGTTCGTGAAGCCAGTTCGGGATACCGGGTGTCAGCATTCCCAAGACAGCAATCCTTGCTCCGTCGCGCTCGAACATCTGATAGGGTTTGAGATAGGGTTCGCCGGTCTTCGTGTCGATGATGTTGGCACCAAGCATGGGGCATTTCACCTCACGAATCCACTTGTCATAGACCTCGTGACCGGTTTCCACATCATGGTTGCCTATGGTTTGAGCGTCGTATTTCATGTAGTTAATCACACTTGCCGCAAGGTTCTCCTTTGTGGGGTTCACGTAGTTGCAGTAATAACAGGTGGGCTGCCCCTGAAGGATGTCGCCATTGTCGAACAGCAGCAGACGGTCGCCGTAATTCTGACGCAGGGAGTCTACGTAAGTGTTGACCCTTGCCAGCGAACCGCTGGTGGGTTTTCGTCCGATAAAGTCGTAAGGGAAGAAACATCCGTGAACGTCAGTTGTCTCTATGATTCTCAGTTTTACCTTTTTTTCTTGTGCCATAGCCGTGTTGCCCAAACAGAGTGCAGCAAGGCACACTGTGATAATTCTTTTCATTTCTTGTGTTTTTATTATTTATGGGGCAAAGATAGCCATTTTATCTGAATTACAGGTGCTTTCGGCACAATTTTTGTATGTGGTTAATTAAAAAATAGGAGACATTAATTATGGCATTCGTAGATTATTACAAGATTTTAGGCGTTTCGAAAGACATCCCGCAGAAGGATGTGAAGAAGGCATACCTGAAACGAGCCAAGCAGTTTCACCCGGACTTGCATCCGGATGATCCGAAAGCGAAGGCAAAGTTCCAGGCACTTACCGAAGCCTACGAGGTGATTGGTGATCCGGAGAAGCGTGCTAAGTACGATCAGTATGGCGAACGATGGAAAGACGCGGAAGCCTTTGGTCAGGGTAGCCCGGGAGGATTCGACTTCAGTCAGTTTACGGGAGGCGGCAGTTTCAGCAGTTTCTTCGAGGAATTGTTTGGAGGTAGCAAAGGGCGTGGTGGCTTCAGTTTCAACGGAGCTGACATCTTTGGTGGTGGTCAGCAAGGTCCACGTGAAACTCAAGCCACGGTTCGCATCGACCTCTATACAGCTTTGCTGGGAGGAGAGATCATCGTTCAGACAGGCGCTTCGAAACTACGTCTGAAAGTGAAGCCAGGCACACAACCTGGAGCGAAAGTGCGTGTGAAAGGAAAAGGGCAGGGAGGCTCCGACTTGATATTGACTTACCAGGTGGATCTTCCTGCGAAGTTGAATGACCGCCAGCGCCAGCTTCTGGAAGAGATGAGGCGTTCAGCCTAAGCTTTATTCCACTATCTTCGACATCTTCAGTTCCGAGATGCGTCCGTTAGGATTCACCTTGGCGTTGATGCGGTACTGGCTGTTGCTGTTGTTGGCAGCGTCGGTGTGCTGCTCTTCCTTGTTGGCTGTAAATGAAACAGAGTACTCGTAGCGGTTGTCGCCGATCTCGCGCTTGCTGATGTTGTAGTCCTTGTTGAGCCGCCAAATCAGATTGGAGACATCTTCCTTGTACATCTTTTCCATCATCTGCACTACATCGCCTTGCGTAGCCTGTTCCTTGTCGAGCAATGTCAGTTCGTCAGCAACACAACTTACAAGTCCCGTTTCGTTGCGCTCGTTGATGCTAACGAAGAAGCGACGGAACAATTGGCCGATCATGGAACGCTCTTCCGCGGATACTTCCTTCACCTTCAGCGCTTTCATGTTTTCCTCAGCCTCGTTATAGTGGTCCCCGTCCTGATGCTCGGCCAGGTAAGCCTGATAGGCTTCGATGGTGTTGAGGCTGGAAGCCTGGGCCCAGTCAAGAGAGTCTATCTTCTGGGCGGCCATAGCCTTATGGGGTGAGTCGGGATGCTTGCTGAGATAGTCGAGCAGCATCGACTTGGAGTTGCTCACGTAAGCGTTCTGCCAGTCCAAGTCGTTCTGTTTGATCTGCTGAAGGTGAGCCGCTACAGCATCCAGGTGTTCCTGAGGAGCATCCTTGTAGGTGTCGAGATAACTCTGCAGGATGAGCGGGTCTTCACTCTTCACGGCAAACTCGTATTCCTGAAGTTCCTTACGGTCCTGTGCATTCTTATACATATAGAAGCAAATGCCGCATACGAGTAAGGCTATGATGAACGAGATGAGCAGTGCAACCCATCCGCCGCTCTTTTTCTTGGCGGGAGCAGGAGGATTGGCGGTCGTCTGGCTTTTGGGTGATGGGGTTGCAGGCACCTGTGGAGCAGCAAGGGGTGCTGCCTTTGGTGCAACCGTTGTCTCTGATGGCCTGGCTGTTTGCTGACTGAGCGGGCGGTGGCAGTTTGGGCAAACGGCATCGTCCTTGAAAAAGACCTCGCCGCATTCAGGACAACGGGTCACTTTGTCTGCTATCTCCACACCACAGTTTGGGCAGGTAGGTGCTTTGTCGCTGATTTGGTGTCCGCATTCCGGACATTTTATGATTGACATCTTTTATAGTTTGTGAGTTTCTAAGTTTGTGAGTTTATTGGGTTCGTCACCAATGCTTGAATCGTAGTTCCCTCATACTGTGGCGGCCCATGAAACGGCTTTTGTCCACGTAGCCGTTGATGCCGTTAATACGTCCTTTTCCGGTGTATTGCCAGATGATGTAGTCGCGGCCATCATAGAGTTCGGGTTCCGAGTCAGCATATTTGGCTATCATCAGCGGATATTCGTCTATCTTATGCTGAAGATACTTGTTGTAGAAGTTGTTGCCTGTATAAACAAGCGGTTTCTGATGGTAGGCCTCGGTCACCATCTTGAGGAAGGTAATCAGGGAGTCGCAGAACTCCTCTGTAGACAGCTTGCCGGTGGATTCCACGTCAATCATCGGAATCAGATCCTGATCGCCAGGCCGGCATTGCATCATAAAGTTCCTCAATTGTGTACGCAGGGGGCTCTTCGGCCGGAAGAAATGATAGCTGCCCACCTTCAGGCCATAGCGATGAGCCAGGTGGATGTTCTCTTCATACATGTGGTCGATGCGGTCGCCGCCTTCCGTGGCTTTCATATAGACATATGCCATCTTCGAATTGTTGCCGATGGCCTCCCAGAATACGCTGCCTTGGTAATGGCTGATGTCTATGCCGTGAATATGGCTGCAGGTGTCTTCGCATAATTCGTCCGTAAATTGGGCCGCAGCCAAAAGCGGGAAAGCCGCAAGAATATAGAGTAGAAAAAACCTTATCTTGTTGTTCATACGTGCAAAGATACGCAATTCTGAGCAGACAGCCAAATTATATAACACTTTTTATTCTTCTATCTGGGTGATGGCATTGTGCAATCGACGCAGCATACTATGCGTTGTGGAGAGCGGATAGTGGGCCAGATATGACAAAGTGAGACGTTTGTCCTGGTCGCCGAGTTTCTCTGCCAATGCTCTTTCGGATGTCATGAAAGGCAACTCGTCGATGTTGAATCCAAAGAGCGAGATGAGTACAGATCCATGCAACTGGGCCATCCGGTTGACGCCAAGTTTCTGGAACCACGATTCCAACTTCACGAAATCCACCTTGTCACCCTTTTTCCTCAGGAACCGTCCCATCTCGATAATGCCGTGGAGGGAGGTGTGGCCCGATATGGTCTGGTCGATGTTGTAGAGCATGATGTTGAGCATGTCAAGCGTGTCGAGCGAAGTGTCGATGGCGTGGTATTCGGCCTTGGCGATGCTGCGGAACTTCCTTCCTTGTGTGTGGTCTTCAAAGTTGATGGAGATATGGGGCGCATCATCCTTGATATACGAAAGTACCTCTTCGCGCTCCGCCCGTCGGTAGAGTGCTTCCCATTTGTATTTCGACATGGGTTCCATGGGTTCGTTCTCGCCGAAGGCTCCGTTTCGGAGCATACGGAAGTAGTTGCGTGTCAATACGTTCATATTTCGAGTTTTCTTTTTTCTTCCTAACTATACCTTTTGGGCAGCCTTAGCATGATGGCCAACAAGGCGGAAAAGCCCAAGGCCAACGGGTAGTAGAGGTAGGGCATGATGTCGATGGGATTCAGGCGTGCGAGACCTGCCGCCATCAGTAATTGTGCGCCATAGGGGATGATGCCCTGTGTGAAACAGGAGAAAGTGTCAAGCAGAGAGGCGCATTTGCGGTTGTCCACCCCGAAGCGGTCACCTATCTGTTTGGCAATACCGCCCACGGTAATGATGGCCACCGTGTTATTGGCTGTACAGATATTGGTCAGCGTGACCAAGGCTGCTATTGAGAACTCGGCACCTCGCTTGCTGCTCACTTTTGCCGTCAGTTTCTGGATGATGAAGTCGATGCCGCCGTTTTCACGGACAATCTCCAAAAGACCGCCAGCCATCATGGTAATGATAATAAGCTCGCCCATACCGAGAATACCGTCACCCATGGCCTTGAACCAGCCATACATGTCATATGAGCCATTGAGCATCCCGATGATTCCCGTCAGCATCAGTCCCAACGTAAGTACGGCCATCACGTTCATGCCGAAAACGGCTGTGATGAGAACTACCAGGTAGGGGACCACTTTCATAAGTTCTATCTGGGGAATGCTGGCAGGTTCCTGAACGGAGGAGCCCATAAAAGCATAGATAAGCAGTATCAACAGGGCAGCCGGGGCTACGATGAAGGTGTTCACTCGGAACTTGTCGCTCAGGCGGCAGCCCTGTGTCTGTGTGGCGGCAATAGTTGTGTCGCTGATAAACGAAAGGTTGTCGCCGAAGAATGCACCACCCACCACCACGGCTGTCATCATTGCAATCGGCGTGCCTGTGCTCTGGGCGATTCCTGCGGCGATGGGAACCAGGGCAACTATGGTTCCGACGCTTGTGCCGATGCTCAAAGAAATAAAGCAGGCTGCCAGAAAGAGTCCAGCCAGGAGCATCTGTGCGGGAAGTAATGTAAGCGTGAGGTTTACCGTCGCGTCGATACTGCCCATGACCTTGGCTGAATTGGCAAAAGCACCGGCCAGGACGAAAATCCAGAGCATCAGCATCAGGTTGCCGGTTCCTGCTCCGCGGCTGAAGGTCTCTATACGCTTCTTCAAGGGCAGTCTTCCGGAGATGGCAACAGCGAAGATGCTGCTGATCATGAAGGCAACGGTGATGGGCACCTTGTAGAAGTCACGGGCAATAATGCTCGTTACCAAATAGAGAACGATGAACACCAGGAGCGGCGACAGTGCGATGATTCCTTTCTTGTTACTCATTATTGCGTGCAAAGGTACAAAGAAGTGAGCATAAAAACAAACATTTACCTATTTTTGTCTTATGGAAATTCAACGTGTAATTATCCTAAATGCAAAGTATCATCCGCTGCCTTCCGACGGATGATACTTTGAAAGCCGACGGATGATACTTTGAAGTCCGTCGGATGATACTTTGGTTTGCGTAGTGCCTTAGAGCGTCACGCCATTCTTGAAGATGGAAATCTCGCGATAACCGTTCTTCTCGTTCTGTGATGGCTCACCATTGGCCACGCTTATGATCTTGTCGATGAAGTCGTTGAGCACATCCTTCATAGGACGGCCTTCCACCAGCTGTCCGGCGTTAAAGTCAATCCAGTTGGGCTTGTTGCGGAAGAGAGTGCTGTTCGTGCTGATCTTCATGGTCGGGATGAAGGTGCCGAAGGGTGTGCCTCGGCCTGTCGTGAAGAGTACGATCTGACAACCGGAAGCAGCAAGGGCCGTAGAGGCTACGAGGTCGTTGCCCGGGGCAGAGAGCAGATTCAGGCCTTTCACCTGCAGACGGTCGCCATAGCCGAGTACTCCGCTGACAGGAGCGCGTCCGCATTTCTGTGTACAACCTAATGCCTTGTCTTCGAGCGTGGAGATACCGCCGGCCTTGTTGCCGGGACTCGGATTTTCTCCAACGGGTTCGCCGTGGGAAAGGAAATACTCCTTGAAATCGTTGACGAGTTTCACCGTCTGCTCGAATAGGGCAGGGGTCTCACAACGGTTCATCAAAATAGTCTCGGCGCCGAACATCTCAGGAACCTCCGTCAGGATGGATGTACCGCCCTGAGCCACGAGGAAATCAGAAAATTCACCTACGAGCGGATTTGCCGTAATGCCAGAGAAACCATCAGAACCGCCGCATTTCAGTCCTACGCGGAGTTCGTTGAGCGGGCAGGCTTCACGCTTGTCCTGTTTGGCGATGTTGTAAAGGCCGCGGAGAATCTCCATGCCAGCCTCCACCTCGTCGCCTTCCACTTTCTGTGTGACGAGCAGTTTGATGCGGTCATGATCGTAGTCACCGAGCATGGCCATGAAGTCGTCAGGCTGGTTGTTCTCACATCCGAGCGAAAGTACAAGTACTGCTCCAGCGTTTGGATGTAAGACAATGTCACGCAATACCTTACGGGTGTTCTCGTGGTCTCCTGAAAGTTGTGAGCAACCATAGTTGTGATGCCAGGCATGAACAGCATCGATGCCTTCCAACTGAGTCTCCTTTTCCAACAGGGAAGCTAGACGCTCGGCTATGCCGTTGACGCATCCAACGGTAGGAACAATCCATACTTCGTTGCGGATACCCACTTCGCCGTTCTTGCGGCGGTAGCCGTTGAAAGTACGGTTGTCGGCAGGTATGTTGAGTTTTTCGTTGACGGGATGATACTCATAGGAGAGCGTACCGGAAAGGTTGGTCTTCAGATTGTTCTCGTTGACCCATTGGCCTTCCTTAAGATCTTCCTTGGCGTGTCCGATGGGATAGCCGTATTTGATGATGTTGTCTCCTTGTGCTGCATCGTTGATGAGCACCTTGTGTCCGGCTGGAGTGTCCTGTAACAGCGTGACAGACTTTCCGTCCACCTCGATGGTCTCGCCTTTCTGGAAAGGACGAAGGCAAACCACGACAGAGTCGGCGGGATTGATTTTAATAAAAGATGACTGTTCCATTGTAGATTTGTTTTTATTGTTTTTGTATAATGATTTATTGTTTGAATCAGACAGACGCTATAGTTGGGTTCGCCGGTAGAAATCCACGTTCTCCTTTGTGAGCAGCTCGATGGGCATGTAGTTCACGGGTTCCACCTTCTGCTTCAGGACTATGGCCTTGAAGAGCGTGTCCACACAGTTGTAGCCCTGCATGAAAGCATGTTGCGCTATGAGGAACGAGATGCTCCCCTGACGCAGGCAGACTGCATTCTTGCCCACCATATCATAGCCCATGATCTGCACGTTGCGGCGGTTGGTTTTCAACAGAAACTCGCCTACGATATGAGCCTTTGAACACATCGTGATGCAATGGTGCACGCCAGGATGTTCCGAGAAGAAATCTTCCAGCAGGTTGTCGTATTCGGAGCGTTCTTCGTCGAGTGGCAAGTCAAGGTCGAGAATCTTGACGGCAGGGAAATGGTCATGCATGTAATGGCGGAAGCCCACCTCGCGGTTATCCTGCTGCTTGGAAGCCACCTTTCCGTTTTTCATTTGTTTCATCAGCATAATCTCCTTTTCCTTTGAGGCGATTAGCATCAGCATCTTGGCTGCGAAATAGCCACTCTGGAAAGAATCCTGTCCGAAGAAGCTGAGCGGCTTCAGGTCGGGCATGTAGGAGTCCAGCAATATAAAAGGTATCTCGCGCTGGTGGAGCTGGTCTGTAAACTGCTGAGTGACTTCCAGATCGCTGGGCACGATGATGACGCCGTTGGGATTTTCCTTCAGGATGTCTTCCGAAGCCTTGACGAATGATTTCGTGTCGAAGCGCTTGTAATACTTCACGTCGGCCTGGATATGGAAATCGCGTCTGACATCCACACACTTCTTGGCTCCTTCTTCGATTTCTTCCCAGTAGGCCTCGCTGGCGTGCTTGGGCATCAGGAGCGTGAAGTTGTATGACTTGTTGTAGGCAAGTGCAGCGGCATACATGTTGGGCTGGTAGTTGATTTCCTTCAGCACCTTTTCCACTTTCTCGCGTGCCGCCTTCGACACGTTGGGGCGGTTGTGAAGGATTCTGTCTACCGTTCCAACGGAGACGCCTGACAGTTCTGCGATGTCTTTTATTCTTATTTTTTCTGCCATAGTAGATTAAAAAATGATTGAATGCACAACGTTGTTTGCGTGCACAATTGCAATTTCGGTGCAAAAATAGTAAAAATTATCGAATTGTGCGAAAGCACAGCGGTTTTTTTTGTTAAAAACACAAATATTTCCCTTTTTATTTGTATATTTGCCTAATAAATCGTACTTTTGTGCTCGAAAAAAACATTACGTATAAATTAATCTATAAACATTCAAAAAACAAATTCAAAAACAAGAAAACAAATGGCAAAGATTGTGACTTTGGGCGAGATTATGCTCCGCCTTTCTCCCAACGGTAACGACCGTTTCATTCAGAGTGATTCATTCCGCATCATCCCTGGTGGTGGTGAGGCTAATGTCGCTATTTCAGTAGCTAACTATGGACACGAGGCTTATTTCGTAAGCAAACTGCCCAAGCATGAGATTGGTCAGATTGCCGTTAATGCACTCCGTCGCTATGGTGTGAACACACAGTTCATCGCCCGTGGTGGTGAGCGTGTGGGTCTCTATTATGCTGAGACCGGTGCTTCGATGCGCCCCTCAAAGGTGATTTACGACCGTGCTCACTCCAGCATCGCTGAGGCTGATCCTTCAGACTTCGACTTCGATGCCATCATGGAAGGTGCACAGTGGTTCCATTGGAGTGGTATCACCCCTGCCATCAGCGACAAGGCTGCCGAGCTGACGAAGCTGGCTTGTGAGGCCGCCAAGCGCCACGGTGTGACCGTGAGTGTGGACCTGAACTTCCGCAAGAAGTTGTGGACCTCCGAGAAGGCTATCAGCATCATGCGTCCGCTGATGAAATACGTGGATGTTTGTATCGGTAACGAGGAAGATGCAGAGCTCTGCCTTGGCTTCAAGCCCGATGCTGACGTGGAAGGCGGCAAGACCGATGCCAGCGGCTACGAGAAGATCTTCAAGCAGATGAAGCAGGAGTTCGGTTTCAAGTATGTGGTTTCCACGCTTCGTGAGAGTTTCTCAGCTACGTTCAACGGCTGGAAGGCCCTCATCTACAATGGCGAGGAGTTCTATCAGAGCAAGCGCTATGAGATTAATCCGATCATCGACCGCGTAGGTGGTGGTGACTCTTTCTCTGGTGGTCTGATTCATGGTCTGCTCACAAAGGCCACTCAGGGTGAGGCCCTCGAGTTCGCCGTGGCTGCCAGCGCCCTGAAGCACACCATCAATGGTGACTTCAACCTCGTAAGTGTTGATGAGGTAGAGTCTCTGGCCGGCGGTAATGCTAACGGACGTGTGCAGAGATAAATCCATTAGACTATTGTAAAACCGTAAAACTGAAAATAGAACAATGGCTAAATTCGATAAGATAGCAGTAATGAAGAAGATTGGCGATACCGGAATGGTACCTGTCTTCTATAACAAGGATCTGAAGACCTGCAAGAACGTGGTGAAGGCTTGCTATGAAGGTGGCGTTCGCGCTTTTGAGTTCACCAACCGCGGTGATTTCGCTCAGGAAGTGTTCGGCGAACTGGTGAAGTGGGCCGATAAGGAATGCCCTGAACTGGCTCTCGGTATTGGTTCTGTGGTGGATGCTCCTACGGCAGCACTCTACATCCAGTTGGGTGCCAACTTCGTGGTGGGTCCTCTCTTCAATCCCGATATTGCCCCTGTGTGCAACCGTCGTCTCGTTCCCTATTGCCCTGGCTGTATGACCGTCAGTGAAATTGGTAAGGCTCAGGAGTTGGGTTGCGACCTGACGAAGGTATTCCCTGGCGATGTGGTAGGTCCTAATATGGTGAAAGGCCTGAAGGCTCCTATGCCTTGGTCTAAGATTATGGTTACCGGTGGTGTTGCTCCCGAGGCTGAGAACCTGAAAGCCTGGTTCAAGGCAGGTGTCTTCTGCGTGGGCATGGGCAGCAAGCTGTTCCCCAAGGACAAGGTGGCAGCCGGCGACTGGCAGTATGTGACTGACAAGTGCAAGGAGGCGCTGGGTTACGTTGCTGACGCACGTTCATAAATATCCGTTGTCAAGGGGCTCAATAGCACTTCTGTGCCTATTGGGCCTCTTGCTTTTTTCAGCTTGTGGACCTAAGAACAAGGAGGAGGTTGACAAGTTGAATTCCACATCATACTTTTATCACTACAAGAATCTCGACTCCACATCGGTCTATGCCCGGAAGGCTTTGGCGCTTGCCGGCGACTATCATGCGGGCAAGGCGGAGGCCTACAACAACCTCGCGTTTGTGAGCATTATGAAGATGAACTATCAGGATGCCTACAAACTCCTCGACAGCGTTCGTATGGCCACCGACAATCAGGTGGAGCTGCTGGTGGCTGACGTCCAGCAGATGCGTCTCTGCCAGCGTGAGTCGCGGAATAAGGAGTTCTACGACTATTACGAGAATGCCCAACGTACCCTCCGGCGCATTTCAGAGGAGCGTGATGCCCTTTCCCAACGGTTGCAGGACCGTATGGTCTATGCCGAGAGCGAACTCCATATCGTGGCCTCTACCTATTATTATTACGTGGGACTCGAGCCGCAGAGCATCACTGCCCTGAAGCAGATTGACGAGGACGCGGTAGAGGAGGATACGGCCCAATACCTGAACTACCTCTACCAGATAGGCGCCGGCGGTATTCTCACCGAAGGTTCTGCCGACGAGATCATGCAGCAGGAGTGGGATTACCTGATGCGTTGTTACCAGCGCAGTCTCCAGAGCGGCGACGTCTTCTGGGAGGCCAATGCCCTGCAGGGAATGAGCGAACATCTCTTCATCAAGGAGAGCCGCGACCTGCTGATCAACAGTAACCGCCCGTCGATGCTGCTCATCAATCCCGAGGAATACCCCGATTCCCTGCTTGCCGGCTACCTGGCCGAACGCTCGCTGGACATCTTCGAGCAGTACGGCGATGTCTATCAGATAGCAGGCAGTTACCGCACGTTGGCTTCCTGCTATTGGAACATCGGCGATTATCTTTCCGCCCTGGATTGTCTGGAGCATGCACTCCATGGGAACAAGGCCATCGAGCAGGCACCCGACCTGGTGGCCAGTATCCGTGAACGCCTTTCGCTCACTTATTCGGCACTCGACGAAAAGTCCAACAGCGACTACAACCGCAACCTCTATCTCGACCTGCAGGAGAAAACCCGTCAGGACCGCCAACTCGAGGCCCGTGCAGCCCAGTTGGACCGCTCCTCCCGTCAGTTGAGCTGGATGATTGCCGCCGTGGTGGCCATGATCCTGCTGACCGTATTCTCACTCTTCCTTTTCAACTACATGCGCCGGAAGAATGAGCAAAACAACCGTCAGAAGCATCTGGACCAGCTGGGACGCGACAATTCCCAGATCATGAGCCAGCTGTCGGACCGTGAGGACGAGATAGAGGGAGATACCGAGATGGCCGCCGTATTGCTGGAGAAGAACAAGCGGCGCAACCTGGAGAACCGTGCCAAGATATTCCTCGTCAACACCATCACGCCGCTCATCGACCGCATGATTCACGAAATCCGCAAACTCCAGCAGGGCGGTGAATCTGAAGCCGTCAGGGCAGAGCGACTCGCCTACATCCAGGAGATTACCGATACCATCAACGACTACAACCAGACGCTGACCGAGTGGATTCAGCTCCGCCAGGGCGAACTCCAGCTGAAGATAGAGAGTTTCCCCGTGCAGGAACTCTTCGACATCGTGAAGCGCTCGCGCATGAGTTTCCAGTTGAAAGGCATCGAACTGATGGTCAATGATACCGATGCCGTGGTGAAGGCCGACAAGATTCTCACGCTCTTCATGCTCAACACCATTGCCGACAATGCCCGGAAGTTCACCGAGAAGGGCGGGCGTGTAGAGATCGGGGCCGTTCAGCAGCAGGATTATGTGGAACTCTCCGTCACGGATACCGGTAAGGGAATGACCGAGGAGCAGCTCTCCACGCTCTTCACCCACCAGATTCAGGGTGGTCACGGTTTCGGACTGTTGAACTGCCGGGGCATCATCGAGCGCTACAAGAAAATCAGCAAGCACTTCGCCGTCTGCACCCTCCAGGCCGAGAGTAAGGTGGGGGAGGGCAGCCGACTCTTCTTCCGCCTGCCCATAGGCATCCGCAAACTGATTCTGCTCCTGATTGCCTGTACGGCCACCCTCGGTTCCGTGGCAGCCGACGACCCCAATCTGGAAGCCCTCCGCTATGCCGACAGCGCTTATTTCAGCAACCTGAAAGGAACCTACGAGCATACGCTCCAGATGGCCGACAGCGTACGCCATTACCTGCAGAAGGCAGAGCGTCCCGACACCAGCATCACCCTCGGCATTTCCAACGAGACGGCTGTGGCAGCCCTTGCCCTCCACCGTTGGGATATCTACCATCGCAACAACCGCGAATACACCCAGCTCTACAAGGAAGTCACGGCCGACCACAATCTGGGCGACTATGTGATGCGTATGCAGCGCTCCAGCCAGAACAAGAACGTAGCCATCTTCCTCCTGCTGGTGCTGCTCCTGGCCATCCTGATTGGCTACTATCTGCTCTACTACCGCCCACAGCTGCGAAGGCAGCATATCGAGGAGCAGCGGGCCGTGAACCGTAGCCGCGATTCCGTGGAGAATAAGCGTCGGGAGGTGGAACTCATGGAGGACGAGCTCCATCGCATAGAGTATGAGAACCAGCAGTTCTATATCAGCAACAACGTGATTGACAACTGCCTCTCCACCCTCAAGCACGAGACCATGTACTATCCCTCGCGCATCGGCCAGCTGCTGCCCGAAGACCATCAGACGGTTGACATCGAACCCATTGCCGAACTGGCCGCCTATTACAAGGAACTCTATGACCTCCTCTCCCGGCAGGTCGTCAATCAGGTGGAGAAACCCGTCACCGGCAAGGACGCCGAGGACTATCTCTTCGAACTCCTCCGCCGCGAGTCAGGTGAAAAAACATTGGACGTGACGAAAGAAATCAGCCGTGAATACGTTATCTATAAGGTCAGGATGAGCCAGGTGGAATGCCGCGATTTCTTCCGGCCTTCGCGTGAGAACATACCCTATCTCATCTGCCGCCAGATCGTGCGTGAGAACTCCGAAGCCACCGACCGTCACGGTTGCGGCATCGTGGC
>ONFE01000145.1 GCA_900316985.1 uncultured Prevotellaceae bacterium
CCAGGGCTATACTATGAAGGAGATAGCCGAGAAGATGCTCCGCTCGTTCGACACCGTGAAGTTCTACCGCCGCCAGATTTTCGAGAAGCTCGACGTGCAAAACATCACCGAAGCTCTCGCCCTGGCCACCAATTACGGCCTCGTCTAAGCCGTCATCCCCACGTTTTTAACATATTTTGTTACCCAAATGGGTAATTTTTCATCCCCGCGATGCAGAATTACCCATTTGGGTAGTAGATGTATTTAGCCGTTTCATTTATTTTGCGGGCAAAAACTCGTAAAAGGTATGAAAAGACTGATTCTATTTTCCATGATGTGCCTCGTGGCGATAGCCTCGACTGCACAGAGCATCAGCGGACGTGTGACTGACGAGCAAACCCAGCCGATGCCGTTTGCCAATGTCGTACTTCTTAATCGTTCCGACTCTGCTTTCATTGCGGGAGCAGTAACTAAGGATGACGGTACTTTCACTATTGAGACCGACCGCAACAATGGGCTACTGAAAGTATCGAGCATAGGCTACATAATAAGGTATATAGACGCACGGCAGGGTAACGTGGGGGACATCCTGATGTAGCCCGACACGCAAACACTCGGTGAGGTCGTAGTGAAGGGCGAACGTCCACAATACAAAATGACCACGGGAGGCATGACCGTTGATATTCAGAACTCACTGCTGAAGGATGTCGGCACTGCTGACGATGTGCTGTCGATGCTACCACAAGTACAAGGCAGCGACGGTAACTTCACCGTCTTTGCAAAGGGTACGCCTGAAATCTACATCAACAACAAGAAGGTGCAGAACGCCCGTGAACTGAAACAGTTAAAGTCCACCGACATCAAGAGCGTGGATGTGATTACGTCACCAGGTGCTAAGTACAATGCGGAAGTCGGGGCAGTCATTCGCATCAAGACGAAGAAGCATCAGGGCGATGGAGTGAGCATGGAAGCATATAGCCAAGTAAAATATAATGAGAAGTGGACAACCTACGATGATGTCACAGTGAAATACCACACGGGCGGTTTGGAAGTGTTCGGAAACATGATGATCAATAACGGCAACCATTCCGAGGACAATACAGTAACGACTGACATCAGGGCAAACGGTAATCACGTAAACATCATACAAGTATGTCCCAACAACTTCTGGTACACCATGCTTGGCGGGCAGATTGGAGCCAGTTACGACTTCAACGATGAAAACTCCATCGGTTTCTCCTACACTTTAAGCGGCTCGATCTATGAGGGTGGAACGGTTCAGGCACGGCAGACCATCACACGAAACAACGCCCTCGAAGGAATGGTTGACCAATTTATTGAAATGAATATAAGTGACCGTCCGCAGCACGAAACCAACATCTACTATGTCGGCAAGGTTGGCAAACTCGGCATCGACTTCAATGGCTCGTGGATATGGAAGAAAAACGTGCGCGACCAAGCATCCTTTGAGCATAGTTTACAACTGGCCGACCGCACCGTGACCACCCACAATGAGAACCGCAACCACATGCTGGCTGGAAAATTGGTACTGACCTATCCGATATGGAAGGGCGAACTGAGTGCGGGCACGGAAATGTCACGTTCCAACAGCCACGGTATCTATAGTAATGTGGAGCAAGTGGTGGCTCCATCCAATGACGAAATCAAGGAAAGCAACGTAGCGGGATTTGCAGAATACAAGTTGAAGTTGGGTGATTGGAGTCTCAACGGCGGACTGCGTTACGAGGCCGTCACGTCCGACTACTATTCCTTCGGTCAGTACCAAACAGAGCCGAGCCGTAAATACCACGACCTGTTTCCTAATCTCTCCGTCGGTTGGCAAAAGAACAAATGGGGCATCCAACTGGGCTATAACAAGCGCATCAGCCGCCCCAACTATCAGGCTCTGAACTCAAACGTACAATATGACAATCGCTATGAGTACGAGGGTGGAAATCCTTTGTTGCGTCCTACCATCAAGCAGAACCTCGACCTTAATGTCACCTACTCGTGGCTGAACTTTGCGGCGGGCTACAGCCACAACAAGGACATGCGTTTGAACTTTGGCAGTCTGTATCAGGAGGGAACGGAGATCACCATCTGGACCAACCGCAACTTTGACAAGTTTGAGAGTTACAACGCCTCTCTGACAGCCTCGCCCAAGTTCGGTTTCTACAGTCCCACGCTGACCCTCAGTTACTGGCAGCAGAACTTCGATACCCAAGCA
>ONFE01000039.1 GCA_900316985.1 uncultured Prevotellaceae bacterium
CAAGGATATCATGGCCATGCAGGGACGCTTCCATTTCTACGAGGGCTACTCAATGAAAGAAGTGACCTTCCCTGTGCGCGTGATGTACGAACTGGGCATCCAGACGCTCTTTGTCAGCAATGCCGCCGGAGGCATGAATCCCGAATTCCAGATCGGCGACCTCATGGTCATCACCGACCATATCAACTTCTTCCCCGAGCATCCGCTCCGCGGCAAGAATTTCCCCACGGGACCACGCTTCCCCGACATGCACGAACCCTACGACCACAAGCTTATCGCATTGGCCGATGAGATAGCCCGCGAGAAAGGCATCAAGGTGCAGCACGGCGTCTATGTGGGCGTACAGGGTCCTACCTTCGAAACCCCTGCTGAATACAGAATGTACCGCCTCCTCGGAGGTGACACCGTAGGCATGAGTACCGTGCCTGAAGTCATCGTTGCCAACCATTGCGGCATCAAGGCCTTCGGCATTTCCATCGTCACCGACCTCGGCGGTTTCGACGTTCCTGTGGAAGTAAGCCACGAAGAGGTGCAGGAGGCTGCCAACAGCGCACAGCCGAAGATGACGGAAATCATGCGCGAAATGATACGCAGAAGCTAAAATTAAAAAGATTAAGGATTAAAGATTAAAGATTAAGGATTAACGTTAATCGATGACAGATATATCCAAACTCGGTGAGTTCGGCCTCATCAGGCATCTCACCCAGGACATCAAGCCCCAGAACAAGAGTACGCTCAAAGGCGTGGGCGACGACTGCGCCGTACTCTCCTACCCTGACAGTCAGGTGCTCGTCACTACCGACATGCTCATGGAGGGCGTACACTTCAACCTCACCTACATCGACCTGAAGCACTTGGGCTACAAGTCGGCCATGGTGAACATCTCCGACATCTTCGCCATGAACGGTACGCCGCGGCAGATGATTGTCAGCATCGCCCTCAGCAAGCGCTTCACGGTGGAAGACATGGAGCAGTTCTATGCAGGACTCCGTATGGCCTGCGACAAATGGGGCGTCGATATCGTGGGAGGCGATACCACCTCCTCCTATACCGGACTGGCCATCAGCATCACCTGCATCGGAGAGGCACAGGCCGACCAGGTGGTCTATCGCAACGGAGCCCATGACACCGACCTCATCTGCGTCAGCGGTGACCTCGGAGCAGCCTACATGGGCCTCCAGCTGCTGGAACGCGAGAAGACGGTCTATTACCAGCAACTCGAAGACCTCCAGAAGAAAATCAACCAGGCCAAGGCCGAAGGCAATGAAGCCCAACTCAAGATGCTCAACAGCCAGCGGGCCGCACTCAATGATTTCCAGCCCGACTTTGCCGGCAAGGAATACCTGTTGCAACGGCAGCTGAAGCCGGAAGCCCGTGGCGATATCATCCAGCGTCTGCGCGAAGCCAACATCCACCCCACCGCCATGATGGACATCAGCGACGGACTCTCCTCCGAGCTTCACCATATCTGCAATCAGAGTGGCGTGGGATGCCGTATCTACGAGAAGAACCTCCCCATCGACTACCAGACGGCAGTCATGGCCGAGGAACTCAATCTCAACGTCACCACCTGCGCCCTCAACGGCGGCGAGGACTACGAACTGCTCTTCACGGTACCCATCGGCGACCACGAAAAGATTGAACAGCTCGACGACATCAAGCTCATCGGCCACATCACGCGCCCGGAACTCGGCCTCATGCTCATCAGCCGTGACAATCAGGAGTTCGACCTACGCGCCCAAGGCTGGAATCCGCTGAAATAAAAAACAGGAGACCCTCCCCGGCCCTCCCTGTTTAGGGAGGGAGAGCCCGATACCGCAGAGGGTAATAATAAAAAGTCCTCCCTAAACAGGGAGGATTTAGGTGGGTCTCTTATTAAGGCTCCGGCTCCTCGTCCTTGCTGCGTTCCTCAATCTCGGCGGCGTTGGCCAGGTCGGCGGTGTTCTGGAACACGATGCCGCTGATCATGTTGCGCACACGCTTGTGGGTGCCGCTGTCAACGGAGGTCTCAGGCTGGAAGAGCACACGTACGCCCTTCAGGTTCTCGGTGATGGAGAAATCCTTTACCGAGGAAACGCCCTTCGAAGAGATACCGATCTTAAAGGTACCGAAGCCGTTGATGTGGACACGCTGCGAAGCCTGCAGGGCATCGGTGATCACCTCCACCATTTCGGTCAGTACCGCCTTGGCGTCCGACTTCTTGGCAGTAGAGTTGCGCTGAATTCGCTCAGCAATCCCGTCGAGGTCGATGGTCCCCGTGTACACCGGACGTGCATACCACTTCTGATAAGCCTCCGGCATGTGTTCATTCGCATTCTGAACAAGTTTGTAAAGATGTGACATGATACTAAAAGTTTAAAGGTTAAAGTGAGAGGGGCTTTCCCTCTTCTGTCACCACAAAATTACGAAAAACTTATTCCGAAAGTTTTTTCCAACCATTGGAAACCTTGCTTCTAACCATTGGAAACGATGCTTCCAACCATCAGAAACAACCCTTCCACTCATCAGAAAGAAAGCGAGAAATCAGCATTAAAGTTTGGGGTGAAATATTTGCGTAATTCACTGATTTTTAGTAACTTTACAGCATGGAAAAGACGATGAGACTATACGGCAGAACGGAGCTGGCGCAGCTCTATTGCCCCGAACTTACCCCAGATGCAGCCTGGCGGAAACTGAAGCGTTGGATCACCCTCAACCGTGACCTCACAACCAAGCTGAAGGAACTGGGCTACGCCCCCAGCCAACGTTCGTTCACCCCCAAGATGGTGGAGCACATCTTCTACTATCTGGGTGAGCCGTAAAGGGAGAAAAAGTTGCAAAATTGCAAATTGCGTTAACTTTTTCTCTTAAGCGCTGAAGAGAGTGTTAAAGTAAAGATATAGTATATATTATATATATTATTAATAATCAATATATTATATAATTACATTATACTTAATTAACTAAAATTTCTCCCTCCTTAGGTAAAAAAACAAATGCAATTTGCAACTTTGCAACTTTTTGAGAAGACGGGAGGATAATCGTCCTGAAAAAATAATTTCAAATTTTTAGATGTATTCTCAAGAATAAATTGTAACTTTGCAAAGCTAAATATCAAATACTGACGTAAACAATCGCTATGCCCACGATAACAAGAAAGATAGAGCTCACGCTTTGTACCGAAGGCCTTTCCGAAGAACAGCGGAAAGAGCAATGGGGGCTGTTGTATCATATCAATGACAACCTGTACAAGGCAGCCAACAATATTTCGTCCAAGCTGTATCTGGACGACCATGTGTCGTCGATGGTAAGGATGAAGCACGCTGAGTATCTTTCGCTGCTTAAAGAACTGGCAAGGGCTGAGAAGCAGAAAACGCCTGATGCTGATGCCATCGCAGAGTTGAGAAAGAAGGTGGCTGCTGCGGAGACGGAAATGACCGACCAGGAGCATGCCATCTGCAAGTATGCCACGGAGATGTCTACCGAAACCTTGGCATATAAATTTGCCACGGAGATTGAGACTCACGTATTTGGGCAAATACTTACATGCTTGAAGCAGGCCGCACAATCTAATTTCAATAGCGACGCCAAGGATGTGAAGCGCGGCGAGCGTGCCATCCGTAATTACAAGAAAGGTATGCCAATACCTTTCCCTTGGAACAGAAGCCTTAAGATAGAGGCTGATGGTGGTAATTTCTATCTGCGCTGGTTCAACGGTCTGCGCTTTCTCCTCAATTTCGGCAAAGACAGGAGCAACAATCGCCTGATTGTGAAGCGTTGCATGAAGATGGATGCTGACTATGAGGGTGAGTATAAACTGTGCAACTCATCCATTCAGATAGCCAAGCGCGAAGGCAAGACGAAGCTGTTTCTGCTGTTGGTGGTAAGCATTCCACAGGAGCATGTGGAACTGAACAAGAAAATAGTTGTAGGTGTGGACCTGGGAATAAACGTACCTGCCTATGTGGCTACGAACATCACGGAAGAACGCAAGGCCATCGGTGACCGTGAGCACTTCCTGAACAGCCGTATGGCTTTCCAGCGCCGCTACAAGTCGCTGCAGAGGCTGAAAGGCACAGCTGGAGGTAAAGGGCGCACTAAGAAACTGGAACCGTTAGAACGACTGCGTAAGGCAGAACACAACTGGGTGCATACGCAGAACCATTTGTTCAGTCGTGAGGTGGTGGACTTTGCCGTAAAGGCGCATGCAGCCACCATCCACATGGAAGACCTGTCGGGCTTCGGCAAGGACAACGATGGCAATGCCGACGAAAAGAAGGAATTCGTGCTGCGCAACTGGTCGTACTACGAACTGCAGAATATGATAGCCTATAAGGCAGCGAAATATGGCATCAAGGTGGAAAAGATACGCCCTGCCTATACCAGTAAGACCTGCTCGTGGTGTGGCCAGCAGGGATTCCGCGAGGGCGTTACATTCATCTGCGAGAATCCAGCATGCAAGCAATGCGGCGAGAAGGTACATGCCGACTACAACGCCGCCAGAAACATAGCAAATAGTAAAGCAATAATAAAAAAGAATGAATAGGATTCGTCCTATGGGGCAGTTGGTTGCCCTTAGCCTGAGGCATTTATTGCACTCGGAAAGTACCATTTCTAATTGAAAGACAGTGCGTTATAAAAGATGTACTGTCAGACAATGCAAAATGTGTGGTACATCCAACTTATGATATTGTCAGCTGTTGTGATGGTTAACTGTCAGACAATGCAAAATGTGTGGTACATCCAACTCCTTTCTGCATAGCTTACTAACTGATAGGACTGTCAGACAATGCAAAATGTGTGGTACCGATTATTTCGTCATGTAATTATGATGAGCATGACCGGAATCCAAACTATTTAAAATGAAAAACGAAATAGAAAAATATGAATACCCAATTAGTAAGGCTTGATGCGCCATACAACATCATTTGTGGAAAGGGAGGCAAGATAGGGCTCCACATTGCCACGCTTATCGTTGTGAAAGAAAAATTCACCGGAGTCCCTGAGGGATTAAAAATGAGCGACACACTCTTTGTAGGTTCTTATCCTGTTGTTGATAATCCTTTAGAAACAAAAGGTGACGTATGGATGGACTCTGAATTGAAAGAATGCCTGGTAGTGGGACATAAAGAAGAACCTGTCTCTCTTTACGAATTGAAGAAGTTCATGGAGTATAACGACAAGCATAGAGGTAGTAAGTTCTTAGGCGCGATTCTAACGAGATTTAGTTTTTTATTGGATATATGGAAGAGCTGTTTCATTCTTGATACTGATAAAAATGGAAAAAAGATTATCGACTATGAAGTGCATCTGAAGTTTGAAGATAAAAATGATGGGGATAGTTGCATGGTATATTCCACGGCAGACAGCCGATTCTATTTCTATGAATACTTTGAAAACGAACCGCCATTTAATGGAGTTCTCACTAACCACGAAGCTGCAGAAAGTATGGCTAAGCTGCGTGACTACTATCTAATGACACTTTCCGCCGAAGGATTACGAAGTATCACGTTTTCCACTTACGACACCAACTATCAATGGTTTGTGGATAGGTTGAACCGTAAAAAAGAGGATGAATAAAAAAGAGTATGCACCTGTAACATACTCGGAAGCTCTGCACTACGCAGATATTTCCAAACGAATGACACGCGAAGAAGTAAACTTCATGCAAAGAGTTCTGCTTCAGCGTGTCTATGAGGCTGGTGTCTCTTCTGATGAAGTTATTGATATCATCTATGGCATGACTGCACGTTTTGTGGATGAGGATAACGAAATGCGCAGGAAGGCTATAGAAGACGATCTGCGCCGCCGTGGAGTCATGCAACAAGAAGACATCCTTGCAAACGACGAACAAATAGTAGCGGCCATCAAAAAGACTTTGCCCCAATTCCAGAGCGATTGGGACTGGGGTGGAATTTACCGCATTCTTGTTGACTACTGTAGTAAATGCGGTTTCAAAGCCCAGAAGACAGAATTTGTAAGACGATTCGCCAGAATGGGCATATATCCCAAGGACAACGCTGTGAAAAACATTGAGCATCCAATACCTCCCTCAATTCGTGGAACTGAATGGTGTGACCATCAATTCAGCTACGAAGCCATAAAAAAAGGAGTACCTACAACATGGCCTCCCACCTATTTCGCTTGGCAGAAAAGCGAACTTCAAAACCGTGATTTCTTAAATCGCAAAGATATTGCCACCAAGTTCCTGAATAACCTGCGAACAGTCGTCGGAACAACATAAACTATCCCAAAGTGTCCTAAGATGGGATAGTTTTATTTGACATATCCTATTTCTATCCCATAATCCGTGTGATACGTAGCTACTTCAGTTACGTGTTAATTTTTGTCCTATCTTTGTAGTGAAAATTTTAAATTAATAATATTATAAAGATTATGGCAACAAAGATTGACAACATCAACAACGTCACTCGGCCGAAAAGGCGGCCGGACGTGACAACGAAAAGAAAAATGAACCAATGCGCCTCGCGCGTAAGTAAAAACTTCCAATGCATTGTTTGTGACGATTTCGGAGGTTTTCCTGTGAAAGTAACGTATTTGGATGGCTGTTGGTGGGTAACCACGCCGGGCTCGACGCTGCAACCGCTGAAAGATTACGTCGGCAAAATGGGGTTGAAGTTCATCTACCTCGCTGAGGTGGGGGGAAAAGTTGGGGCGCTGGCACTGACAAAGATGCTGGGCCATGCGCTGGAAAACCCTGAGTGCGAGGTCTATAAGGTGCTGCGCAACAGAGTCAGGGACCTGAAGCGCTTGGGCATAGAGCTGGATGTCAAGGACGAGGAGCTGCAGCTGGAGCTGGAGGTGTTTAACAACGAGGGCAAGACAGGCCGGCAAGGTAATTACTCGGTGATATGCCACTTGGCTGACAACGTCTGCGAATGTGTGTTCGACATCGACGCCTTCGACAGCAAGAGAGACGCCGAGCAGTGGAGCTGCTATCTGTTTGACTATATGGAGGAGTTAGGCGTAAACTTCACGATTGTATGAACAAAAAAAGATAAGAAAATGAAAGACAACAACAACTACGTCACCAGGCCGAAAGGGAAGCCGGAGTCGACAACCAAAGGTAAATTGAATGAGTGGGCCAATGGCTACAAGGAATTTGTTCCGCAAGGCCAGAAGCCGAGTAATCGAACTATGCTGAAGCAAGTGGGCGGCAGCAGTTTCTACAAGAGCGAGGGCACGAAGGAATCTTCCTACTCGCTGCATCTGAACGTGGATGCGAAGGACTGCGACGATCCCGTGGCTGCTCTCTTCAGTCAGTTCTGCTTTCTCACCGAGGGCGAACAGAAGCAGAAACCGCAGATGCCGGAAGGTTGTCGTGGGCAGATGCTTGCTGACAATGGGAACCTGAAGATTTGGATGGACAGCGAGAACGGGAAACTGGTAATCATGACTGAACTATCGTGCGCTCCCGACATCGAACGCCAGCTGCTGCAGGCTCAGGCTCAAATGAACGTCTGCATCGGTCGCCACCGCTCAGAGATTTTGAACAATACTAACAAATAATGTACACGACTATGGAACCATACAGATTCACTTATCAGAAAGAAATGTACAAGAGTTCTTGCGAGCCTTGCACAAAGGGAGTATTCGTGACATTGGTGAGGAGCACCACCGTGAACCGAAGCATCAATATGCGGCGGGCTATCAGAGAGGCTGTCCGCGAAGGTAAACCGCTGGATAGTTTTACACGGCTGGATGACTTCCAGCGGTGGTGCTACTACATGCAGAGCCGACCGAGGGCTGGCGCGAAGTTCGCTGAACTGACCACGGCAGCCAAGCTGCTGCAATGGGGCGACAAGCTGAAGAACGAACTGCCCTGCTTCATCTTTGCAGTCAAGGAGTTCGGACTGGTACCAAGGACCGACCGTGACGGCAATCCCGTGCTCGATCCCGAGGGCAATCCTTTCCTCTATCGCCGCCGCAAGCAGAGCAACATCGTGCACCTGTCGGGAATGTTCATGAGTGACTTCGACCATCTGCCTTTCCCTCCGCAGGAACTCTATGAGCTGACACGCCGCCCTGGCTATCCGTGGAAGACGAGGCTGGCACATCTGACCTCTTCGGGCGAAGGGCTGCGGCTGGTGAGCGAGTGCATCCCTGAGGCTGGCAACATTGCCGACCAGCAGTATCTGCAGGCCAAGGAGCTGGGCATGCTGCAGGTGAAAGGAACAACGGGTAAATTCGTAACCGACAACTCGTGCATCAACGCCGACAAACTGTCGTTCTGCCCACGCTTGGATGATATTCTATTTGCTGATGAAGATAAACTTTTTAATTATTAAAATATGGAAGAAAAAGAACTTTTTGAGAATGAGTTCGACCGTCAGTACGGCGACTCTTACCGCAACGAGAACAGTAACGCCACACGTCCCGACCATGTGCTGCCAGGCAACACGGAGACTGAGACCAGCGGCAAGTCGTTAACCAAAAATCCATCGCAGACCGACAACCAGGAGACGGCCAAGGAACTGGCTGCGCAGGTGAAACCCAAAGAGCATGAACCTGACCTAAATGTGTTCGGCTACTCGGTGGTGGACTTTGTGAACAGCATGCTGCCCGAAGGTGCTCCCGAAGGCTCACGTCACAAGTTTGCGCTGAAGGTGGCCACCGATGCCATCATACTCTACGACGGCGACATGGAGCGAGTAAGGGCTCTGCTGCTGGCATTGCCGTGGGTACAGAAGATCATCTCGGAGCGTGGCCTTTCGGAGATTGATAGCCCCAGCGGCATCATTGCCACAGCCAAGAAAAGGATGGAGAAGCGTGAGGCCGAGAACCTGAACGACCCGCAGCCATCGAAGGATATGCGCCGTGCCATCGAGCAGGTGACAGGTAGTAAATACAACGTGCTCCTTCGTGAAGAACACGGCAGGGTGATGGGTAAGGCCTTAGCTGCTCAGGCTGACATCCTGCAGGTGCTGGAACGCGTGGGCAACGAGTTCAAGAAGTTCATCCCTAAGTATCCGCTGCTCTCTCTGCTCTGCTTCCGCATGAAGCCCAAATATTTCCCGGCGGTGTTCTTTGTAGGTGGTTCGTTTGCCATGACGCTGATGACCCGCTGCTGGTATCAGTTTTGGCCGAAGCCAGGAAAGCGTAACCGCCTGAACAGTCTGGTGCTATTGATTGGCAGGATGGGAGGCATGAAGTCGATAGCGGTTGACTTGTACGACCTGCTGATGGAACCCGTGAGGAAGGCCGATGCTGCCCAGATAGCAGCCCTGAACAAGTACAATGCTGAACGAGAGCAGAACAACGGAGGTGCCAAGAACAAGACTCCACGGCCACAGGGCATCTACCGTGCACTGCCACCTGAAACCTCTACGGCTGCCCTGCGTGAGGCAGAGGCCAATGCCCACGAGACGATTGACGGTGAAGAGGTATACCTGCATGTGAGTGTCTTTGATAGCGAGCTGCAAAATACGCTCTCGCAGATGAAGAAGGGCTATATGGATGCGCTGCAGACCTATTGGCTGAAGTCGTTCCACGCTGAGAAGCACGGGGCTTACCTGAAGACCAGCAATGCTCCAATCGGTGAGACGGCAGTGCATTTTTCGGCGGTTTACACAGGAACTGACGTGGCCATGAGGGCCCTCAACACGGAGAAGACCTGCGTTAACGGACTGATGTCGCGCTTTACGGCTGTACCCAATGCCGACTCGAACTTTGAGATGCTGGAGGTACATGATTACGATGACGCTGCCCGTAAGCGGGATGACGACCTGAAAGAGTGGGCATACCGATTGGACGGTTGTAAGGGTGAGATTCCCTGCAAGCTTATCAGCGATGCACTAAAGGCATGGACGGCACGCCGTATGGCCGATGCCGGTGAAGACAGGGATACCGCTGAAGAAGATTTGATTAAAAGGCCCTGCTGGCACGCCATCAACTTCGTGCTGCCCTTTGTGGTAAGTCGTCATTGGGACAAGATGGTGCAGGATGAGGACGGTCGCTGGAAGTGCGGTCCTGACTTCAAGGTTGACCAGACGGATGTGAAACTGGCCCTGCTCATCGCCAACACGCAGCTGGCCTTTCAGGAGTATTTTTGCAAGGGCATCCTTGAGAAGCATTACGACGATCTGGCTGCAGAGCGTGCCTCAAACGTACGTCATCAGCAGAAGACGCTACTGGCCTATCGCCGACTCCCGAATATCTTCACCAGCGAAGACGTGAAACGCGAGTATGCCTACAGCAGTACGGGTAGCGTGAACAGCCGCATAAAGCGACTTCAGGACGATGGGCTGATTCAGCGAATCCGTACGGGAGCCGAAAAGGGCAAGTACCGTAAACTGGCATGAGGCCGTAAAAGTTGCAAAGTTGCAAATTGCATTCATTTTTACAGAGGGGCGGGTGGTATGGTGCTGCCTGCCCTTCTTATGGTGTAATGGTAAAAACTGTACAAAGTACAGATAGACTTAATCTAAATCAAAAAATGTGACATTAAAACAACATTTTATAACCTATTTATTTGGATGAATAAAAATAATACTTTACCTTTGCGCCATAATATAATGTTTAGAATTACACAAATCGTCATCCTACTAGCAGTCCTACAGACTGGGCATGCCCGCCCCGGAAACCCATACGACATGGAAAAGGACTCGCCGACAGAATTACCGCTGAAGGGAAAGACCTTCCTGCGCCGCGTCGACAGCGTGCTGACGGAGCACTACCGGAAAGGCGACATTGACACCGCCTACCTCATCAGGCCGAACACCAAGTGGGTATTCAAGGGAAGGCTCAACGTGTCGGGAGCCAAGATCCAGGCTGAAGGTCTTGAGAACGGGCTTCACTTCACGTCTGAGATGAGAGCCAACTACAAGAGCACCATCAGTATCGGAGTGGGTTATCTGGGACTGTCGCTCAACCTCGCGCTCAACCCCGCCAAGATGATGGGCAAATACAGCGACTTTGAGCTCAACCTGAACTCGTACGGCAAGCGCTTCGGCTTCGACTTCATCTATCAGAACGCCCACAACTTCACGGGATGGCACGAGACAGAAGGCCAAGGCCGCATCACGCTGCCTGCCGACATCCTCTCGCTGAAGACGCTGAACGTGAATGCATACTATGCCTTCAACTCCAGACGGTTCTCCTACCCCGCCGCCTTCACACAGAGCTACATACAGCGGCGCTCAGCCGGCAGTTTCATGCTGGCAGTTTCCGGACAGGGACAGAAGGGCAAGGTCAACGGCGACAACAAGGCAGAGTTCAGCATGACGAACATTGGCATCGGTGCCGGATACGGCTACAACTACGTGCCTGCAAAGAAATGGCTGCTCCACATCTCGTGCCAGCCCACGTTCATCCTCTACAGCAACACGTCGCTCACCATGGGCGAGAACCGCATCCCGCTGCACTATCATTTCCCCGAAGTGATCATCACCTCTCGCGGAGCCGTGGTCTACCAAATGGGCAACAAGTTCGTAGGACTGTCGATGGTGTTCAATTTCACCAATATCGGCCATGAGGACAACCTTGCCATTCACAACATTAAATGGCGCACCCGGGCGTTCTTCGGTCTCAGAATATAGCGTATAAGTTACATAATAAGTCAAACCCCTTAAAATTATGTACAAGAGCCGCCAACTGCTCAATACGCGAATAGATGTTGCCGATGCCCTGCGGGGAATCGCTGTGGCCGGCATCATCCTCTACCACTCCGTGGAGCACTTCGACATCTTCACGGAAAAGCCTATCCTTCACACGCTGTCTTGCGACCAGACGGTGGCCTCCGTGCTGGCGTGGCTGCTTTCCGGCAAAATGTACGGTATTTTCGCCATGCTCTTCGGACTGAGTTTCTTCATCATGAACGACAACCAGCAGCAGAAAGGGCGCTCCTTTTCCGGCCGTTTCGCCTGGCGTATGTGCCTGCTCTTCGTGTTCGGCCTCATCAATGTAGCTTTCTACGACGGCGACATCCTGATGCTTTATGCGTGCTATGGTTTGATACTCATTCCTATCAGCTACCTGCCCTCGAAGTGGGTTTGGTGCATCATCGCCCTGCTGGCCATTCAGCCCGTAGAGCTTTTCTGCCTGTTGAGCGGCACAAAGATAGACCACACGACGCTCTTTGAGATTTACAAACAGACCATGGCCCTCCACGAGGACGGCACGTTCTGGGAGAATACCGTCAACAACCTGCGCTATGGCTTTGAGCTAAACTTCAGGTTCAACATATTCAGCGGCCGTCTGACGCAATTGCTCTGCCTCTTTATCCTCGGCATGCAGTTAGGACGGCAGCGGCTGTTCTACAATGAGGGGAACAATCTGAAGATATGGCATCTTATCTTCTGCATCTCAACGCTGCTGGTCATCGTCCTGAGCATTGTTGATTTCAGCAGTCTGGCCTTGTGGCTCACGCCCATCAACAATCTCTTCATCCTGCTGATGATCGTCTCGGCTATCGTCTCTGCCTGGTATGCCTTTGAGGGTGTCCGTAAGGTGCTCCATCACCTGTGCATCTTCGGCCGCATGAGCCTCACCAACTACCTCTTGCAATCCATCATCGGCAGTTTCATCTTCTGTGGCTACGGCCTTGCCTGCTACTACAAACTGGGCATCACCTACGCCGTACTTGTGGGGCTCCTGATGGTCATCTGCCAATACATCTTCTGCCGCTACTGGTTCTCCAACCACCCCCGCGGCCCATTGGAGGGATTATGGCGAAAATTGACGTGGATGAAAGTATAGATATTATAGATTAGAGGTAAAAGTAGAAAGGAAAGCATTTCTTAAAAGAAGTTAACGTGTGAAAGATTCTTTTGGCTTCATGCTTTGTTTTTGAATTAAAGTTGTACCTTTGCAACCGCAAATCAGCGATGAGGCTTCTCTGAAGCACGAATCAAAGAAATGCAAATGGTGCCTTAGCTCAGTTGGTAGAGCATCGGACTGAAAATCCGTGTGTCCCCGGTTCGATTCCTGGAGGTACCACTCCTCCTTTCATTATGAACCCCGTTTACGACATTTGTTGTAGCGGGGTTTTTTCATTTATTAATGTTACAAAAGGCTTTGTTTCCCGTCTTTTTTGTAATAGAATGATTATATTAACTCAACACGAAGACACGAAGGCACAAAGTTTTTCTCTGTGCGCAGCCCTTCCTTCTTTGTGTCTTTGTGTTCCAATAAATTACGAAAACATGAGAAAATCCATCCTTACCCTCGCATTGCTGGCCGTATGCCTGCTGGCCAATGCCCAGGAGAACAAGTACGAAAAGTATTTCCAGAACCTGCCCTTCAAGATGCAGGCTTTCAATGAGCCGCAGTTCCCCAAGAATGAAGTAAACCTGAAAGACTACGGTGCCGTAGGTGACGGTCAGACACTCTGCACGGAGGCATTTGCCAAAGCCATCGACGCCCTGAGCAAGAAAGGCGGTGGCCGGCTGCTCGTTCCGGAAGGCGTATGGTTTACGGGGCCCATCGTCTTGAAGAGCAACATCGACCTGCACGTCAAGGAGGGAGCCATCATCTTTTTCTCACCCGACGAGAAACTGTATCCGATTGTGGAGACGTCGTTTGAGGGACTTGACACCCGCAGGACACAGTCGCCTATCTCCGCCCGTAATGCTGTCAACATAGCCATCACGGGTCGTGGTGTAATCGACGGCAATGGCCGCTGGTGGCGCCCGCTGAAGAAGCAGAAGGTAACCGAAGCCCAATGGAAGGACATGACTTCAGGGGGAGGCATCTTCAAGCGCGATGACCTTTGGTATCCCTCGGAGAGTTATCTGGAAGGCGAAAAGACGGCCAAGATGAACGTGCCGCAGGGAGATTTCACGGAAGAACAATGGCTCAGCATCCGCAAGTTCCTGCGCCCGGTGATGATCAGCCTGGTGAACTGCAAGAACGTGCTGCTCAAGGATTTGGTATTCCAGAACTCTCCGGCATGGAACATTCATCCGCTGATGTGCGAGAACCTGATTGTGGACAATATTCTGGCCAAGAATCCGAGTTATGCACAGAACGGAGACGCCATCGACGTGGAGTCGTGCAAGAATGTACTCATCGTGAATTCCAAGTTTGATGCCGGAGACGACGGTATCTGCGTGAAGAGCGGAAAGGATGCTGACGGCCGCAGGCGCGGACGTCCCACGGAGAACATGATTGTCGATGGCTGTACGGTATTTGCCGGTCATGGCGGCTTCGTGGTAGGCTCCGAGATGAGCGGTGGCGTGAACAACGTGTTCGTCAAGAACTGCCAGTTCCTGGGCACCGATGTGGGCTTGCGCTTCAAGAGTTGCCGCGGACGTGGCGGTGTGGTCAAGAACATCTTCATCCAGAACATCTCCATGACCGACATCAAGGCCGATGCCATCATCTTCAACCTCTATTACGGCGGCAAGTCTGTCATCGAGATGAATGCCAGCGGTGAGAAAGTGAACAACATCGAGCCGAAACCCGTTGATGAAACCACGCCTGAGTTCCGTGACATCCATATCAAGGATGTGGTTTGCCAGGGAGCCGGACGCGCCATGCTCTTCAACGGCCTGCCCGAAAAGCCCATCGACGGCATCGACCTGAAGGACATCACCATCTTTGCCCGGCAGGACGCAGAGTTCTACAACTGTAAAGGCGTGAAGAAAGTAAACGTGAAGATTCATATACAATAGGAAGGCTGACGGAGGGATAGTCCAAAATAGAGCAATAAAGTACAAGCGATATTCAAAGAAATGCACTATCTTTGCACGCAAAATCAAACATCAATAAAAACCTAAGTAACGTATGAAAAAGACTCTTCTTTTTGCGGCTGCCCTCTTCGGTTTCATTTCGGCCGGCGCAGACAATGTGATGATTCAGACGCCCAACACCACTATGGTCATCAAGGCCGACAAGGACCAGGAATTGCGGCAGGCCTACTATGGCGACCGCATTTCCGATGCAGAAGCCAGTCAGCTGGCCGAGGCTGGCATCGACCTCAACACCGCCGCCTACCCCACATTCGGGCAGTCGGATATGGTGCAATTGTCTGCCCTGCAGGTGCTTCATCCCGATGGACAACTGGTACTCTACCCCACCGTTGACAATGTTGCTACAAAAAAGGAAGGCAACGGCAATGTGACCGTCATCACCATGACCGACAAGAAGTATCCCGTCACCGTAAAGGTGTTCTACAAGTCATATTCATCGTGCGATATTATTGAGACGTGGACGGAGATCTCGCATCGCGAGAAGAAGGCCATCCGTCTGCAACGCTTCGATTCCGGCCATCTGGCTTTCCCGCAGGGCAACGCCTGGATGATGCATTTTCACGGTGACTGGAGCGCAGAGTTCTATCCCACCACCGAACCTATTACGCAAGGCCTGAAGACCATCCGCAACTCCGACGGCAACCGTAACTCGCACCTCGATGCGCCGGAGATCATGATTTCATTGGACGGAAAACCGCAGGAGAATGCGGGCAAGGTGATTGGCGCGGCCCTCTGCTGGAGCGGCAACTTCGAACTTCGCATCAACACCACGCTCAACAAGATGCACCACTTCTATGCCGGCATCTCTCCGCAGGCCTCCGAATACATCCTGGAACCCGGTGAGACCTTCACCACGCCCCGTCTGGCTCTCTGCATGAGCAACGAGGGACTGGGCGGTGTGAGCCGTAATTTCCATCGCTGGGCCCGTCATGAAGGCTGGCTCCATCAGGGCGACAAGACGCGCGAAATCCTGCTCAACTCGTGGGAAGGCGTGGTCTTCAACGTCAACGAAAAAGGTATGTTCCAGATGATGGAGGATATCAAGGAAATGGGCGGCGAGCTCTTCGTGATGGACGACGGATGGTTTGGCGAAAAGTATCAGCGCAACGACGACAAGAGCACCCTTGGCGACTGGATGGTGGACCGTCAGAAACTGCCTGGTGGCATCAAGCCCCTCGTCGACAAAGCCAAGTCGCTGGGTATCCACTTCGGCATATGGATTGAGCCCGAGAGTGCCAACACCATTTCTGAGTTCTATGAGAAGCATCCCGACTGGGTGTTGCAGGAAAAAGACCGCAACCTGAAGCAGGGACGCGGAGGCACGCAGGTGCTGCTGGATATGTGCAATCCCAAGGTGCAGGACTTCGTCTTCAAGATTGTGGACAATCTGATGACCGAGAATCCCGACATTGCCTACATCAAATGGGACGCCAACTGCTCCCTCCAGAACTACGGTTCCAACTACCTCCCCGCTCAGAAGCAGAGCCACATCTACATTGAATACCACCGCGGACTCCTCAAGACCCTCGAGCGCATCCGCGCCAAATATCCCAAACTGGTCATCCAGGACTGCTCTTCAGGCGGCGGACGCGTGAACTACGGACTTCTCCCCTACTTCGAAGAGTTCTGGACATCCGACAACAACGACCCCTTCCAGCGTGTCTTCATCCAGTGGGGAACCTCCTATTTCTTCCCCTCCAACGCCATGGCTCAGCACATAGCACACTCACCTTACTGGAACACGGGCCGCACCTCACCCATCAAGTACCGCACCGACGTGGCCATGAGCGGACGCCTGGGCATCGAGTTGCAACCTGCCAACATGACGCCCGAGGAACGCGAGCAGACCAAGCGTGCCGTCAGCGACTATAAGAAGATTCGCGACGTTGTACAGCTGGGCAACCTCTATCGCCTGGTGTCACCCTACGACGAGAACCTTTCCTCGTTCCTCTACACCAACGACGCCAAGGACCGCGTGGTGCTCTTTGCCCACCGTGTGAAATACCTCTATAATATGGTTATCCCACGTGTACGCCTGGCCGGACTCGATGCTTCAAAGAACTACCGAATCAAGGAAATCAACGTGAAGGTAAACGACAAGCCCTGCTATCTCGACGGCAAAGTCGTCAGCGGCAAGCTCCTGATGGAGGCCGGCCTCAACATCCCGTTGGAAAAAGACTACGCCAGCCGCGTGTTTGAACTCACGGCAGAATAGATATTGGGCAATATCGTAAAAAAGTAGCGGAAAAATTTGGTAATGCCGAAAAAAGGCATTACCTTTGCATCCGCTTTCAGACCAAAGCCAGTTTTTTCGAAACTGAAGGAGAGATGGTAGAGTGGTCGAATACACCGGTCTTGAAAACCGGCGTGCTGAGAGGCACCGGGGGTTCGAATCCCTCTCTCTCCGCAATATCACTTGATTATCAGTGATTTATGAGATTTACACCCAATTTTACACCCAAAAATGTAAAGTTGGGTGTTTTTATCTTTAATAGATCAGAATGCAGAACTTTCCAACGAACAAAAATAGCCCACTACTGCTACATGGAACTTTTTATGAACAACTAATCCACTGCACTCGACATTGCTGCATTGCTGCCGAAATCCAGTGGATTAATAGTATATATTTTGATAAGATGGACAATTATATCACTGCTTCAAGATAATGAACATTATACTTCAAAAATCTTGCTCACAAATTTATATGCCCTCTTTTCCCCTGTTTCTGGATGAACCCAGTCATCAATTTCCTTTGGAATAGAAACCACAATGTATGCCTCGTCAAAGAGCACGTCCTCATCATCAATTCTATCATAAAAATCTTGGTCAGTCATAGAAACACCCATAAACTTGTAACGTGCACCATTCCACTTAAAGTCTATCTTCGCTCTATTATAATCATTTTTATATATCTTTACTTCACTTACTTTCAGGATTGATTCTGATGGTTCTGTTATTACAGCAAATTCTTCTTCATTAAGATAGGATTTGTAGTTATGCCAATATCCGTGATAAGAATATTGATTATAGGCCCAATCAAGCACTTCTTCGCCTCTAGAGCCAACTTTTCTACAAGAACTATTGTCAATCACCCAATTTTCTTGCTGCTTTCCTTGTGGCATAGGTCGCCCATCAAATTCAATGATATCAAGAGGTTCTGCAAAGTCTATATCTCTTCCTTGTACAGCTCCTGCACGTCCATCGTCCTTAACGATACGGATCCATTTACGTGGGTCGTCCAAGTCTAAACCTCCTGGACACAAACCTCCAGTCTTACAACTAACAGCTAATAGTAAAACTCTTTTCTTCATTATAGATTTCCTCCAAAAACTATATCATTACTAAAACGCTCGAGAAGTTTCTCACTCACTAATCTTCTATGGCATTTTTCAGTTGTTGGCTCAGAGCACAAGAGACACACATTTTTGTATTTGCCAAACTTTTCTACGAAATTGTATATCAAAGAATCTGTAGCTAATTGCTTAAAAAATGCTTTCTCAAATAATTTGTAATCCTTGCTCATAGGACAATTTTTGTCTCTGACCTCTTTAAGAAGTTCCTTTTTGGGGGCCAAATCCACACGGTGTACATACTTGCACCCATCGACTAACTTATCCAAAAAGAAAGGTAAGTCTTTTTCGAATGCGAAACGAGATAGTTGACCATTAGGATTAAGCCTAATGTCAACCAGGCAGTCAATTTTGTTGGCTTTTAATATGCCAAAAAACTCTTCTGCGTCTTTTTGGGTAAACCCAATGTTAAAAAGTTTAATCATAATCTTGGTAATTATTTGAAGTATTTATAGTTTTTTTCCAACCATGCATTAAGTTCCAATATCTATCACAGAAATCGTCAATCTTGTCAGAAATAGTATCACCGTAATAGTTTTCGATCTTAGCAGGTTCAAACATTGATGCATTTAATACATCAAGTTTTGCGATTTCAGATTTCTTGAAGATAAGATCCTTGAGTTGCTTATTTAATTCGGAATTTGTAATAGTGACTATCTCTCCATTATCATCCTGTGCTATGTGTTTAATGACTAACCAGTCTCCATATTTATTTTCTAAAGCTTTACTAATCAAAAAATATCTATGGCAATCAATTGGACGCTTTTCACTACACATCAAACAAAGTGTGAAACCTTTGTCGTATGCAGTTTCAATACGTTTTATACCATCCAAAAAATACTCGTCGTGTCTAAACTTTCTAAAATCTACAATTTCGTCATCCTTATAAAGTTCGTCTTTTTCAGGACGATTACTTTTAGAAATAGGAAATATGTCATCAAAAAACACATCTGATGCTTTCGAAAAAACATCTTGTGTTGGGCTTGCTTTAGCCCCGACTTCTGGCATATGCATATACGGCACACCGAAACTCCTTCCTGCCACCTTAAGATTATCAGAATTGCATTGAGGATACTGTTTGGAAAAAGGAATAGATCTAACATCGATTAGGCATGTAATGCCATGTTCTTTTAAAACGCGGAACATTTTCTCTATGTCAAAAAACGCTCCTTTCTGAAACAATGTGTATCCGAGAGTATATATTACTTTTTTATCCATTGTATACCTTTAAATTCGTGTTACTTCTCAATAATTCTTTTTCTTTTTCGCAAACGCTAATGGTATATAGACTAAAACCATCAATACGATCATTAATATCTGACAGCAGTAACTTGACAGAGTAATCACATGGAAGATATCTAATAAATACCTTACTATCATTAGGCACACTACTACAATCGTCGGTAATCACCGAACCGTAGTATTTGTCAATTAAACTTGCCACCTTTTTGTTTATGTCTCTGGGTTGATAAATTACATCAATTCCATTTCGAACGTTTTCAAGCATATAAAGCATTACAAACTCTTCTAAACCAATTTCAAAAAATCGGCAACTTATAGCCCAGTTAAGGAGAATACATTCGTTATCATTTACATAGTATGTTATGCTACTACATTTTCCTAAACTTTGACCATTTGCTCTAAACAACTCAAAATACAATGATTTTGCATCTTTATAGGAGATGTTGTTAAGTTGATTCAGCTTAAATTGATTCGATTTTGCATATAGTTTTTGAGCTTCAATATGCTCTTTGTCCTCATGAACTTTAATGTAAAGTTCTGGAAGAGAATTGATCCTTCTTTCTTCATGAATTATTTTGAAATCTCTTCTTCTGTTCTGAGCAGAAATTGAAAGTTCTGGTCGGTCAAAATAACCTCCTACTACAATTTGAAGAATTAGATCTTGATGGTTTACCCATTCTGGAACAAAAATCTCTGGTACTTTAGCTCTGACCTCATCTCTAACTATGGCATTGTCATCTATAAAAATTATAGCGTTTGGCAATATTGATAGCTGCTCGGCAATTTTAATTAAGTTACAACTTTTGTCATTGTTGTTTGCAACGAGACAATCAATTTGGTTCTTTAATGGAAATGTGGCCTCGTCGAGTTCATCAATTGCATCCTTGACTAATGATGCATCGTTTCTGGAACATATCGCAATAAATACTCCAAGTTCTTTCGCAATAGCACATACGAACTTCATGAATGACACGAACGGCTTTCCTGCGTCAGAACGTAGATTATCTCTTATTGTTGATATACCATCCTCCGAAAGTATTCCATTCCACAAAGTATCATCTAAATCGAGAGCAAATGCTTTATATAAGGTCTTGGTTCTAGAAATATACATAGAAATTATCCTCATCAATATGAGAGTCAATAACGATATACCTGTTTTGTTACAGAGCTCTATCAAGGATGGAATATTGCTTAATTGGAAAGCAAAATGTGTGTCTACATTGTTTGAAGAACATTCGACGTCAATGTTAGATATACAGTCATTATCTCCATCTACACAAAGTATGAAACTGTAAGTTGACATCAAGCTTATAAACTCAAAGCATTCTGGATCCGATTCAACCTAAAATCCGCAAGCAATCTCAATGGCAATCTCAATTGCAGTAAAGAGCTTGAACACTATGCATCATGATAGTATGAGCGTGAATTTTGTCCGATT
>ONFE01000051.1 GCA_900316985.1 uncultured Prevotellaceae bacterium
CTCCCCGTCGACGATAGTGAGAAATTCTGCCGCTGGTGTCTGGAAAAGTTCAGCTTTGAGGGCGAGACGGTGATGATGGCTCCGGCCAGCGGTTTCTATACCACTCCGGGAGCAGGCATCAATGAGGTGCGTATCGCCTACGTGCTGAAGAAGGAAGACCTCACCCGTGCACTCTTCATCCTCAAGAAAGCGCTCGAGAGCTATCCGGGCAGGACAGAACTGTAATAACACGCAGAAACCTTGAACTTTCCCCTTTTTATAGCAAAGCGTATCTATAATGATCCGGGCGACAAGCAGAAAGTGAGTCGTCCGGCCATACGTATTGCCACCATCGGGGTAGCCATCGGACTGGCGGTCATGATTGTCAGCGTCAGCGTGGTGCTCGGCTTCAAGCATACCATCCGCGACAAGGCCATCGGTTTCGGCAGCCATATCACGGTAGCCGAGTTCTCCACCATCAACGGCATCAATCAGTACCCTATCTGCATGGACGACTCGATGGTGAACCTGCTCCGGAAGATCAACGGAGTGAAGCACGTCCAGCGGTTTGCCATGACGCAAGGCATCCTGAAGACGGAAAACGATTTCCTCGGCGTGATGTTCAAGGGCGTCGACGAAAAGTTCGATACCACCTTCGTCCACCAGTACCTGGTAGAAGGTACCATTCCCACCTTCAGCGGAACATCCTCGAAGCAGCAGATCCTCATCTCCAAACTGATGGCCGACAAGCTCCAGCTGCATGCCGGACAGAGCGTATACGCCTATTTCATCAATAATAATGTCCGCGCACGTAAATTCACCATTGCCGGCATCTATCAGACCAATCTCAAGAAATACGACGAAGTCATCTGCTTCACCGACCTCTACACGGCCGTCAAGATCAACGGTTGGGAACCCGATCAGGCTACCGGAGCCGAACTCACCGTCAACGACTTCGAGAAAATCGACCAGACGGAAGAGACCATCATCGCCCTGGTGAACCGCACCAAAGACAAATACCACCACACCTACTCCTCGGCCACCGTCCAGGAAAGCAATCCCCAGATATTCTCCTGGCTCAACCTGCTCGACCTGAACGTATGGATCATCCTCGTCCTGATGATATGCGTGGCCGGTTTCACGATGATCAGCGGCCTGCTCATCATCATCCTCGAACGCACGAACATGATAGGTGTCCTCAAGGCACTCGGCTCGCGCAACAAGGCCATCCGCCACACCTTCCTGTGGTTTGCCGTCTTCATCATCGGCAAAGGCATGCTCTGGGGCAACATCCTGGGCGTCGGCGTCACATTGCTTCAGAAATTTACCGGACTCATCAAACTCGATCCGGCCACCTATTACGTTGATACCGTACCCGTGGAGATCAACCTTCCCATGCTCCTGCTCATCAACGTCTGTACGCTCATCGTCAGCGTGTTCGTACTCATCGCTCCCAGCTACCTCATTTCCCATATCCATCCGGCCAAATCGATGAGATATGAATAAAAATGAATGTGCAATCTAAAAATTTGCACATTTTTTTTTGGAATGTGCAGAAAATAATATACCTTTGCACAAAATTTAGATATTTGTGCAAGGTTATATATGCTAGAGATACCAAGTTTCAATTCTTATATTGAGCGCTCAATCATACAAAACTGGGATTTGGATGCCCTCACCGACTATCAGGGCACCACGCTCCAATATAAGGATGTGGCTCGAAAAATAGAAAAACTCCACATTCTGTTTGAAAACAGCGGAGTGCGGCAAGGAGACAAAATAGCACTTTGCGGTCGCAACAGTGCTTTCTGGGCAACAGCTTTTCTGGCAACGCTTACCTACGGAGCCGTTGCCGTCCCCATCCAACACGAATTCAATGCCGAGCAGATCCACAACATCGTAAACCATTCCGAAGCCAAATTGCTCTTCGTGGGCGATGTCGTGGCAACGATTATCAAACCCGACGAGATGCCTGCCCTTGAAGGCATCATATACATCCCCGACTATTCCGTGTTCACCGCCCGTACGGAGAAGCTCGTCTATGCACGTGAGCATCTCAATGAGCTCTACGGCAGGAAATACCCAAAATACTTCCGTCCCGAGCATGTACACTACCATGTGGATACAGCCGAGGAACTGGCACTCATCAACTACACCAGCGGCACCACGGGATTCTCGAAGGGCGTCATGCTCCCCTACCGCTCACTCTGGGGCAACCTGGAATTCTGCATCCGCCTGCTCTCACAATACGTGAAGACCGGCGACAACATGCTTTCCATCCTCCCCATGGCCCACATGTACGGCATGGCCTTCGAGTTCATCTTCAGCTTCTGCCAGGGATGCCACCTGTTCTTCCTGACGCGCCTGCCGTCACCGGCCATCATCGCACAGGCCTTCCAGGACGTCAAGCCCAGCATCATCATCTCCGTGCCGCTCGTCATCGAGAAGATCATCCGCAAGCGCGTATTTCCGAAGATTCAGAACAATGCCTTCCGGCTGCTGCTCAATATGCCGGTGGTCAGCAAGAAGGTGAAGCAGGCCATCTGCCAGCAGGTGCTCGAAGCCTTCGGCGGCAACGTCAAGGAGATCATCGTGGGTGGTGCAGCCCTCAATCAGGAGGTAGAACAGTTCCTCATCAGCATCGGCTTCCCCGTCACCTGCGGCTATGGCACCACCGAGTGTGCGCCGCTCATCTCCTATTGCGACCATAAGGAATTCGTGCCTACCTCCGTGGGCGTCCCCGTCGACCGCATGGAAGTGAAGATCCTCAGCCATGATGCCCGGCTCGTGCCCGGCGAGATTGTCACCCGCGGCACCAACCTGATGCTCGGCTACTACAAGAACGAGGAAGCCACGCGTGAAGCCATCGACGCCGAAGGCTGGTACCACACCGGCGACCTCGGCGTCATGGGACCCCAGGGCCATATCTTCATCAAGGGCCGCATCAAGAATATGCTTCTCGGTGCCAACGGGCAGAACATCTACCCGGAGGAGATTGAGGACAAGCTCAACTCGATGGCCTTCGTCAGCGAATCCATCATCGTGCAGCGCGACCAGAAACTCGTGGCCCTCATCCATCCCGACTACGACGAAGCCCGCAACATGGACTTCCACGAAGAGGAACTTCAGCACATCATGAAGGAAAACATCGCCACGCTCAACCAGCAGCTACCTGCCTTCAGCAAGGTGAAAGACTTCGAGCTGCGCGAGGATGAGTTTGAGAAAACGCCCAAGAAGAGCATCAAGCGATATCTCTACAAGTAATTCAAAATCAACAACATATCTACTATCAGCAAAAGAAAAAAGTGAAGATATATGGAAATACCCAGTTTTAACCAACTTATAGAGCAGAGCATCATCAAGAATTGGGACCTTGATGCGCTGACCGACTATAAAGGGGCCACCCTTCAGTATCACGATGTGGCACGCAAGATCGAGAAGCTCCACATCATGTTTGAGAACAGCGGTGTCGTGAAGGGTGACAAGATTGCCCTCTGCGGCCGCAACTCGGCCAACTGGGCTACGGCCTTCCTGGCCACGCTCACCTACGGAGCCGTGGCCGTGCCCATCCTCCACGAGTTCACCCCCGACCAGGTTCACAACATCGTGAACCACTCCGAGGCCAAGCTCCTCTTCGTGGGCGACGTCGTGGCCACCACCATCGACCCCTCCAAGATGCCCCTGCTCGAAGGCATCATCTACATCCCCGACTACTCGCTCGTGATCTCGCGTACCGATAAACTCACGTACGCGCGCGAGCACCTCAACGAGATGTACGGCCACAAGTTCCCCAAGTATTTCCGTAAGGAGCACGTCAGCTACTACACCGAGCAGAGCCCCGACGAACTGGCGCTCATCAACTATACCTCAGGCACCACGGGCTTCTCCAAGGGTGTGATGATTCCCTACCGTGCCCTCTGGAGCAACTATGAGTTTGCGATGACGGTCATCGGCCGCGACCATATCAAGCCCGGTGCCAACACGCTCTCCATCCTCCCCATGGCCCACATGTACGGCATGGCCTTCGAGTTCATCTTCGAATTCCTCCACGGATGCCATATCTTCTACCTGACGCGCGTGCCCTCACCGGCCATCATCGCCCAGGCATTTTCCGACATCCGCCCGGCCATCATCATCGCCGTGCCGCTGGTCATCGAGAAGATCATCAAGAAAAAGGTATTTCCAAAAATACAGAACAACCGCATGCGCCTCCTGCTCAACATGCCCGTCATCTCCAAGAAGGTCAAGGAGAAGATCTGCGAACAGGTGGTCAACGCCTTCGGAGGCAATTTCTACGAAGTCATCATCGGCGGCGCTGCCTTCAACCAGGAGGTGGAGCAGTTCCTCAAGAGCATCGACTTCCCCTACACCGTGGGCTACGGTGCCACCGAATGCGCACCCATCATCTGCTATCATGACTGGAAGAACTTCGCCACGGGCAGCTGCGGACGTGCAGCCCTCAACATGGAGGTGAAGATCGACAGCCCCAACCCGGCTAACATACCAGGCGAGATCCTTGCACGCGGCACCAACGTGATGCTCGGCTACTACAAGAACGATGAAGCCACCGCAGAGACCCTCGACAAGGACGGCTGGTACCACACCGGCGACCTCGGCACGATGGACTACGACGGCAACGTCTTCATCAAGGGACGTTCCAAGAACATGCTCCTCGGCGCCAGCGGACAGAACATCTACCCGGAGGAAATCGAGGACAAGCTCAACTCCATGGCCATGGTCGTAGAGAGCGTCGTCGTCCAGCGCAACGAGAAGCTCGTGGCGCTCATCTTCCCCGACTACGATGAAGCCAAGTCGATGGGACTCAGCAATGACGACCTGCTGAAGATCATGGAGCAGAACCGCGTGGAAATCAACCAGACGCTGCCTGCCTACTGCAAGATCACCGCCATCGAACTCCGCGAGGAAGAGTTTGCCAAGACTCCGAAGAAGAGCATCAAACGTTTCCTCTACACGTGATTATAGAAGTAACATCCTTGCAACAGCCGGGCGTGGAGGTCTTCAGCACACTTACTGAAGCCCAGCTCCGCAACCGGCTGGAACCCCGGAAAGGTATTTTCATCGCCGAGAGCCCCAAAGTCATCAAGGTGGCTCTCGACGAAGGTTATGAGCCCCTGGCTCTGCTCTGCGAGCGCCGCCATATCGATGGTGACGCTAAGGCTATTATTGAGCAATGCGGAGATATTCCCGTCTATACAGGTGAACGCGACCTGCTGGCCAGCCTCACGGGCTATTTGCTTACGCGTGGCGTGCTTTGTGCCTTCCGCCGGCCTATGACCAAGCCCGTGGCAGAGATCTGCGCTGGAGCGAGCCGTATCGTGGTTATCGACGGTGTGGTGGACACCACCAACATCGGCGCCATCTTCCGCTCGGCGGCCGCCATGGGCATCGATGCCGTACTGCTCACCCGCAACTCCTGCGACCCGCTCAACCGCCGCGCCGTACGCGTCTCCATGGGCAGCGTCTTCCTCGTGCCCTGGACATGGCTCGACACGCCCCTGCCCTCGCTCCACGAACTGGGCTTCAAGACCGCCGCCATGGCCCTCACCGATAATTCCGTCAGCATCGATGACCCGCAGCTCATGAGCGAGCCCCGACTGGCCATCGTCATGGGAACGGAAGGCGATGGCCTCCCGAAGGAAACCATCGCCGATTCTGATTACGTGGTGCGCATTCCGATGCACCACCGTGTAGATTCTCTCAATGTGGCAGCCGCAGCCGCCGTTGCCTTCTGGCAGCTACGTCATTCGTAGCACTTCCAGATATTCTCCACGTAGTTCTTGTTCATGGGCTTGGTGAGCATACTCACTAAGGCCACCACCACAAAACCGCCTACCATCGCAATGGCACCGCAGTTGATGGGCGAGATGGGATTGCCGATCAGCATGTTGATGACCGTGATGCCCACGCCCCATACGAAGCAGGCCCATACCGAGGCCGTGCTCACGCGCTTCCAGTAGAGGCCGAGCATGAACGGAGCCAGGAACGCACCGGCCAGGGCTCCCCAAGAGATACCCATCAGCTGGGCAATGAACGTTGGCGGATTCAGCGCCAGCATCAGCGAAATCACGATGAAGAACACAATCAGCACGCGCATCACGACTACCTTGCGGCGCTCAATCTTCTCGGCCACCTCGTCGTCGATCTCACCGTCCTTCACCTCACCTTCCTCCGACTTCTTGTCGCGGTAGATCAGGTCGAGCGTCATCGTGCTCGATGAGGTCAGCACCAGCGAGGCCAGCGTCGACATCGAAGCCGAAAGTACCAGCAGCACCACGAGGGCAATCAATATATCTGGCAGTGTCTCCAGCATGCCGGGCACGATGGCATCGAAGTCCAGACGGCCGTTGGGTAGCGTGGGAGGTACACCGAACAGACGTCCGAAACCACCCAGGAAGTAGCAGCCGCCGGCCACCACGAAGGCGAAAATAGTGGAAATCACCGTGCCGCGATGAATGGCGCTCTCGTCGGTGATGGAATAGAACTTACCCACCATCTGCGGCAGTCCCCATGTTCCGAGCGAAGTCAGGATGACCACACCCAGCAGGTTCCAGGGGTCAGGACCCCAGAGCGAGGCAAAACCGCCGTTCACCGAGGCATCCGCATCTGAAGGCATCTGCGCCATCTGATGGAAAGCCTCCACCAGTCCGCCCTTCTGTGCCAGCACGGCGGCAATGATGGTCACGATACCGAAGAGCATGATGATGCCCTGGATGAAGTCGTTCATCGCCGTGGCGCGGTAACCGCCCAGAATCACGTATACGGCCGTCAGGATGGCCATGATGATTACGCAGTATTCGTAGGGAATGCCGAAGCCCATCTCGAAGAGTGTGCTGATGCCCTTGTAGACACCGGCTGTATAGGGAATCAGGAACACGAAGGCAATGACCGAGGCCACCACGCGGAGTCCCTGCGAGTCGAAACGGGTGCCGAAGAAATCGGGCATCGTACGGCTCTGGATATGTTGCGTCATCAGTTTCGTGCGGCGTCCCAGGATAATCCATGCCAGCAGCGAACCGATCACGGCATTGCCCACACCGATCCAGGTGGACGAAAGACCGTATTTCCAACCGAACTGTCCGGCGTAGCCCACGAAGACCACCGCCGAGAAATAGCTGGTGCCATAAGCAAAAGCCGTCAGCCAGGGGCCCACGGCACGACCGCCAAGCACGAAGCCGTCAACACTCGAGGCCTGCTTGCGCGAATAGAGTCCCACGCCTACCAGCACGGCGAGGAACACAACTGTCAAAAGAATCTTTATAAACATATTCCTATAAAACTTTAATCTTTAAACTATAAACCATAAACTATAAACTAAATCAAAACGCCACCTGCACCTGTGCCTGGAGCTGGCTGTAGTGCTTCTGTCCCATGTTGCAGGGATTGGCCAGCGTGTACTGCACCTGTGCACGGCATGTGCGGAAGAACCAATGTTGAACGCCCAGCGTGAAGTTCGTCTGCTTCATGTCGGCATCCGTGTTGTAGTTAAAGTAATCCACTGAGCCAACCACGTCAAGTGCCTGACACACAGGCACACAACCCGTCACGTAGGCACCGAAGCTTTTCACGTCGCCGTCCTGGCCGCCCAGCACTTCACCGTGTACACTGGCAGCGCGCGTCTTCCAGTAGTCAACGCCCTTCACGCGGCTCTTCCATTCGGCACCGGCCGACCAGCGGTTGCGCTTGTAGTCGTCGCCCACATGCACCTCGGGATTGTATTTCGATTCAGCCACGGCATGGCCCGTACCCAACTGGCCGGTGACCACCACGCGGAAATTCTCCACCGGACGCACGTCCACGCGGGCTATCACGTCCTTCTTGTTGTTCTTGTCCTTCACGTTCACGCCCTGGCCCTGCATCACCGCCAGCTCGTAGTAGAGATGGTTCTTCAGCAGGTCACCGTAGATCATCAGTCCGAGGTCACGGCCGTACTGCACGCCGAAGAGCGGATCGCTACCGCAGCCCGACAGATAGGTCACGCCCTGCGAATACACGTCGATGAGCTCCATCTTCGTCGGCGAGAGCGGATTCTCCAGCGTGTACGAATTCTTGAACTGTCCGAAGCGGACCGTCAGCGCTTTGTTGTTCGTGATGCGGTAGTCCGTATAGAACTCCTGCACCACCGACGAGAAGTCGTGCATGAACATGAACGACCACCTGTCCGTGATGCGCCCCTTCACCCAGAAGAGCATGCGCTTCAGGTCCAGCGTGTTCGTCTGCTTTCCGTCCTGTTGCTTCCATGTGTAACCCGCCTGCCCGTAGCCGTGGAACTCAAACCGCTCCGTAATGTTGGCCATCCAGTCAGGCAATTCGATAGTTTTCTTCTTATCCTGCCCCAGGGCCGTCAGCGGCAGAAGGAGCAGAATAGCCAAAAAGATACCATTTCTTTTCATTAGCTTTCATTTTAGATTAGAAAATTATCGGCGCGAAGGTACAAAAATTTTACATATCTCGCAAACAAAACACGAATAAAATTTCATTTTGCTAACAAAAAACACAAAAACCGTATCAATATGCAACGAAAAAGAGCGCAAACACAAGTAAGAAGTAAGAGATAAGAGGTAAGAAGTAAGAGGTGACATGGACAAAAATCCACAAAAATCCAACAAAAATAATTGTTCCGTGCAGTCAAAGATAAAGCATAAAAGAAAGATTTTTGCCAGATTTTTGAAGATTTTTGTTTTAGAAAGCAAGGGCTTAATCATTAATCATTAAGCATTAAGCATTAAGCATTAAACAACCGTAATCCACACGGCCTCTCCCCTTTCCTTCGCCTCCACGATCTTATCCTTGAGCCGCTTCAGCCAGGTGCGCGAGTTCAGCACCATGCCTTTCTTCAGGTTCTCCCCCACCAGGATGCACCCCTGCGTATCCTCGGCCGTATTCCCCGCATGGATGCGGATACCCGAAAACATCGGCACGTTCACCAGCAGCGGCAGCCATTGCTTCATCTTCGGCGAATAAGTGATGACCACCGGGTAGCGCCCCTCAGGAATGGCCGACCGCCCTTTTATCTTGCGCCCTCCGTGACGGTAGTCGCGCCAGGTAGGTTCCAGCGTGTCGCAGAAGTAAAACCCCTCCAAACCTCCCCGAGAAGCAACCCCCTCCAAACCTCCCCGAGGGGAGGCTTCCGACTCTCCCCCTCGGGGGAGCTGGAGGGGGGTTATGCTTAATCTTCCAATCGTATAACCTTTTTTCTTTGCAATCCTATTTAATATCAGTTCCATTATTTTTGTATTTAAGTTTTATATAACTGTTCAACTGTTCGTTTGTTCGCTCTTCAATGAAGCCGCGGTTGCGCCACGTGCGGATCATGTCCTGCACACCCTTACGGCCGATGCCCTGTTCGCGACGTACCCGCACGGCATCCTCCAGGGTGAACTCGTCGGGCAACAGTTCCAGGAGGTTTCGCGGACCACGGTGACGTGACTCCAGCTGAACGCTGTTGGCCCGTTCGATGGCCTCGCCGAAGAACTGCATCTTGCACCAGAGGTCGTAATGCAGCGACCAACGCACGAAGTCCTCCATCGTCTTGTCCCATTTGTTGCCGTGGGCCACGTAGAGCACGCAGGCCTTCAGATAGGCGATGACCAGGGCACGGAAAGAAAGGTTCTCGTAAGTCCTCGACTGGCTCAGCCGTGAGAATTCGGCACATTCGTCCTTCAGCTTCTTCGCCAACCGGAATGCCTGCGGACACTCTATCAGGCCACGGGCCGCCGTGAGACGTTCAATGTAAGGGCGCAACTGCTCATCAAACTCCGCGTCGTAAATGCCATAGACAGGTATGTCGGCACCGATTTCACGCTCGGGGATGGTGCAGAAGTTGATGCGCGAGATGGGTCCCCTGTTGAGCACATGGCGGAAGTATTGCCGACCGCCCTCAATGGTGGTCGAGGCATTCCAGTTGAAGCGGATGGTGACCTTCTCCGTGACCGACTGCACGCCCACACGCGTCTGACCGTAGCGGTGATTGTGGTCGAAGGCCAGGCACATGATCTGGAACTGCTGACCGCCGCGGCCGTTGCCCTTCAGTGCGTCGAACTGCTCAATCTCGTTCAGCATCACGTAGAGGAAATGCTCGTCGGCCTCGGCCATGCGCTGCACGAAGGCCGCATTGGTCACGTCGGCATCAATCTCCTGGATGATGAGCCCCTCGGGGCGCTGTGCCTTGTCCTTGTTGGCGCCCTTCGAGTTGACCTGCTTTTTCCATTCTTTTTCACGCTCCAGGTTCTCATCGTCACGGCGTCGGATGTCGGCCATGATGTGGTTGATAGGTTCGGTGATGCAGTCCTTGCCGGCACCCGTACCCGCCATCAGCACGTTCATCAAGGTCGCCTCGTGCTCCACGTTGTCGATATAGCGGAAGCGCACCTTCCAAAGATGGGCGGCCAGCGACGGAAACACCGCATGCGCCACAGCCGGCTTATAGATATCGGGCGTTCGGGAAGTAAGCAACTTAATCAACGGAGGCAAGCGTTTGGGCATAGGGGGAAGACCCTCCAAACCTCCCCGAGGGGAGGCTTCCGACTCTCCCCCTCGGGGGAGACAGAGGGGGGTCAGACTCCTTGCCAACACTTTCCGCTGGAAGGCCGTCATCTTCTGGCTCTCGTCATGATACTTCGTATAGAAATCGTTGACCAGCGTCTGGATGTTCCGGTCCTGCCAGTTGTCGGGCATACGCACCTGGAGCACGCCCATCAGTTCCTCCTTCTTCAGCAGTTGGGTGGCCCCCACCGAGAGGATACTCTTCAGCGCCTCGTGCCGGTGTCCCTTCACGATCAGCATCTCGGGCGAAAGCTCCGCCTCCTTCATGCAGGCGTCAAAGATAAACAATGTACGAGGGGAGACCCCTACCAAACCTCCCCGAGGGGAGGCTTTCTGTTCTGCGCCACCAGACTCTCCCCCTCGGGGGAGTTGGAGGGGGGGTGTCCACAGTCTTTCATTAATATACCTCGTATGGTCCTCCGGCACCATATAGATACAACGCGCCACATCCTTCACGGCCTTGTCGGGCTCGAATCCCGTAGCCTCCGCCATCAGCCGCTGTGCCTTCTCGGCCGTCATCCCTTCAGGCAGTTCCACCAGCACATGCGTTCCGCGGCGCACCGATTCCTCGATGAGCAAAACGGTCAATGGTGAATGGTCAATGGTCAATGATTTAACGATTTCGTCCGTGTGTCCCTTCTCATCGAAGTCCATCATCAGTCGGGGTAGCGGTTTCAGGGCATCGGCAATCGCCCTGTGGTTATCCTTGAACTCAGCACACGAAGGTGTCCACACGGGCAGCTTGTGCTTCAGCTCCTCATCACCCTTCTCGATGCGTTCGCACATCTCCTTCAGCCAGGGCTCCCTTCTCATTCGTTCCCAGTCCTCGCGGGTGGCTGGGAGGCAAGGGGCGCCGTGCCCCCTGCCTATAGTTGTAAAACAAGTATTCTCCATCTGGTCCATTATACGATGCGGTCGATATAGATTGCATTTTCATGTCCGGTAGTACCGTCCTGACGTTCAAAGGTGCGATGAGCGATGTGGCATTGCACCTTGTGCAGTACGTTCTTGTCGAGAGGTTTCAACGCTTCAGAGAGTTTCCCTGTAGCCTGAGCGTGGAAGGTGTCTATGCCGTCGGTGAGCACGAAGTCCATATAGTGGAAGGCCATCGGCTGACCGTTGCCGTCTGTATACTGGCGCGTCGATTGTGCGCCCTGCGAAATAATTGATACAAGTTTTTCCATAAATTCTAAAAATGTTGTTTCTTTATTTTTTAATTGAACACAAAGACACAAAGTCACAAAGATTTGTTTTATGTTTTCACTCCCCCTCCTTAGAAAGGAGGGGCCAGGGGTGGTTGATAACCCGCGGCGAGAGTTTATTTGGTCGCTTCGCTTGAAATTATTTTAAAAATTATATTTAGAATTATTCCGGACTAATTTTAAACAAAATTTTAAATTTAATTTCGAGGGCGAAGCCCGACCAAAAGATAGAATTGAACTACAATCTCCGCAAATAGATTTATGTCAGATTTTTGAAGATTTTTGTCTTAACCTTCGTGTCTTTGTGTCTTTGTGTTCCATTATTTTCCGAAACGGTCATGGATGAACTGCTTGCCGCGTTCTGTCCATACCAGATACGTATGCGTGTGAACGACGCCGAAGATGTCACGATGGGTGCTCGTGCGACTAGTAGCCAGCCCACAGCGCGCATACGGCGCATAGAGCATGTACTGGCCGCTCTGCTCGTAGATGATGCCGTCCTGCAGCAGTCGCAAGGTCAGGTCGTGAGCCGTCATTCCCAAGCCCTTCGCCACCTGCGTCATCGTCAGACAGTCCACCGAGTCCAGCACCTTGTCACAATAGTCCGCCTTTGGCTGCAGGTTGGCAATCAGCTGTTCCTTCTGCCTGATGCGCCTCTTCATGACCAGCAAGGCGCGGCACATGATGTCCAGGTCCGTCATCGGCCGCACTTCTTTCTGCCGTTCCTCTTCCAGCTGCTTCCATCGCAGCACCAGCTTCGCGCGCGCCTCGTCATTAAACTTTGTAGCCACATACAGGCACTCGGTCTTCGTCAGGGAGTAGCAGGGCCTGAGTTCCCCCTTCTTGTCTTTGTAATCTACCAGCGAAAAATTGCGCCCGTTAACCTTCATCCATGCAGGTTCCATGTTTCGGATAGCCTTCATCACATCTTTGTGCTGCTTGCCCGTCACCTCGGCGATCTCCAGCGAAGTCATCCGCTGTACCTCTTTTGAAATCTGAAATTCTTTTTCCATAATTGAAAGATACTTTTGAAATGGTTTTTACCGCTCGGACGGAGGGACGTCCTTTCTCCCCGATTGGTTTCTGATGCAAAATTAGGGCATAAAAAAAGCACCGGCAAGTTTTGTCGGTGCAGTGGAAACATTTTCGGAAAGTGCGGAATGTTTTTCGGAAAGTCAGTCTTTTTGAAGTGCATCTTTCAGGGCCAAACCCAGGGCGATAAACTTCTTCTGCGCCCCGTCCTGTTCCCATAGATTAAGGTCTCTCGTCATCGTTCCTTTTCTCAGAGGTTTGCTCACGGCATCATCGTTACACTTGTACGGGAAGTCACTCTTCAGCGGCCATTCGGCAACCATATTCACAAACTGCGATATCTTACCATTATACCCCATCATCTGCATCACGCGGAACACCACGCTCCATGCCGTGTTGCCCCACCACAGCCCCGCTTTCAGCGTTGTCTCCACGGCGCTCGCCATCTGCTCAGCCGTGGGCATCGTGTCATTCTCCTTCGCCCCGGCCTCATAGTAGTTCACCGTGGCCCCGCTCTCCACCACCATGTTCAGTTGTCCCACGCGGGCATTCTTCAGCAGGTTCTCCATCATCTTCAGTTTGGTCTCTTCGTTCATAGTTCATTCGGTTTTTAGGTTTGCGATGGCTGGGAGTAGGTCACGTTAGCCCCACTCTCCATGATATTCATTTGGTTGATGTTAGCCCCGTCAACGAAGGGCATGGTAACGCCCTGCATGGCCTGCGGCTGACTGATGAAAATCGGCTGCTGCGGAGCACTTGCGCGAGCCTTCTGCAGATCCTTCTCATCTTGTTCACGTTGCTGCCGTTCCCGCTCATCCTTGAAATAAGTATACACAGGAATCTTCACCTCGGCGTCCCACCACGGCAGAAAGCTCATCAACGACGACACGCTCTCGAACATTGCCTTTCCTTTATCCAGCCCGTAGGCTCCCACAAACAACTTCACCTGCTCCACAACATCCTTAGGATTGATGCTGTGGGCCGAGTTTGCCGGGATGGAGGGGTTTGACAGTTCCATTGTGTTGGATAAGCCAAGTATTAAATGGTTAAAATATATACATTAAATTTGCGACCCGCCGTAATCAGCGAATCGCCCTACAAAGGTAATAAAAATCCGCCCAACCTGCAAGCAGATGAGCGGCTATTTTCCGGCATTAATACTTTTTATCTTTCGGCACAAAATGCCCGTTTTGTGCAATCCTATTATTCTGATTACTATAACGCAACACCCCCCATTTTATTACCCCAGACATCAATCGAAGGAGATACAATAGGGATTGAACGAACGCGTGAACGGAGAACCGTCACCAGTTCAATAGGATGTCCTAGGATAGCCTAGGATTCCCTAGGATAGCCTAGAATCCCCTAGAACCCCTACCCCTCCAACTCCTCAATCCTCTTCCTCAGCGCCAGGTTTTCGGCTTTCAGGCGCGAGTTCTCGGCCTCAAGGGCCTTCAGGCGATCATCCTGCTGCTGCCGGTATCCCGTGCGGGCGGCGTACATCCGCTCCTTGATGCCCCCTTCCTTCACGAAACGCTCCTCAAGGCGCTCAATATAGGAGCACATCATCTTGTCGGTCTGATGGCAGAGCGTCAGCGCCAGGTTGGCCATCTCCTCATCGTTCATCTTTCCCATCAGCGGCTCATAGTCGGCATAGTCGTTATGCTGGTGGCAGAACTCACGCAGCCGCTGCTGACGAGGATTCTCTTTCTCCCAGACAGCCAGATGATGCGTATGCAGGTAGTCAAGGTAGTCGGAACGCAGCTCCTGCAGACTGCCGCGGGCCACGTTCATCAACTTGATTTCCATTTCCGAACTGGTCTGCCCATCCTCCGAGCCCTCCACGATGTTCTGCTTCCCGGAGCGAGCCGCCTGCACCATCTGGTCCACCGTGCGGTCGCCGTAGGCCGGCAGGAAGCGGCGGCAGAACTCCACCGTCAGCTGATACACCGTATCGCTCTTGCGATAGAAGTAGAGATCCTTCCACACTACGGCCTTCTTCAGCACCTTCCCTTTCGTTTCACTTTTCTCCATTGTCATGCGACTGTTATCTGTTACATTGCAAAATTACAAAATCTTTGTGATATATAGCTGTTCTGAAGGTTAAAATCAGTTATAAGCGCTTCTTTTACAGCAAAGCAAACGAACGAACAGTTCGAACAGTTTTAATTTGAAGAATGCGAATGTGGGAGAATGAACTTTAAGATTATATATTATTATAATAATATATAATCTTATATAATAGAATCAATTCTGCATAATCGGCTAAACGAAACTGTTCGTACTGTTCGTTCGGTATTTTGTTCGTTTCAGAGGAGAATAAGGACTTACGGCATAAGAATATGCTTTGCGGGAGGGAAAAATATGGTTTGCGCCGCGCGGAAATATCTTTTGCGCCGCATCAATACAACGGAAGCCAGCTGGTGATGCTGTATTGTTTACGGTTTTTAACGGAAAAAGCCTATTTCGTTAACAGATTTTTACAGGTTGCGGTAGGGCGATTTTTGGCCATAGGCGGTATTTGGCGTATCTTTGCAGTGTTGAAAGTGAAGAGTGAAGAGTGAAGAGTGAAGAGTGAAGAATTTGCTACCGCGCGGGCTTGTTCTAAACTCAAAAACTCAAAAACTCAAAAACTCAAAAACTCAATTCTAACCTTAAACCTTAAAAGACTATGGCAAAAATGGGAACTTTGAAGTACCGTCTGGTACAGAAT
>ONFE01000163.1 GCA_900316985.1 uncultured Prevotellaceae bacterium
GACGAGAGCGAGGAGGATGGTAATGATAGTTTGCCTCTTCATAATTTGTCATTCTATAGAAACATCGCGGATGACGAAAGCACCATCGCCGTCGCCCTCCTTGTAATCGAAGGTGGTGGGGATGGTGTCGAACGGCTCGAAAGTGAGCGTGAAGTCGGTATAGTAAGTGTTGCCTAAAAACTCGTTCGTAGATTCGGAGGCTTTCACCTGAGTATAGTTGTCCTCATCGAGTTTGATGCCATCGGCTGCTGTCAGTTTGTATTTCTTGCCATTAGCGGTTAGGTAGGAGTCTTTCGCAATCCGGAACCAGTAATCCTTATGGCCATAATAGCGGAAACTGATAGTGGTTCCATCAACTTTTGTTTCGACTTTCCGGATGGCGAACTGGAGATTGGAACTGTTGTCCTGCTTAGGACCATTGAGGGCTTCTGCCAGACCCATGAAATATCCAGGCTGATAGCCCACTGCCTTCCATACGATGCGCTTATTAGGCGAAATCATTACATAATAAGGGATGGCACCCATATCGCAGTATTTGCTGCTGATATCCTTCATGGCGTTGTTCCAGTTCTTTCCAACGATGCGCTTACTGAATTCATGCTTCTGCCATTCAGAGAGTTTGTTCTGATTGATAGCGACGATTTCCAGTTTATCCTTCATTTTCTCGTAGACCTCTCTCATCTCTGGCTCTGACATCATACAAGGGCCACAACCAATGCCCCAGAAGTCGAGCAGTACGTATTTGCCATTGGAAAAGGCTTCAAATAGATGGTGTTTCTGTCCCTGCATATCAAGGAGTTCGGCATCAACAGCTTCATCACCCACCTGCAAGAGTCGTGGCGGATAGACATAGTTATGAATCTCTGCCAGTTGCTCCTCAAATCCTTTAGGTGCCCGTGCGACAATTAGTGAGGGCAGGATGTCCATTCGTTGCTTCATCCACTTCATTTCAACGATTTCTCTCTCTGCCCAAGGCTTTTGAGCCAGATCCATTTGCATTAATTCTGTTATCAGGTCACGGCAATGCTCCGTTATACGACTCTCTGTTTGTTGTTCAGACAAAGGGCTTTCCACTTTCCATAAAGGATAGAAGCAGTCATTGCCCGTCACTTTCACAGTCACACCGGGACGCAAGAAGAGGGTTAAATTAAAATTGGGACAACCTTCACCAATTAAACCGAGAAAGCTTTCGGTGAGTTCCTCTACGGGTAGAGTGAAGGCGAAGTGCCCAGCTTGGACGGTGTCAACAACATTTCCAATTGTTCCAGTACCAGCAAGCACCAATGTACCGTCTTTCAGTGCAGGTGAATAACCAGTGACAGTTGCTGTCTTTGTCTGTGCCTGCCCCGCCATTGTGACGAGAGCGAGCATCATCATAATAATTGTTTTCTTGTTCATATTCGTTTCGTTTAATTGTCTGCAAAGTTATGAAATAATATGTAGGTTAGTCCTCGGAAAAGCTATAAACTGTGTGCCGAGAGTGAAAGTCTAAAACTATTTTAAGAATTTCATGTGTTTGGGGCACATAATTGGTTCGCGTTTTTCTAATCCTTGCATATATGTCATCCTAATCCACCTTCAGTTTCTCCTTTCCTTTGTACTTTGTCATGTCGCTGACCACGACCTGCTCGCCGGATTCCAGGCCGTTGATGACCTCGATGTAGTCGTAGTTACACTCGCCGAGGCGGACTTGGCGGGGATGGAGGAAGTCGCCGTCGAGGACGAAGAGGGTGTAGTCGCCGGGGCCGCTGTAGAAGGAGCCGTTGCGGATGCGGAGCACGTCATCCTTGATGCTGGTGATGACGAAGACTTCGGTGCGGAGACCGGAGCGGAGGCGCGGGTGCGACATATTATCGGGCACGACGGTGAAGGTGATGGCGCCGCTCTGGCTCAAGGGCGTGACGGTGTTGATGATACCCGTCAGGCGTTCCTTGCCGATGCGGAGGATGACGGCACCGCCGACGCGGACGCGCTCGCTGTGGCTGTCGGAGATTTCGCACTCGGCCTTGAAGTGGCTCAGGTCGCTG
>ONFE01000159.1 GCA_900316985.1 uncultured Prevotellaceae bacterium
ATTTTGTTACTTGATTGCCTCTGCTTTCGCTTCAGCTTTCACTAACAGATAAGCAAAGTACATGCCTATGGAAAGAATCCGTGCCAGAATGACAATCGCAGAAGTCAAACTGGCACGGAATTTAAACTCGCTTAAACTCTACTGACAATTTATTAAACTCGCTTAAACATTGACAGCATTATCCAATAGTATATTGTGATTACTTCGGCGGCAGACTTTGGAAATGCCGTGTTGCCCAAACCTGAACTAGGAAGACGAGGCAGAGCAGGATGGCAACCTTGTAAGGAGCAGTGAGGTCGGCCCCAAACAGATTGTGCGACAGCGGTATGACTACTAGGGGCGAGACGAACTGCCCAAGGTAGAGGGCTGCGGAGAGCAGAGGCATGACAGTGGTGGCAGAGTTCTTACCTCCCTTGATGCTTGCGATGGTGTTCAGGTAAGGCACACCCACGCCGTTGGCTATGCCGATAAATGCAGAGCCGATGAGTATCATAGCAACACTGGGAACAAGATAGGAAGCGTAGCCCAGCAGGAAGAATAGTGGAGCGAAGTATTTGATGGGCTGGCGGAACCAGTGCATCAGAGATCCAAAGACTATTCCCACGAAGAAAGCCACGACATCGAGTCCAACCATAATCATTGTGACGGCCTCGCTGGAAAGTGCTGTCTGCTGGCGGGCGATGATGGCGAAGTTGGTTGGGAACACAAAGAAAATCATCATCAGCAAAAGCATGCCAACAACTGAGGGGTGAAACTTCAGCAGCTGGCGAGGTTCGAAGGGGATGCCACGCTTGTTGGCAGAGCCGAGTTGCTCATTTGGCAACCACAGCCACACCATCACGACGGCTATCAGTCCCATGAGATAGACCAGGAAGGCGTAGTTCCACTCAATGGAAGCCAACAGTCCTGCCAATAATGTGGCCACCACGCCTCCCATCTGGTTCATGGCAGCCGAGAGTCCCATCAGCCGCGCCTGTTCCTCTGGAGGGAAGTAGTAAGCCAGCAGCCCAGTAGAGAGTGGCATGATGAGTCCGACGCTGATGCCAAGCAAGGCTCGCATTACAAGCAGCACATGGATGTCATTGACGAAGAAACATCCCGCTCCTGCCGTCACATAGAGCAATAGCCCCGTAGTGGCAATGGCCCTTGTCCGCAGGCATCGACTGATGGAGAGAAAAAAGAAGTTGGTGACGATGATGAGCAGCGCGGGCATGCTCACGATGAGCTGTACCAGCAGGTCGTTTGCCTGAGAGAAGTGAGCCTTGATGATGCCCAGTGCGGGGGCGATGGCGGCTCCTGCCATCACAGTGAGCAGCGACATCGACAGGATGGTAGCCGTCACTCTTTTCGTAACGTTTGTTTTGTCCATAAAAATCTGTGGAGTTGTAAGCTCTACCAAGCTATAGAGTCGTTTCTAAAAATCGGGTGCAAAGGTACAAATAAAAGTTAAAATAGAGGCCATTTTCATCTTAAAAAATCGAAAAAGTGATGCTGTATAGCGTTCGTAAAATCGACTTTTTTTGTTAATTTTGCGGTAGGTTTTAATCCTAATGTATCACTTTAAACAGAAGAATTATGTCAAAGACAGTAGAGATTCAGATTGAGAAAAGTCGCGGCCTCGTAGAGGGTCTGCGCCGTCATGTCAAGGAAATGGGTGAACGTGGCGTCACCACGAGGTGGACAGCATTCGTGAACAGCTCACGCCAACGGTGGCAAAACTAAAACTCGTAATGGATCGCGTAAAGGAAGCCTACGCCGAGAAGAAAAAGACGCTGAAGGGCTACTACCCCCAGGAGCGCTGGATGGACTACGGTGTACCCGACAAGCGATAGGACGATTGGTGAGCATCATCGGCCAATTGGTGCTCACCATCGTCTAATTTGTTCATTTCGGCTTAGAATTGTCAAAGTCTATTTGCTCTGTCTGAATAACCAGTCGCGCACTGCTGCAATCTTATAGCCGTAGTCAAAAGATGCCATGTGCTCCATACCCTTGCCTGATTCAGGGAGTACACTGCCTGCCTCCCACTTGATGAAGTTGATATTGCCGCCCTTGGCTATCAGTTCCTCGGCCAATCGTTTCTCTTTCAGCACCTTTGCCAGGTCTCTCATGCCACCCGATGCTTTCTGGTCGCCGCCAGCTACGATGTAGAAGAAATGCTTCTTGCCGAAGTCCTGCATTTTCGAAGTGTCCCACTGGCTACTGACAAAGAGAGAAGCCGCAAAGAGATCGGGATGCGTAATGTTGAAGTAGAACGACATCATGCCTCCCATAGACTGACCTGTGGTGTATAGACGGTTGGTATCTATATTGTATTCCTTGCAGACGGTCTGTATCAGTCGGATTGTCATTTCCACCTCGTCCGTCGTACTCCAATCATCCTGCACAGCCCAGTCAGTATATTGTGGCACCAACACGAATGAAGGATGCTTCTGCTGGTCTCTATTTGAAGCGAACTCCAAGGCACCATACCCTTGCGTGAGCGGA
>ONFE01000077.1 GCA_900316985.1 uncultured Prevotellaceae bacterium
AACGCTCTCCGTTCTTGGAGAGATAAATCTTCACGATTTCCCCATCATCATCTTTCGTGTCCATCAGCGGTTCCCATTCCTGGCCTTTCAGCAGATTCAGGGCTGTTTTCGTGAATTTCTTGACGCTGCCTTTCTGTTCGCACGTGAAGACTTTGATATTGTCGAACTGATCATAGAAATCCGCTCCTTTACCCTGTTCGGGTGTAAATTCCATATCGCCCAACTGCAAGCCTTTCCCCTCCAGGCCTGCGAGTTTAATCATGTCCTTATTGACCTGCACATATTCCACGCCCTTGATCTTAGCCAACTCTTCGAAGTTTGCATTTTGGGCATAGGCATTGGCACACACGAATACTAACACGGCACAAGCGGCCCACTTTCTCACAGTCCGCAAAGGACTAAACGTTTCAGATAAATTCTTCATATTCTTTATTGTTATTTGTTGATTTCTTTACTTTCAAAGTGTCATCGATGAACGCTTCTATCTGTTTATACGTGTATTTCCGCGTATTTGTTACAAAGAAATCGCTTTTTTATTTGAAATTCATTTTCAAAACAAGAAAAAGAATCAAATCAGGGACAGGTTTTGAGAGAAAACCATAAATGCGAAGGCCACCATTTCCCCACTAAAGCGCCAATTAGGCGCGGGAAAAATAGCGGCCTTGAAGGTAATAAACGATTATAATTTGACAGAAGCTAAGACTTTGTCGGTGGCACCAGCCTGGTCTTTCACGAAATGACCGGCGTTGCTACCGCTCTCTTTGAGGAAAGCCTCATCGGATGCGAAACGATCCATCAACTGTGCGAACTCGTCGTAGTCTTTGATTTCGAAACCGCCGCCACAGGCTTTCAGTCCCTGAGCCTCTTGGAATTTCTTGTTGTTGGGGCCGAAGATGACGGGCATGTCCCATACGGCTGCCTCCAGCGTGTTGTGAATGCCCACGCCGAAACCGCCGCCGATATAAGCCACATCACCATAATTATAGATGCTGCTCAGCAGTCCGAAGCAATCAATGATAAGCGTATCGGCCTTGGCTGCCTCCTCGCGGGTGGTCTGGGTGAAGCGAACGACCCGACGACCTCCGACCCCCCTTCCAACTTCCCCCGAGGGGGAAGAGGTCTGCTCGGGAATGGAGAGTTTAGAGATAATTTGCTGCAAATGGTCTTCGCCGATAACATGCGGGGCGATGATGAGTTTCCATTCAGGATGCTCATTGAAGTAACGGATAAAAATGTCTTCATCGGGAGGCCAGGAAGAACCGGCAACGAAGACCCCCTCCAAAGCCATTCCCGAGCAAGCTCGCCTACCCGTAGCCTTTCCCCGAGGGGAGGCTTCCTGATCGGCTGGCTCTCCCCCTCGGGGGAGTTGGTGGGGGGTTGTAAATGCCTCGACTATCGGCAGCTGCTTGGCCAACGACTTGATGGTCATGACGCGGTCGAAGCGGGTATCACCCACAATTTCGGTTTCCGTGATGCCAATCTTGGCCAGAAGCTGGCGGCTCTCCTCATTCTGAACAAAGAACTTGGTGAAACACTTCAGCACACGTGAATAGGCCCGTCCATACCATCGGAAGAAAATCTGGTCGGGACGGAAGATGCTGCTCACGCTATAAGTGGGAACACCGCGATGCTTCAGGATATGCAGATAGTTGTACCAGAATTCGTACTTGATGAAGAAAGCCATCACGGGACGAATCGTGCGCAGGAACCGGCGGGCATTGGTCACCGTGTCGATGGGCAAGTAGGTGATAATGTCGGCACCTTGGTAATTCTTGCGCACCTGATAACCTGAAGGCGAGAAGAAGGTGAGCAGAATCTTGTATTCCGGATGCTCCAGTCGGATACGCTCGATGATGGGACGGCCCTGCTCAAACTCACCGAGGGAAGCAGCGTGCACCCAAACATATTTGGCATTGGGATCAACCTTCTGCTTCAAGGTCTTGAAAGCAGCACGCTCTCCACGCCACATCAATCTGACTTTATGGTCGAAGATTGCGGCAATGGCTACGCCCAACTGGACGAAATACATGGCTATGTTGTACATATCAGATAACAGGTTATTTTAACTAAACACAAAGACACTAAGGCACAAAGTATAACGCAATAGTCTTGGTGTCTTCGTGTCTTTGTGTTCCATTAAACTCATTCTTTTGTCACTTATGCAAATTCTTCACTCTTCATTTCAAAATCTCTATAGCACGGCGCGTGCGGCGGATGGTCTCTTCTTTGCCGAGGAAGGCCGAGATGTCGAACATGCCGGGGCCCTTGCCGATACCCACCATAGCCAGACGCCAGGCATTCATGATGTCGCCGAGTTTGTAGCCCTGCTGTTCTATCCAGTCTTTCACGATGGTCTCCTGACCCTCCACGCTGAAGTCCTCAATGCCTTCGAGCACTTCACAAAGTTCGCCGAGAGCCTTGGCGGAGTCTTCCTTCCAGCGTTTCTTGGCAGTCTTCTCGTCATATTCCATCGGTGGGATGAAGAAGAAAGAACAAAGAGGCCACAGTTCCTTAACGAAGTTGACACGGTCTTTCATCATATGAACCACCTGCGTGATACGCTCCAAAGTCTCGTCCACACCATTATTGGCCACGATGGGTGCAAAGAGTTCGGCTATCTCGTCATCGCTCTTCTGCAGGATATATTCGTGATTGAACCAAATGCCTTTCTGATAGTCGAACTTGGCACCGGCCTTGGAACACTTGGAGATGTCGAAAGCCTCCACCAGTTGCTGCAACGTGAACATCTCCTGCTCCGTACCGGGATTCCAGCCTAAGAGTGCCAGGAAGTTGATGACAGCCTCGGGGAAATAGCCTTGTTCACGGAATCCATTGCTCACCTCGCCCGTTTTGGGATCATGCCATTCCAATGGGAACACGGGGAAACCAAGACGGTCGCCGTCGCGCTTGGAGAGTTTTCCCTTGCCGTCGGGCTTCAACAACAACGGCAGATGTGCAAACTGCGGCATAGTGTCTTCCCATCCGAAGGCACGATAAAGCAACACATGAAGGGGAGCACTGGGCAACCATTCTTCACCACGGATGACGTGGGAGATTTCCATCAGATGATCATCCACGATGTTGGCCAAGTGATAGGTGGGCAGTTCATCGGCACTCTTGTACAGCACCTTGTCATCGAGAATCTCACTCTTAACGATGACTTCCCCACGGATCAAGTCCTGAACGTGAACTTCCTCGCCAGGATCAACCTTGAAGCGGACCACATACTGCTGTCCTTCGCTGATCAGGGAATCAACTTCCTCCTTCGACAGCGTCAGGGAGTTACGCATCATGCCACGTGTACTGGCATCATACTGGAAATTCTTGATTTCATTGCGCTTAGCCTCCAGCTCCTGCGGGGTATCGAAAGCAATGTAAGCCTTACCGGCTGCCAAGAGTTTCTCTACATATTCCTTATAGATATCACGACGCTCACTCTGACGATAGGGACCATACTGGCCACCAAAACTCACGCCCTCGTCGAACTTGATACCCAGCCACTTGAACGATTCGATGATATATTCCTCAGCACCGGGCACGAAACGGTTCGAGTCGGTATCCTCAATACGGAATACAAGGTCACCCCCGTGCTGACGGGCAAACAAATAATTATACAATGCAGTACGTACACCTCCTATGTGCAAAGCACCCGTCGGACTGGGTGCAAAACGCACTCTAACTCTTCTTTCTGACATAAAATGAATAAATTTTTTGCAAAAGTACGACTTTTTTGCCAATTATGCGAGAATTTTTCGTATTTTCGCAGAGTAAAACAGAACTGCATTCATTTATGGCAAGAAATAACTCCACGCAAAGCCATTATTGGCGCAATTTCTTTTCACGCATTGCACTCATCGTTGCAAGCGTCATCATCATCGTATGGTTCCTGCCCCGCAACAGCGGACCCCAGTTCCGTTATGACGTGGGCAAGCCTTGGATGTATTCTTCGCTGATAGCCAATTTCGACTTCCCCATCTACAAGACCGACGAGGCTATCCAAAACGAGCGCGACAGTATTCTGGAGGCTTTTGAACCTTATTATAATTACAACGAAAACATAGAGGACGAACAGATAGCCAGTTTCAGGAATGCTTTCAAGAACGGCATTCCCGGACTCGGACCTGAATATATTGAAATAATAGCCGACAGACTCCACCGGCTGTATCAGGCAGGCGTGATGAGCACGCCGGAATATTCCAGGATCGGCAAGGACACAACTTCCACCGTCCGTGTGGTGAGTGGAAAGACGGCCTCAAGTGTGCAGATCAACTGCATCTATTCCACGATTGCCGCTTACGAGCAACTCTTCCAGGATGAGAAACTTGTCCTGCAAAGACAAGCGCTGCAGCGCTGTAACCTGAATGAATACATCCGGCCTAACTTGATATACGACAAAGAACGGTCGGAAACAGAAAGAAACGACCTGCTGAGCACAATTCCGAGAGCAAGCGGCATGGTGCTTGCCGGACAGAAGATTATTGACCGCGGTGAAATCGTGGACGAGCAGACCTTCCGAGAACTCAGCAGTTTCGAGCACGAGATGAGACGTCGTTCCGCTTCCTCGAGCACCATCAGCAGCACGATTGCCGGACAGACGCTCTTCGTCACCATCCTGATGTCGCTGTTCACCATCTACCTGGCCCTTTTCCGCAAGGACTATTTCGAGAAGCCGCGCTCCATCACGATGCTCTATTCGCTCATCACCATCTTCCCCATCATAGTGTCGCTGATGATGGAGCACAACATCTTCAGCGTCTATGCGCTGCCCTTTGCCATGACACCTATCTTCGTCCGTGTGTTCATGGACTCCCGAACGGCCTTCATCTCACACGTGGTGATGATCCTGCTCTGTGCAGCCGCCGTGAAATATCAGTATGAATTCATCATCATCCAGCTGGTAGCCGGACTGGCAGCCATCTATTCATTGCGTGAACTCGACAACCGTTCACAATTGTTCAAGACGGCCATTGTCGTAACCATCTGCAGCTGCATCACCTATCTGGCCCTGCAACTGATGCAGGACAACAGCATCTGGCAGATGGATCATGATATGTACAAATACTTCGTTGTAAACGGTGTGATGCTTCTCTTCGCCTATCCCCTGATGCTCATTGTAGAGAAAGCCTTCGGATTCACATCCAATGTAACGCTGATTGAGTTGTCGAACACTTCCAAGGACCTGCTTCGCCAACTCTCGGAGGTTGCTCCAGGCACCTTCCAGCACAGCATCACCGTTGGAAACCTGGCCACGGAGATAGCCAACAAGATTGGCGCCAAGGCCCAACTGGTTCGTACGGGCGCTCTCTATCATGACATCGGAAAGATGTACAATCCCGCTTTCTTCACAGAGAATCAGGCGGGTGTGAATCCACTTGAAAAGATGGAACGCACCGAAGCCGCACAGATTGTCATCTCGCACATCAGCGAAGGACTGAAAATGGCCGAGAAATATGATTTGCCCAGCATCATCAAGGACTTTATTTCCACTCACCACGGCTCAGGCAAAACCAAGTATTTCTACATTTCCTATAAAAACGAGCACCCCAAAGAGAAGATTGACGATAACCTCTTCACTTATCCCGGGCCCAATCCGTTCACACGCGAACAGGCCATCCTGATGATGGCCGATACCGTGGAAGCAGCCTCCCGCTCTCTGCCCGAATATACAGAAGACAGTATTTCCGCCCTGGTAAACCGGCTGATTGACGGTCAAGTCAGCGAAGGCTACTTCGAGGACTGCCCCATTACGTTCCACGACATCAACGTGGCCAAACAGGTACTGATTGATCGTCTGAAGAGTATTTACCATACCCGCATCCAATATCCTGAACTGAAAAAGAAAAGCTAAAAAAGAAGACCCTCCCCCTTGCCCCTCTCTATAGGGCGGGGAGTGATTACCTAAGTGTGCACAAGATTTATGTCAGATTTTTGAAGATTTTTGTTCTTTTCTCTGTAATTCTTCGTGCCACCGTATCTTTGTGTTTTTAAATTCTGCACAAAACCGCTCGTTTGTGCACAAAATTGGTGTAGTTGTGCATAAAATATGTTAATTATGTGTGCGCAAACAGTGAAGTTCCGAACAATATAGTTACCTTTGCAGCCATGTTTTTTAAAGGTTATTAAGATGTATAAGGTTAAATTTATCAGCGTAGCAGTGATGCTCGCTACCGTAACCACCGCTATGGCTGGTGGTATTCTTACAAACACCAACCAAAGCGTTGAATTTCTAAAGAACCCCGCCCGCGATGCAGCCATTGGCTTGGATGGCGTTTATTCCAACCCCGCCGGTGTGGTATTTATGCCTGAAGGTTTCCATCTGGCCATCAACTGGCAGTACGCCCATCAGACACGTACCATTAATTCCACCAATCCCCTCTTCGCATTGGGAAAGAAAAACGATGGAAAAACAAGTAAGACTTTTGAAGGTATTGCCGACGCCCCGTTTATTCCCTCTGTTCAGGCAGCCTATAACACAGGCAACTGGAGCGTGCAGTTCAACTTCTCCATTCCCGGCGGAGGTGGTGTCTGCGAATTTGAGAACGGCCTGGGTTCATTCGAAAGTGCTGTGGGCATGATTGCCAAGCAATTGGAACCGCTCGGTGCTCAGGGTTATGACGCGGATGCCTATATGCGCGGTCGCCAATATTACTTCGGTTTCCAATTAGGTGCCGCCTATAAGATCAATGAACATTTGTCAGTCTATGGAGGTCTGCGTGCACTCTATGGAAACGCTTCCTACAAGGCACGCCTGAGCAATATCCAGGTGAAGACCCAGGGCGGTTATGTCAACTTCGACACCTTCCTGAATGAAGCCGTTGGCAATATTAACAAACAGTTAGGTCAGGCTGAACTCGCTACTCAGATGGGTGTCTACACACCGGAACAGTATGCCGCAGCAAAAGCAAAGGCTGACGGAGCACTCGAGCAACTGGCTCCTCTGGAGAAATACTCCTTGGGCGTAAACCTGATGAGCAACCAGACCGGCATCGGCATTGCTCCCATCATCGGTGTTGACTATAAAACCGGTCCTTTCAACTTCGCTGCCAAATATGAATTCAATACGCAGATGAAGATGAAGAACAATTCCACATTGGAGAAGGCTATGGAGGTAGAAGCCGTCAACAAGTTTCAGGACGGAACCAAGGTTGATGAGGATGCCCCTGCATTGCTCACCGTAGGTGCACAATGGAGCGTCGTTCCCAATGTGCGTGTGAATGCCGGTTATCATCATTATTTCGACACCAAGGCCCACTGGTATAACCACTCAGAAAAGAAACTCGACGGTGACACCAACGAGTATCTGGCAGGTGCCGAATGGGACATCAATGAGAAATTCAACGTCTCTGCCGGTGGCCAGCTCACCCGCTACCAACTTACTGATGACTATATGAACGATATGTCGTTCGTAGTGAACAGTTACAGTTTCGGTTTCGGTGTAAGTTACAAGCCAACAGAGAAAATCAAGGTGACGGCAGCCTACTTCCAGACCAACTATGAAGACTACGACAAAGTAACGACTGCTGACCCAACAACAGGAGCTACCATCGTAGGTGATTCCTTCACTCGCACCAACAGAGTATTGGGCCTGGGTGTAGAATTCAGTTTCTAAGCACCATACATATAAAGATGCAGGATTCAAGTGAAGTTCTTGAATCCTGCATCTTTGCTTTTCTGACTAAAACCTTAGAATTTATAATCGATACCCACGCCAATCACGTGGTTGGTACGGCTGTAGGTCTCTGTGCCGTAAGCTGCCTGCTTCTCGTAATCGCTGTAGATGCTGCAGAAGTAGCTAGCATTGAGACGCACCTTTTCGTTGATGTTCCAGGCACCACCAAGACCCACGGAGTAGCTATCGCAGGCAAAGGAGGTGTTCTGCTGGTAACCGTCGCTCAGACCGTAGTCGGTACGCTGGCCGCCACAACTGACGGTAAACTTGTCATTGATGTCGTACTCCACACCGGCAAGAATCTCATGGGTACCATGCGTCAGTTCCTTCTGGCGGTCGTTGGCCATCTTGGCATTCTTGTCGTCGAAGAAGTGATACTCAAGTGCAGCACGGAGTTTCGGCGTGAACTCGTAGCCTGCAGCGACGCTGAGCAACGCAGGCATGTCGTAGCGTGTA